>JAOZVV010000001.1 GCA_025869365.1 Pseudonocardia sp.
CGACGGTCCTGGGCGCCGCTTCACCCTGCCCTTGACAGAAGAGCCTACATATCAGGGCGTGTCGTCGGTCACGAGGGCTTGTCGAAGTCCTCCGGCGAGGCCTGGTCCAGGAACTTCCGGAACGCCTCGACCTCGTCCGGGTCGACGACCGGCTCCCCGGACTCGTCGACGACCACCTCGAGCTCCTCGTCGTCCTCGACGTCCACGACGGCGATCTCGCTGGCGCCCGCCACGAGCACCTCCTCCTCGACCATGATCGGGAGTCCGAGGTGCAGGGCCAGGGTGACCGCGTCCGTGAGCCGGGAGGACACCGTCACCCCGCCGTCGAGGCGCAGCTCCGCGTGGTAGATCCCCTCCCGCAGCTCCGTGATCCGTACCCCGTCGATCCGGTGCCCGAGCGCCTCGACGACGTCACAGATCAACGCGTGCGTCTGCGGGCGCTCGGGCCGGGCTCCGCTGCGTTCCAGCTCCACCGCCTGGGCCTCCGGGACACCGACGGCGATCGGCAGCACTCTGCCGCGGCCGTCGGTCTCCTGCAGGACGAGCAGCGGCCGTGACCCCTGCGGGTCGACGCCCAGCGCCATGACTCGTACTTCGGGCACCGGCCCACCCCCTTCGCGTTTGATCGCGTGGCGTGCCGGGCACACCGCGCCATGTTCGAGTCGACACCTGACCACGAGTCCGCGTCCGGCGCATCTTCCGACCAGGATCCCGCACAGAAGGACCTCGAGAACACGGTCGACGAGATGGAGGAACGCGTCCTGGGACACACTGTGGACCAGGTACGCGACGAGGACGAGGCCGAATCGCCCGCGGACGAGCAGGATCTCGATCCCGACGAGGGCTCCGACGGCCCGGACCGGGGCCCCGGCGCCGAGCCCGCCTGAGCCCCTGGGGTGGGAAAGGGCGCCGGAGCGCCGATCCCACCCACGGCACGACGGAGCCGTCAGGCCTTCGCGAACTCCTCCACGATCGTGGCGCAGAAGGCGGGCAGGTCGTCCGGGTTGCGGCTGGAGACCAGGCCGCCGTCCGTGACGACCTCCTCGTCCACCACGGTCCCGCCCGCGTTGCGGATGTCCGTGCGCAGGCTCGGGAACGACGTCAGGGTCCGCCCCTTCACCAGGTCCGCCTCGACGAGCGTCCACGGTCCGTGACAGATCACCCCGACGGGTTTGCCCGCCGCGAAGACTCCCTTCACGAACGCGAGCACGTCGGAGTCCATCCGGAGCCGGTCCGCGTTGACCGTCCCGCCCGGCAGGATCAGCGCGTCGTAGTCCGCCGCCGACACCGTCGACACCCGCCGGTCCACCGGGTGCGTGCCCGCCGGTTCGATGTCCCCGTTCATCGCCTGGATCGGGTCCGCGGACACGGACACGATCTCGGCCGTGGCGCCGGCGTCCTCCACGGCCCGGCGCGGCTGCGTCAGCTCGATCTCCTCGACGCCGTCGGTCGCCAGGATCGCGACGCGCCTGCCGCTCAGGATCCCGCTCATGGTGATCTCCTCTCGCTCGATCGGCGGAGGTGTACCCGGAACCGGGCCGCTCACACGGCCCGCGGCCGGCCGGATCGGGTCGGAGCGGGTCGGAGCGGGACGGTCAGATCCGTAGCTCGCGGATCCGCCGGTAGAGCGTGGTGCGGCTGATCCCGAGCACCCTCGCCGCGTGCACCTTGTTCCCGGCGCACGTCCGCAGCGCCCGCACGATCGCGTCCCGCTCGGCCTGCCACAGCGCCCCGGACACCGGCGCCCGCGCACCCGCCCGACAGCCGGGTGGCAGGTCGGTCTCCGGCACGTCCCCGGCCGAGCGGCGCTCGGCCACGTACCCGACGACGGTCGCCAGCTCGCGCAGGTTGCCCGGCCACTCCGCCTCGGCGAGGGCCCGCAGGGCCGCGGGGGTGAACCGGGTCGCGGATCGCGTGCGCTCCGCCAGCATCGCCGCCGCGAGCGCCGGGATCCGGTCCCGGTGCAGACGCAGCGGCGGGAGCTGGAGCCGGACCGGGCACCGCGCGGCGAACGCGGCGACCTCCCCGGCCGGGAGGTTGTCCGGGCCGATGGTCAGGACCAGCCGCAACGCGTGGTCGTCCGCCAGGCGGGCGGCGCGGGCGGCCACCGCGGGATCGAGCAGGTGGGCGTCCTCGACGAGGAGCGTGCCGTTCTCCGCGATCTCCGCGACCACCCGCTCGACGTCGTCGACCGTGGCGCCGGCGCCCGCGACGGAGGCGACCGGGTCGGTGACCAGCTCCCCGGCCACGGCGCTGCGCCCCGTCCCGGGCTCGCCGAGCACCAGCACGGACGCACGCTCGCGCCGGTGCCGCACCAGGTCCGGGCGCAGGTCCGCGTGCCAGTCCGGCGAGTCCGGCGCCCGACGGGTCGTGCGGGACGGCCGCGCCGCCCGGTCCGGCCGTTCCAGCTCGACGAGGAACCCACCCTCGACCGACCGCACGGACGCGACGACCCGCACCCCGGACGCGAGGTCCAGCTCGCACCGCGAACCCCCGTCGCGGCCCAGCATCTGCAGGGCCGCGTGGTCCGGCGGCTGCAGCAGGTCCGCGGCGGAGTCGTTGGTGAGCACGAGGTCCGCCCCGAACGCGACGAGCGGGCCCGCCGTCCGCACCGATGCGGCCTCGAACGCGGCGAGCACCCGGCGGTGCGACGTCCGGGCCTCGCCGAGCAGGCCCGCCTCGATCTCCCGGACGGCGCGCACGAGGAAGGGGCGCAGCAACGGCGTGGCGTCCTCGGACAGGCACGTGATGTCCAGGACGCCCGCGTAGCGGCGGCTCAGCGGGTCCCGGATGGGGATCCCGTAGCAGGCGAAGCGTTTGAAGGACTCGAGATAGTGCTCCGGCCCGTGCACGGCGATGCCGCGGCGCAGCGCGAACGCCGTCGCGATCGAGTTGGTCCCGCTCGTGGACTCCGTGAACAGCCGGCCGGGCACGGCCCCGCACCGCTCCAGCACCGGCCCCAGCGCGGCAACGCCGTGCCGGACGTCGACGAGGCGCGCGTCGCGGTCCGCGAGGATGACCGCGTACCGGGAGCCGGCGAGCTGCTGGGCGAGGTCGTCGAGCACGGGGCGCGCGGCCCGCAGCAGCCGTCCCGCCGGATCGATCTCGACGACGTCGGTGTCGATGACCGAACCCGGTTCGAGCCCGCTGGACTCGGTGCGCCGCCAGGACAGCGCGATCTCCGGCCGGATCTCGACCTCGCCCATGGGCTGCCCTCCCGTCGACGTCGGCCCGCCCATCGTCCTGCTCGCGCGGGCCCGGGCGTCAAGGATAGGGAGAACGAGTGGTCGCGCGCCCGCAGGCGGGCCGGCCCTGGGGCGGGGGGTGCCGGGCAGGCCGGTCCCCTCCGTGTGGCAGTGGCCTTCCTGCCGACGGGCGGGGGCGGCGATCAGCCGCGGCGCACGAGGGACTCGATCGGGGCGACGGCCGCGTCCGCGGACGGCAGTGCGGCGGCCTCGTCGGCGAGGGTCCGGGCCGCGGCGGCGAAACCGGGCTCGCGCAGCACCCTGAGCGTCGCGCCGCCGATCTCCGCCGGGGTGGCGGTGAGCGGGTCGAGGACCAGCCCGGCGCCCAGGTCCGCCACCCGCCGGGCGTTGCGGTCCTGGTCCGCGCCGAGGGGCAGCACCACGAGCGGGAGGCCGTGCGCGAGCGCGCCCGTCACGGTGCCGGAACCGCCGTGGGACACGACCGCCGAGCAGTGCGGCAGCACCTCGGCCTGCGGGACGAACGACGCGACGTGCACGTTCGCCGGCTGCCGCCCGATCTCCGACGGACGGACGTGCCGTCCCACGGTCAGCAGCACGTTCACCTCGAGCGCGCCGAGCCCGGCGGCCAGGCGGGGGAACAGGTCCCCGGACTCGGTGTCGAAGATCGTCCCGAGGGTGGCGTAGACGACCGGTGCGCCGGGCCACGCGATCGGCCAGGTCGGCTGCGGCGGCGCCGGGTCCGGCTGTGGCGGGCTCGGCCATGACGGGTCGGGCCTCGTCGCGTCGGGCCTCGTCGCGTCGGGCGGTACCGGGCCGGGCGCGGGGCGGGCCCCGGGGCGCAGGCCCGGCGGCCGGATCGACAGCGCCCCGGGAGGAAGCGGGTGCGCGGGGTCCCGGAAGCCGGGCGGGAACGGCGCGACGACCAGGTCCCGTGACGGCATCGCCAGGCCGGGGTCCGGGGGCAGGCCGAACTCGCGGCGCAGCACGTCGAGGGCGGGTGCGACCACCCCGGGCCGGACGAAGGACCCCGCGGCCGTGACCAGGACCGTCACGTGCGGGACGCGGAACCGTTCCGCGGCGACCATCGCACCGAAGTCGATCTCGTCGCAGATCAGGACGTCCGGCACCCAGTAGCGGCAGAGTGCGAGGACGTCCGCGGCCCGGCGCCGGGCGGTGCGGCCCGCGAAGCCCCGGCGCAGGGAGTCGTCCTCGCGGTCCGCGTCGTAGGCCAGCAGCGGGAAGCGCCTGCCGGTGTCCCCCAGGTCGTCGCCGGTGGTGAGGAACGGGAACCCGGCGTCGAGCACCGCCTGCCCCATCGACGGCTGGCCGGTCACCAGCAGCGGGTGCCCGTGGGCCTCGAGCGCGCGGGCCAGCGGGAGCAGCGGCTCGAGATGGCCGCGACCGCCGACGAAGGACACGAGCACCCGCACGCGTCGATCATGTCGTGAACGTGCCTCCCGAGGTTCAGGAAAGCCACATTCATGTCAGGATTCTTCATGAATGTGGCTTTCCTGACGCCGGCCCGTCCCTGTAGGGCTCCTCCCCGAGCGCAGGCCCGCACCCGCGGGTGTTCACAGGCAGACGAACGAGGTCAGCCCCCGCAGGAGCCGGTCGACGTCGTCGTCGTTCGTGTACGGGGCCAGGCCGATCCGCAGCGAGCCCGTGTCCCCCAGGCCGAGCCGGCGGGACGCCTCGAGCGCGTAGAACGCGCCCGCGGGGGCGTTGATGTTGCGTTCGGCCAGGTAGCGGTAGGCCTCCTGGGGGTCCTTGTCCGTGAACTCGACGAGCAGTGTCGGCGTCCGGTGCGCGGCCCGGGACCGCACGACGATGCCCGGGATCTCGGCGAGACCCGCCTCGACGCGGGCCAGCAGGGGCGTCTCGTGCTCCTCGACGGCGGTCATCCCCGCGACGAGCCGGTCCCGGCGCGCGGCGTCCTCGCTGCCCTTCCCGCTCAGGTCCGCGAGGAAGTCCACGGCCGCCGTGGTGCCGGCGAGCAGCTCGTAGGGCAGGGTGCCGAGCTCGAAACGCTCGGGGACGTCGTCGGTCGAGGCCAGGAGCTTGGCCGGGTGCAGGTCCTCCAACAGCTCCGGGTGCGCCGCGATCACCCCGCAGTGCGGGCCGAGGAACTTGTACGGCGAGCACGCGAAGAAGTCCGCGCCGAGCGCGGCCACGTCGATCGGGACGTGCGCGGTGAGGTGCACGCCGTCGACGAACGCCAGGGCCCCGGCCTCCCGCGCGACCCGGGTGATCTCGGCGACCGGCGGGCGGGTCCCCAGGATGTTCGACGAACCGGTGACGGCCACCAGCTTCGTCCGGTGCGAGACGACGGACCGGACCGCCGCGCAGCTCAGCTCGGCGGTCTCCGGGTCGAACTCCGCCCAGCGCACGGTCGCGCCGGAGAGCTCCGCCGCCAGCAGCCAGGGCCGGATGTTCGCGTCGTGGTCCAGGCTCGTGACGACGACCTCGTCCCCGGGCCCCCAGGTCGCGGCCAGCGCGCGGGCGAGGTCGTAGGTCAGCTGGGTCATGCTGCGGCCGAAGACGATGCCCCGCGGGTCCGCGTTGAGCAGGTCCGCCATGGCCGCGCGGGCCCGCAGGACGATGCCGTCCGCGTGCCGCTCGGCGGCGGTGACGCGGCCGCGGTTGGCCATCGGGGAGAGCAACGCCTGCGCGACCGCCTCGGCGACGGCGTCCGGGACCTGGGAGCCGCCGGGGCCGTCGAAGTGGGCCGCTCCCGCGGCGAGCGCCGGAAAGCGGGCACGGAGGGCTTCGACGTCGTAGCTCATGGCTCCATAGTGCGGCTTCGCCGCGCGTGCGCGGAAATCCTCGCGGGAACGACGGCGGCCGCGCACGACGCGTCAGCGCAGGACGGACCCCTTCGTCTCCGGCAGCGTCAGGATCGTCAGGAAGGCGACGACCGCGCCGCCCGCCACGTACCAGAAGAACGCCTGCGAGGCCCCCGCCTCGGACAACGCCTGGATGACGAGCGGGGCGGTGCCGCCGAACACCGCGACGGTGAGGTTGTACCAGGCGCCGATGCCCAGCCCGCGCACCTCGGTCGGGAACAGCTCGCTCATGATCGCCGGGGCGATCGAGGTCATGCCGGTGTAGAGCGCGAGCCCGACGCAGAACACCACGAGCAGGTTGCCGAACCCCGGCCCGATCAGCGACGAGAGCGGCACGATCAGGACCGCCGTCGCCGCGGACCAGAACAGCAGCTGCGGTTTGCGGCCGAACCGGTCCGCCGCCATCCCCATCGGGTACTGGAGCAGCACGAACAGGGCGGTGCCGATGGACAGCGCGAGGAACACGTCGCCCGCGTCCGCGCCCCGGGACTTGACGGCGAACGGGGTCAACGCCGAGAAGAACGTGTAGTAGCAGAGGGTGGAGAGCAGGGTGAACCCGACGAGCTGTGCGACCGCCTTCGGGTGCTCCCGCAGCGTCAGCATCAGCGGGTTCTTCAGCTCCCGGGCCTTCTCCTTGTTCTCCTCGTACTGCTCGGTCTCCGGGATCGTGCGGCGCAGCCACATGCCGAAGAGCCCGAGCAGGCCGCCGACCAGGAACGGGATCCGCCAGCCCCAGGAGCCCAGCCGGCCCTCGTCGAGGACACCGGTCAGCAGCGCGCCGAGCAGGGACGCGAGCAGCACCGCGGTCCCGGTCGAGATGTAGAAGAACGACGAATAGCGCCCGCGCAGCCTCGGCGGGGCGACCTCGCCCAGGTACGCCGACGCGTTGGAGACCTCCCCGCCCAGTGACATGCCCTGCGCGATCCGGGCCAGGACCAGCAGGATCGGGGCGAGCCAGCCGACCATCTCGAAGGTCGGCAGGATCGCGATCACCAGCGAGCCGCCCGCCATCAGCAGGATCGTCACGAACATGGCCGTCCGGCGTCCGTGCAGGTCCGCGAAGCGGCCGAGGAGGAACCCGCCCAGCGGGCGGAAGAAGAACGCCAGCGCGTAGGTGGCGAACGTGCTGAGCAGGGCGAGGGCCTCGTTGCCCGCCGGGAAGATCTGGGTCGCGAAGTAGATCGAGAACGTCGCGTAGATCGTCCAGTCGTACCACTCGATGGCGTTGCCGATCGACGCGGCGACGAGCATCCGCACCGGCAGGCGGTGCTTCTTCCCGCTCTCGACGTGGGCCTGCTGTGATCCCTGGGTCATGCCTGCCTCCCCGTGGACGGCAACCGGACGTCCCGGGAGGTTAGACGCGAACCTCCCCGCCGGCACCCGGAAGCGTGACGGGCTCCGGCGGGCCCGCACCGACGGGCAGCCGCACCGTGAACACCGTCCGGCCCGGTGCGCTCCGCACGGCGATCGCCCCGTGGTGGGCGGTCGTCACCGCATCGACGATCGCCAACCCCAGCCCCGTGCTCGGGGTGCTGCCCTCCCGCACCCGCGACGCCTGTCCGCGGGCGAACCGTTCGAAGACGTGCGGGAGGAGCTCGGGCCGGATGCCCGGCCCGGTGTCCGCGACGCTCATGACCACCTCGGCGCCGCGCACCTGGAGCCCGGCGGTGACGAGCGTGCCCTCCGGTGTGTGGGTGCGGGCGTTGGCCAGCAGGTTCGTCAGGACCTGGGTGAGCCGGGCGCCGTCCCCGACGATCACCACCGGGTCGTCCGGGACCCGCAGCCGCCAGCGGTGCCGCGGCCCGGCCGCGCTCGCGTCGGACACGGCGTCCAGCACGAGCCGGGTGAGGTCGACGGGGCGCCGCTCCAGCGGGCGGCCCGCGTCGAGCCGGGCGAGCAGGAGCAGGTCCTCGACCAGCGCGCTCATCCGCACGGACTGCGAGGAGATCCGCGCGAGCGCGTGGGCGGCACCGGCGGGGAGCGCGGGGTCGCGCCCGCTCAGCTCGGCGTAGCCGCGGATCGCGGCCAGCGGCGTGCGCAGCTCGTGGCTCGCGTCCGCGACGAACCGCCGCAGCCGGGTCTCGCTCGCGTGCCGGGCCGCCAGCGCCGCCTCGACGTTGTCCAGCATCCGGTTCAGCGCGGCCCCCACCTGGCCGACCTCGGTCCGCGGGTCCGTGTCCGCCGGGGGCACCCGCTCGAGGAGCTCGACGTCGCCGGTGTCCAGCCGCAGGTCCGACACCCGTGCCGCGGTCGCCGCCACCCGCTCCAACGGCCGCAGCTCGCGCCGGACCGCGACGGCCCCCGCGACCCCGGCGACGAGCAGGGCCACCCCGATCACGACGGTCTCGGCGGCCGCGAGCAGGCCCAGCAGATGATCGACGTCCGCCTGCGGCAGCCCGATGACCAGCACCGATCCGTCCGGGTCGACGCTCGCGACGAGCCGGTACGTGCCCAGCTCCCCGAGGTCCTCGCTCACCGGGTGCTCCCCGGGCGCGACGGCGGCGAGGGCCGGGTAGAGGTCTGCGGGCACGGCCGTCGAGTCCCCGCCCCGGTCGCTCACCACGGCGCCGGTGACGGTGCCGGCCACCACGACGGCGCCGACCGTCCGCGGGGACTGCGCGGGGCCGAGGAAGTCCGTGCCGCCGTCGGGCCGGCCGCCGGGCTGTCCCCCGGGACGGAGCTCGAGCGGGGCGGGCGATCCGCGGTCCGTCTGGATGCCGGCGAAGCGGCTGCGCGCCGACGCGAGGGTGTCGTCGAGCTGGTTCAGCAGGAAGTGCCGCAGGGCGAGCGCGGTGGCGATGCCGACGACGGCGCACACCGCGGCGAGCAGGGCCATGACCGAGGCCACGAGCCGGGCCCGCAGCGACCGCGGTGCCGTGCCCCCCGCCCGTCCCGCCGCCCGACGTGTCCCCGCCACCCGTCGAGCCTGCGACGCCGGGTTGTGGGCGGACTGGGCGTTTCCTGTGGGCCGGCTGTCAGCTCCCCGCCCGACGGACGTGGCACGGTGATCGGGTGCCGGATCTCCCCCGCTCTCGCCAGCTCCTGCAGACCGTCCTCGACGAGGGCTCGTTCCGGTCCTGGGACAGCGCGCCCGCGCCCGTCCCGCTGCTCGCGGACACCCCCGCGTACCGGGCCGAGCTCGCGGCCGCCCACGAGCGCAGCGGCGTCGACGAGGCCGTGGTGACCGGGGAGGGCCGGATCGACGGCCGCCGGGTCGCCGTGGTGTGCAGCGAGTTCGCCTTCCTGGCGGGCTCGATCGGCGTCGCGACGGCCGAGCGGCTGATCGTCGCGATCGAGCGGGCCACCGCGGAACGGCTGCCGCTGCTCGCCGCGACGGCGTCCGGCGGGACCCGGATGCAGGAGGGCGCGCTCGCGTTCCTGCGGATGGCGGCGATCTCCGCCGCCGTCACCGCCCACCGCGCCGCGGGGCTCGCCTACCTCGTCTACCTGCGGCATCCGACGACCGGCGGGGTGTTCGCGTCCTGGGGCTCGCTCGGGCACGTCACCGTCGCGGAGCCCGGCGCGCTCGTCGGGTTCCTGGGGCCGAAGGTCTACGCGGCGCTGCACGGCGAGGAGTTCCCGGACGACGTGCAGCGGGCCGAGAACCTGTTCCGGCACGGGATCGTCGACGCCGTCCTGCCCGCGGACCGGCTCGCGGGCGTCGCCGCGCGGGTGCTGGCGATGCTCGATCCCGTGGACCCGATGGTGCGCCCACCCGGTCCCCCGTCCCGCGCCGAGCCCGCGGACCCGGACGCCGACGCCTGGACGTCGATCACGATCTCCCGGCGCGCGGAGCGGCCCGGCGTGCGGGACCTGCTCCGCCTCGCCGCCACGGACGTCATACCGCTCGCGGGGACCGGGGAGGGCGAGGCGGGGACCGGGATGCTGCTGGCCCTCGCGCGGTTCGGCAGCGTCGCGTGCGTCCTGGTCGGGCAGGACCGGCGCGCGCAGGCCCGCACGCCGATCGGGCCCGGGGCGCTGCGCACCGCCCGCCGGGGGATGCGGCTGGCCGACGAGCTCGGGCTGCCGCTCGTCTCGGTGATCGACACGACGGGCGCGGCGCTGTCCGTCGAGGCCGAGGAGGGCGGGCTGGCCGGGGAGATCGCCCGCTGCCTCGGTGATCTCACCGAGCTCGCCGTCCCCACGGTCTCGGTGCTGCTGGGCCAGGGCACCGGCGGTGCGGCGCTGGCCCTGCTGCCGACGGACCGGGTGATCGCCGCCCGGCACGGCTGGCTGACCCCGCTGCCGCCCGAGGGGGCCAGCACGATCGTCCACGGCGGGCCGGAGCGGGCGGCGCAGGTGGCGGGCGCGCAGCACGTCCGCAGCGTCGACCTCTTCCGGGCCGGGGCGGTGGACTCGATCGTCGACGAACTGCCGGACGCCGCGGACGAGCCGGAGGCGTTCACCGGGCGGGTGGCCGCCACGATCGAGACGGAGCTGCGGGCGCTGCTCCCGTTGTCCCCCATGGACCGCCTGGTGCGCCGGCGGCGGCGCTACCGCACCCTGGGCCTGCGCTGACCCCGCCGCGGTGATCGTCAGCGGTCGTCCGCGTCCAGCGCCGCGGCGACGGCCGCCGTCGCGGGCGCCGGACCGGACCAGGCCGCCACCGGCGCGCCGCCGGCGTCGCGGAGCTCGCGAACCCACTGCACGCCGCGGAGCGCGTTGGTCAGGAAGACCCCGTCCGCGGCGGCCAGCTCCCGGACCGTGACGACGGCGGGCCGGGCCCGCGCACACTGGTCCAGCACCGCCTGGCGTGCCGTCCCGGGGAGGATCCGGCCGTCGAGCGGCGGGGTCCGGATCCCGTCCCGCACCACGAACACCGACGACCGGGTGGACTCCAGGACGTGACCCGCGCCGTCGACGAGCAGCGGCGTCTCCCCCGTCGCGACGGCGGCCTCGTGCGCGTCGAGCCATCCCCGGTCGACGAGCTTGTGCCGCTCGCCCGTCGCCTCGCCGCGGATCCGGAGCACCAGCCCGGGCTGCCCGGCGAGCGGCACGGGCGCGAACGGCACGCAGGTGACGTCGACGCGGTCCGGCGCCCCGGGGACCGCGACCACCCGGAGCCGCGCGTTCCCGGACCCCGCCGCCGCGGCCACCGCCGCCTCCACGTCCGCCGTCAGCGGCACCCCGTAGGCCTCGAAGTACGAGCGCCGGAGCCGCCCGACGTGGTCCGCGAGCCGGCGCACGTGCCCGGCGCGGAGCAGGACCGTCTCGAAGATCCCCGCCCCGGGGTCCGCGGCGCGCACGACCGGGGTGGACCGCAGTCCGGTGCCGAGCGTCTCCAGCAGCGGCGCGGCCTTGGTGAGGCACTCCGCCCACTCCTCCACCGGCGTCGAGTCGACCGTGACCCCGCCCCCGACGCCGAGCCGCGCCCGGCCGTCCGGGGTGATCTCCAGCGTCCGGATCGCCACCGCCAGCTCCAGCCCGGCGAGCGGGCTGACGTACCCGAGCGCCCCGGTGAACAGCCCGCGCGGCACGGCCTCCAGCTCCTCGATCAGCTCGACCGCGCGGATCTTGGGGGTGCCGGTCACCGAGCCGGGCGGGAAGGTCGCGCGCAGCAGGTCCGCGTCGTCCCGGCCGTCGGCCAGGGTGCCGTGGACGTCGGAGACGAGATGCCAGACGCCCGCGTGCGGTTCGACCGCGAGCAGCCGCGGGACCGTCACCGTGCCCGTCGCGCAGACCCGGGCGAGGTCGTTGCGCATCAGGTCGACGATCATCACGTTCTCCGCGGCGTCCTTCGCCGAGGCCGCGAGCCGGGCACGCTCGTCCTGGTCCCGCTCCCCGTGGTCACCGGACCCGGTGCGCGGGCGGGTGCCCTTGATCGGCGTCGTGCGCACCTCGCGGCCCTCGCGGCGCAGGAACAGCTCCGGGCTCGCGCCGACCGCCGTCCCGGCCGGGTCCGCGACGAACCCGGCGCGGGCCGGTGCGTGGGTCTCGACCAGCCGGGCCCAGGCGTCGTGCGGTGAGCCGGTGAACCGGCCCTCGACCTGGGTGGCGACGTTGACCTGGTAGATCTCGCCGCGCCGGATGGCCCGCACGGCCTCCTCGACGGCGACGACGTGCGCCGTCCGGTCCGGCGGCACGAGGTCGACGAGCCGGCCCCGCTCCAGGGACGCGGGGCGGTGCAGGTCCGCCACGAGCCCGGCCCGGCGCCCGGCCGCCGTCGCCTCGCTGATCCCGACGGGCTCCGGGCCGAGCAGCGCCTCGTACCACCACGTCGCCCCGTCGAAGCGGAGGACGTCGGGGTACCAGCGCAGGCCGTGGCGCGGGAAGGGGGCGGCCCGGCCGGGGAAGGAGAGGTAGCCGAACCAGCCCCCGCCGACGCGCGCGTCCCCGGACGCGGGAGCCGCGACGACCGGGACCGCCGGGTCGACCTGCTCCCCGGAAGCCGGCGGCACGGGGTCGCACGTCACCAGGCCGCCCCGGGACCACGCCCCGGACCACGCGGTCACCCGCTCCCGCCCGGCCAGCCGCCGCACCGCCTCGGGCACCCCGACCACGGCCGGGACGTCGAGCCGGAACGCGCACGCTCGGAGCACGGGCGGGGACACGGTCGCGGTCACCGGGCCATCATCCTCGCCCGCGCGGGAGGGGCGACCCGAGCGCGAGGGAGGTCACGACCACGCGAACGAGACCTCCTGTGATCCGTTCGGGCGCTATCCGGGCCACCGGCACGAGCGGATCATCGAGTTGTCATCGAATCGAGACGGGAAAGGCGAAACACGGCGTGACGTGCTGCGATAGTCACGGTGAGTAGCGCACGAGCTGAGGGGGAAGCGTGCATTCCGTGCACACGAGCGTGCTCCGACGGGTTCTCGTCGGAGCGGTGGCGGTGGGGACCATCGCGGCGTTGGCCGTCGGCTGCGCGACGGCGTCGGCGCGGACCCCGCAGGACGCCGACGCGCCCGCCCAGGCCCAGCCGGCCGCACCCGCGGCGATCGTCCCGGTCGTCACCCTGACACCCGCCGGCGACGCGGCCGGCATCAGCCCGGTGGCCGCGATCACCGCCTCCACCACCGCCGGGGCGCTGCGGGACGTCGCCCTGACCTCGGCGAAGGGCGTGGCGGTCGCGGGTGCCCTGACCGCGGACGCGCGGCGGTGGAGCGCCACGGAGCCGCTGGGCTACGGCACGGACTACACGTGGAGCGGATCGGCGGTCGCCCCGGACGGCAGCGTCACGCCGCTGACCGGCACCTTCTCCACCGTCGCCCCGGCGAGGACGGTCAAGGCGTCGGTGAACATCGGGGACGGCGCCACCGTCGGCGTCGCCGCCCCCATCGAGGTCCGGTTCAACCGGGACCTGTCGGACGAGGCCAAGGCCGAGGTCGAGCGCACCCTGTCGATCACCACGTCGACGCCGGTGGAAGGCGCATGGGCCTGGCTGCCGGACAACGCCGAGGGCTCCCGCGTGCACTACCGGACGAAGGAGTACTGGCCGACCAACACCCAGGTCACCTTCGCCGCGGCGATCTACGGCCACGACCTCGGCGCCGCCGGCTACGGCAAGGAGGACGTCGGCGCCACCTTCACGGTGGGCCGCAGCCAGATCGTGAAGGCGGACGAGGACAGCCACCACATCGTCGTGATCCGGGACGGGCAGGAGGTCATGAACCTGCCCGCCAGCTACGGCCTGGAGTCCGACCCCCGCCGGGTCACCCGCAGCGGCATCCACATCGTGATGGCGAAGTCCGAGAAGGTCCTGATGTCCAACCCGGACTACGGGTACGTGAACCAGCCCGAGTACTGGGCGGTCCGGATCTCCAACAACGGCGAGTTCATCCACGCCAACCCGGCGTCCCGCTCGGCGCAGGGCAGGCGGAACATCTCCCACGGCTGCATCAACCTGTCCACGGCCAACGCGAAGGCCTACTTCGCCACGGCGCTGTACGGGGACCCGGTGGAGGTCACCGGGAGCAGCGTGCCGCTCTCGGCCCAGGACGGCGACATCTACGACTGGACCATCCCCTGGGACCAGTGGACGGCGATGTCGAAGCTGGCGGCCTGATCCCCCACCGGATCCGGTGCTCCACCGGATCCGGTGCCCGGCAGGATCCGCTGCGGAACCCGATTCCCTGGTGGACCCGATGCCCTGGTGGACCCGATGCCCTACTGGATCCGACTCCGGGTGCCGGCCCAGGCCTTGTCCCGCAACACGAACTTCTGGACCTTGCCGGTGGAGGTCTTGGGGAGCTCGCCGAAGGTGACGGTCTTGGGCGCCTTGAACCGCGCCAGCCGGGCCTTCACGTGCTCGACGATCTCCTCCTCGGTCACGCTCGCCCCCTCCTGCAGGGTGACGTAGGCGGCCGGGACCTCGCCCCAGCGCTCGTCCGGGACCGCGATCACGGCCGCCTCCAGCACCGCCGGGTGGTCCATGATCGCCTGCTCCACCTCGACGGACGCGATGTTCTCGCCGCCGGAGATGATCACGTCCTTGCTGCGGTCCCGCAGCTCCACGTAGCCGTCCGGGTGCACGACCCCGATGTCCCCGGTCCGGAACCAGCCGTCCGGCGCCGCCTCCGCGGTGGCCTGCGGGTCCTTGAGGTAGCCGAGCATCACGTTGTTGCCGCGCAGGGCGATCTGTCCGGTGGTGCGACCGTCCGCCGGTACGTCGGTGCCGTCGTCCGCGATCACCCGCGGGGTGAACGCGATCATGTTGCCGACGCCCTGGCGCGCCTTGAGCCGGGACTGCGCGTCCTGGTCCAGGCCGTTCCACTCGGGCTTCCAGTCGCAGATCATCGCGGGACCGAAGGTCTCGGTGAGCCCGTAGAGGTGCGTGACGTCGAAGCCCAGCTCGTTCATCCGGCGCAGGATGGCCGGTGACGGCGGCGCCCCGCCGGTGGCGATCCGCACGACCTGTCCCTCCGGCAACGGTGCGGCCCCCTCGGCGTAGGCGATCATGCTCAGCACCGTCGGCGCCCCGTTGAGGTGCGTCACGCCCTCCTCGCGGACCAGCCGCCAGACCTCGGCGGGATCGACCTTGGGCAGGCACACGTGCGTCGCGGCGGCCGCCGTGACCGCCCAGGGGAAGCACCAGCCGTTGCAGTGGAACATCGGGAGCGTCCACAGGTGCACCGCGCTGGGGGACAGCCCGGTGTGCCCGACCATGGCCAGCGCCTGCAGGTAGGCGCCGCGATGGTGGTACATCACGCCCTTGGGACGGCCGGTGGTCCCGGAGGTGTAGTTGATCGACAGCAGCGACCGCTCGTCGGTCGGGGTGATCGCCGTCGGCTCCGCCCCGGCGAGCAGGGACTCGTACTCCTCCCCCGCGCGGATGCGCCGTGGCGGATCGGTGAGCTGACCGACCGCCGTCTCCACCAGCTCGTCGAAGGACGGGTCGTGGATCAGGACCGACGCCTCGGAGTGCTCCAGGATGTACGCGACCTCGGGCGCCGAGAGCCGGGTGTTGATCGCGACGAGCGGGACACCGGCCCACGGGACCCCGTAGTTGGCCTCCAGCAGGACGTGGGTGTTCGGCGCGAGCACCGCGACGGGCTTCCCGCCGGCCAGGGGCACGAGCCCGCCCGCCAGCCGGCGGCAACGGTCGTGCAGCTCCGCGTAGGTCCAGCGGTCCGCGCCGTCGATCACCGCCGTCCGGTCCCCGTGCGCCGCCGCGGCGCGGTCCAGGTAGGCGACCGGCGTCAGCGGCTCGAACGACAGGGCGGCCAGGAGGGAGTCGGGCAGGACGGAGTCGGACGGGTGATCGGCAGCGGTGCCTGCGGGGGTGCTCACGCGCGCAGCCTCCCCGTTCCAGGGCGGATCCCGCAACGGACGAACATCACTCCCCCATTTTAATGCGACTGCACTAGTGTCGCCAGCACATGCCTCGGGGGCACCATGGACCCGGAGCTCATCAGGGAACGACGACATGCGGAGGTGCGGACACGATGGCGTGGGACTTCTCCACCGAACCCGAGTTCGAGAAGCAGTTGCAGTGGATGCAGGAGTTCGTCCGCGAGGAGATCTTCCCGATCGAGACCCTGGACATCGACCGCGAGACCTACGGCCGGATCACCGCGCCGCTCAAGGAGAAGGTCAAGGAGCGGGGCCTCTGGGCCGCCCACCTTCCCCCGGAGCTCGGCGGCGGCGGGTTCGGGCAGGTCAAGCTCGGTCTGATGCACGAGATCCTCGGGCAGAGCCGGTACGCGCCGGGCATCTTCGGCAACCAGGCGCCGGACTCCGGCAACGCCGAACTGCTCGCGATCGGCGGCTCGCCGGAGCAGAAGGAGCAGTACATGCACCCGCTGCTGCGCGGTGAGCTGCGCAGCTGCTTCTCCATGACCGAGCCGGGCGCCGGTGCGGACCCGACGATGCTGACCACCCGCGCCGTGCTCGAGGGCGACGAGTACGTCATCAACGGGCACAAGTGGTTCTCGTCCAACGCCTCGAACGCGGACTTCCTCATCGTCATGGCCGTGACGGACCCGGACGTCTCGCCGTACCAGGGCTCGTCGATGATCATCGTCCCGGTGGACACGCCCGGCGTGGACATCCTCCGGGACATCCCGGTCATGGACCACTCCCACGTGCAGCCGCGCCTCGAGGGCGGCCACGCGGAGATCATCTACCGGGACGTCCGGGTGCCGAGGACCAACCTCGTCGGCAACCCCGGGGACGGCTTCAAGCTCGCCCAGCAGCGCCTCGGCCCGGGGCGCATCCACCACGCGATGCGCTGGCTCGGCCAGTCGAAGCGCGCGTTCGACATGCTGTGCGAGCGGGCCGTCACCCGCCACACGCACGGCTCGGTCCTCGCGGACAAGCAGCTGATCCAGGACATGGTCGCCCTCTCCGCCGCGGAGATGAAGGCGGCGCGCCTGCTCACCCTGCAGGCCGCGTGGACGATGGACCAGGTCGGCGCGTCGAACGCCCGGGTGGAGATCGGGATGATCAAGTACTGGGGCGCCACCGTGCTCCACAACGTGATCGACCGCGCGATCCAGGTGCACGGCTCGCTCGGGTTCTCCGGGGACCTGCCGCTCGAGTCGATGTACCGCGCCGCCCGTGCCGCCCGGATCTACGACGGCCCGGACGAGGTGCACAAGGCGACGGTCGCGAAGCGGATCCTGCGCGGCTACACGCCGAGCGAGGTCCCGACGGAGCACGTCCCGACCCGCACCGCAGCGGCCAGGGTGAAGTTCGCGGAGTACCTGGAGCTGGCCACCGCCAACTCCTGACCGAGGACCGCACCATGGAGCCACAACGCGCTTCCCGGGCAGCCGGGAGCGCGTTGTGGCTCCGTGATGCGGATGCCCGAGCCCGCGCCATCGCGGATGCGGCAGGAGTGGTCAGGGCCTCTCGGCGCGCTCGGCCTCCGCGAGGCGCTCGTGCAGGCGGGAGCGGATCTCGTCCGGGGTGTAGGCGCGGCGTCGCCGCTCGGCCCGGGCCGTGATCGCGCCGGTCGCCGCGACCCCGGCCAGGCCCGCGAGGCCCAGCGCCTTCCAGAGTGTGATCCGCATCGACCTAGGCTAGCGGCCGTGGCCCGCACCTCGATCACCCCGCACTCCACGCTCACGCTCGACCGGGCGCTCGATCTCACCCGCACCGGGGACGTCTGGCTCTTCCGCGGCCGCAGCGGCGCGGACCGCGCGATCCGCAGCCTGACGAACGCGCCGGTCAACCACGTCGGCATGGCGATCGTCGTCGACGACCTGCCGCCGCTGATGTGGCACGCCGAGCTCGGCCGGGCGCTGCCGGACCTCTGGGCGGGCCGCCACCAGCGCGGCGTGCAGCTGCACGACCTCCGCGACGCCGTCCTGCAGTGGGGCCACCACTACGGGCAACGCGCCTGGCTGCGCCAGCTCGAGGGCGAGCTCACCCGGGAGATGGAGGACGCCGCCCTGCGCACGGTCGCCCGGCTCGACGGCACGCCGTTCCCGTCCACCGCGCGGCTCGCCGGGCGCTGGCTCCGCGGGCGGGCCCCCCAGGCGCAGGACACGGTGCGGCGGGTGCGCCGGTCCGGGGGCTCCGTGCTGGGCCGGCTGCGGGCCCTCGCCGGACGGGGGCCGGTCGAGGAACACCCCGACGACCACACCGACGCGGACGGGGTCCCGGCCGAGGTGGGATCCGCCCTCGCGACGGCCTACTGCGCGGAGGTCGTCGCCGTCACCTACGAGGAGATGCGGCTGCTGCCGGACGCGAACCGGCCCAACTGGTACGACCCGGGCCGGTTCTGGAGCGGTGACGAGCTGTTCCTCGCCCCCGGCTACTCCCTCGGCGGCGAGATCGCCGTGACCCTCCCACCCGCCGGAGCACCGCGGCGGCGGTGATCCGGAGCCCTCGCCGGGTGAGCCCGGCTAGGACGACGCCGCCGCCCGGTGCTCACCGAGCATCCGCGTCGTCCCGCTGAGGAACCGCACGACCACATCCAGCTCGGCGTCGGAGAACGCGGTCAGCATCGTGTCCATCCGAGCGCCGAGCGGGCCGAAGAACTCCCGGCCGATCGCCGCGGCCGTGTCCCCGTAGCGCAGGGTCACCCGGCGGCGGTCCGTGTGCTCGCGGGTCCGCACGACGTGCCCGAACCGTTCCAACCGGTCGATGACGGCGGTGGTCGCCCCGGACGACAGGCCGAGCTGTTCGCCGAGCAGGCCGGGGGTGAGCGGTGGTCCCTCGAGCTCGGCCTGCATGACGGCGAGCATCGCGTTGAGGTCCGTGGGGTGCAGGCCGTGCCGCTCGGCGAAGACCTGCCCGACCCGGACGGACTCCGACGCGTAGCCCTGCAGCAGCCGGACCAGCTCGTCCCGGCGCCCGTCGCGTACCCCCTCGACCCCCATGATCCGAGCCTAACCTCGCCGGATCAGCGACCCGACCACTGCGGTGGGCGTTTCTGCAGGAAGGCGTCGATGCCCTCCTGCCGGTCCGCGGAGGCGGCGATCGCCTCGGTGGCCGTCGCGGTGGCGGCCCAACCACGCTCGTCCGGCTCCCCGACGACCTGTTCGAGCGCCCGCAACGACGCCGAGACCGCCACCGGGGCGTTGGCGCACACCTGCTCGGCCAGCGCCAGCGCCGCGGACTCGGCCTCCCCCGCGGCGACGAGCTCGTTGACCAGGCCGAGGCCGTGGGCGCGCTCCGCACCGAGCGGCTGCCCGGTGAGCAGCATCTGCTTGGCGACGTTGAGCGGCAGCGGGCGCGGGGCGCGGAACAGCGCCCCGCAGTTGGCGATCAGCCCGCGCGCCACCTCCGGCAGTGCGAACCGGGCGTCCCGTCCGGCGACGACCATGTCGCACGCCAGCACGATCTCGAAACCGCCGCCGTAGGCGACGCCCTCCACCGCGGCGATCAACGGTGTGGAACGGTCCCGGCGGACCACCCCGTAGTTCCCGCCGCGCGGCGTCGATGTCCCCGCGCCGTTCGCCAGGTCCGTCCCCGCACAGAACGCGGCCGGACCGCCGGTGAGGACGCCGCACCAGAGGTCCGGGTCGTCGTCGAGGGTGTTCAGGGCGGCGTCGAGGCCCGCCGTCATCGCCGCGTCCACGGCGTTGCGCTTGTCCGGACGGTCCATGTGGATCAGCAGCACGCGCCCGCGCCGTTCGGTGGTGACCCGGTTCCGCGTCACGGGTGCAGAGGTGGAGGTGCTCACTGACCCACCGTAGGGTCCGGACGGTGACCGACACAGCTGACACGGACGTCGAATTCAGCCTGCCGCCAGTCGGCGTGTGGACGGGGGCCCTGGACACGGTCCCTGCCTCGCGCGCCCGGGAGCTCGCCGCCGAGCTGGAGTCCCTGGGCTACGGCGCCCTCTGGGTGCCCGAGGTCGCGGGCCGGGACCCCTTCGTGCACCTGGCGCTGCTGCTGTCCGCCACGGAGCGGCTGATCGGCGCGACGGGGATCGCGAACATCTGGGCGCGGGACGCCGTCGCCACCTCCTCCGCGACGAAGGCGCTCACCGAGGCCTTCCCCGAGCGGGTGCTGATCGGGCTCGGGGTGAGCCACCAGAACCTCGTCGGCGGGCTGCGCGGGCACCACTACGACAAGCCGCTCACCGCGATGCGCGAGTACCTCGACGGGATCGACGGGGCGCCGTACACCGCGCAGCGCCCGACCACCCCGGCCCGCTACGTCCTCGCCGCGCTGCGACCCAAGATGCTGGGGCTCGCCGGCGAGCGGACCGAGGGTGCACACCCCTACTTCGTGACCCCCGCACACACCGCCCGGGCCCGCGAGACCCTCGGCACGGGACCGCTGCTGGCCCCGGAGCAGGCCGTGCTGCTGGAGACGGACCCCGTGAAGGCGCGCGCGATCGGCCGTGTCTACACGGCGACCTACCTGGCGCAGCCGAACTACGTGAACAACATCCGGGCCCTCGGCTTCACCGAGGAGGACCTCGCCCCCGAGGGCGGGTCGGACGCCTTCGTCGACGCGCTCGTGGCCTGGGGTGACGTGGACACCGTCGTCGCCCGGGTCAAGGAGCATCTCGACGCGGGCGCGGACCACGTCGCGGTCCAGGCGCTGCCCACGCAGAAGCGGGGCCTCCCCGACGCGCAGTGGCGCGAGCTCGCCGAACCCCTCGCGCGGCTGGGCGGCTGACGCGCGCCGGCGGGCCGGTGCGGGCCGCGGTGCCTAAGCTGGGGCCGTGATCACCCGCACCGTCCTGGCCGCCGGTGCGCTGACCGCCGCGACGACGCTCGTCGCCCGCGCGGCGCGCGGCCTCCCCCGTGCGCTCGGCGCGAGCCGCTCCGAGCTCGCCGCGGCGGCGGCCCGCTCCCCACA
>JAOZVV010000002.1 GCA_025869365.1 Pseudonocardia sp.
CACAAGCGTCAGGGCCACCGTCAGCCGCTGACGAAGGTCCAGGTCACCGGCATCACCGTCTGAGGGAGTCGCACCATGGCACACAAGAAGGGTGCGTCCAGCTCCCGCAACGGTCGGGACTCGAACGCACAGCGGCTCGGGGTCAAGCGGTTCGGCGGCCAGTCCGTCAACGCCGGTGAGATCCTCATCCGCCAGCGCGGCACCAAGTTCCACCCCGGCACCGGCGTCGGCCGTGGCAGCGATGACACGCTGTTCGCGCTGATCGAGGGTGCCGTGGAGTTCGGCATGCGTCGTGGCCGCAAGGTCATCAACGTGGTGCCGGTGCAGGTTCCGGCCCAGGTCTGAGGCCTGCGCACCACCTAGTCAGCACCGAGAACGGCGGGCCGCCCTACCGGGGGGTCCGCCGTTCTCTCATGTACAGGAGTAACTGATGTCGCGGTTCGTCGACCGGGTCGTGGTGCATGCCACCGCAGGGGCGGGCGGCAACGGCTGCGCGTCGGTCCATCGGGAGAAGTTCAAGCCGCTCGGCGGCCCCGACGGGGGCAACGGCGGCCGTGGCGGCTCGGTGGTCCTCGTCGTCGATCCCGGTGTGCACACGCTGCTGGACTTCCACCACCGTCCGCACGCCGTCGCGAAGAACGGCACCCAGGGCATGGGCGGGTTCCGGTCCGGTGCCAACGCGGACGACCTGGAGATGCTCGTCCCGGACGGCACGGTGATCTTCGACGAGGCCGGGAACATCATCGCGGACCTGGTCGGCCCGGGCACGCGCTTCATCGCGGCCGAAGGCGGCCGGGGCGGTCTCGGCAACGCCGCACTCGCCTCCGCGGCCCGCAAGGCACCCGGCTTCGCGCTCCTCGGCGAGGAGGGGGAGACCCGCGACCTCGTCCTGGAGCTCCGCTCGATGGCGGACGTCGGCCTCGTCGGCTTCCCGTCCGCGGGTAAGTCCTCGCTGGTCGCGGCGCTGTCCGCGGCCCGGCCGAAGATCGCGGACTACCCCTTCACCACCCTGGTCCCGCAGCTCGGCGTGGTCAGCGCGGGCGAGCAGATCTACACCGTCGCGGACGTCCCCGGGCTCATTCCCGGAGCGTCCGAGGGCCGTGGCCTGGGTCTGGACTTCCTGCGCCACATCGAGCGCTGCTCCGTGCTCGTGCACGTGGTGGACTGCGCCACCTTCGAGCCCGGCCGGGACCCCGTCGCGGACGTCCTGGCGCTCGAGGAGGAGCTGGCCAAGTACACCCCCGCCCTCGGCGGCGAGCTCGCGGACCGGCCCCGGCTGATCGCCCTGAACAAGATCGACGTCCCGGACGCGGCGGACATGGTCGAGATCGTCTCCGACGAGCTGCGGGAACGCTTCGGCTGGCGGGTCCTGGCGATCTCCACGGCGAGCCGGGCCGGGCTGCGCGAGCTCTCCTTCGCCATGGCCGAGGAGGTCGCGGCCTACCGTGCGGCGCAACCCGTCGCCGAGCCCACGCGGATCGTGCTGCGGCCCACCGCCGTCGACGACCAGGGCTTCACCATCTCCGAGGACCGCGAGCTCGAGGGCGGGTTCATCGTGCACGGTGCGCTGCCCGAGCGCTGGATCCGGCAGACCGCGTTCGACAACGACGAGGCCGTCGGCTATCTCGGGGACCGGCTCGCCCGGCTCGGGGTGGAGGACGCGCTGGCCAAGGCCGGGGCGCGGCCCGGCTGCCCGGTCACCATCGGGCACGTCACGTTCGAGTGGGAGCCCAGCACCCCCGCCGGCATCGCGATGGTGATGTCCGGGCGCGGCACGGACCGCCGTCTCGAGCAGGAGAACAACCGGCTCAGCGCCACCGAGCGCAAGGCGGCCCGCAACGCCCGCCGCCGCCACCTCAGCGACGCGGAGCTCGCGGAGGGTGCGAGCTACCCGCACGAGGAGACGTTCGTCGAGCAGGAGCCGGACGGGGACGAGGCGGACGAGGTCGTCGAGACCTTCGAGCTCCCGGACGACGAGCTCGAGGTCTGGACCGAGTCGGAGGACAGCACCTCCCGATGAGCGGACCCGCCGGGGCACCCGTGGCGCTCTCGTACAGCGCCGCGCGACGTTCGGTACACGAGTTCCGCGGTGGCTCGCGGTGAGTACCGCTCGCGCGCAGCTCGGGGCGGCCCGGCGCATCGTCGTCAAGGTCGGGTCGTCCTCGCTGTCCAGCCTCGCCGGCGGGCTGGACCCGGACCGCCTGCACCGCCTCGTCGACGCCCTGGCCGCCCGCCGGGCCGCCGGTTCCCAGGTCGTGCTGGTCTCCTCCGGCGCAATCGCCGCCGGTCTCGCGCCGCTGGGCCTGGTCAAGCGGCCGCGGGATCTGGCCACCCAGCAGGCCGCGGCGAGCGTGGGACAGCTGCTGCTCGCGCACGCCTACTCGGCGTCCTTCCTACGACACGACCAGCGGATCGGGCAGGTCCTGCTCACCGGGGACGACATGATCCGCCGCTCGCACTACCGCAACGCGCAGCGCACGCTCGAGCGCCTGCTCGGGCTCGGGGTGCTGCCGGTGGTCAACGAGAACGACACCGTGGCGACGGAGGAGATCCGGGTCGGGGACAACGACCGGCTCGCCGCGCTCGTCGCGCACATCGTCGGCGCGGACGGGCTCGTCCTGCTCTCGGACGTCGACGGGCTCTACGACGGCGATCCGCGGGCCCCCGGGTCCCGGCTCGTGGCGGAGGTGGACGCGCCGTCGGACCTGGAGTCCGTGGTCGTCGCCCGGCCGGGGGCGGCCACGATCGGCACCGGCGGGATGGCCACCAAGATCACTGCCGCGGCGATGGCGTCGGCGTCCGGGATCCCGGTGCTGCTCGCCTCCGCCGAGGAGGTCGCCGAGGCGCTGGACACCGGGGCCGAGGGACCCAAGGTCGGGACGGCGTTCCGGGCGTCCGGGCGGCGGATGTCCGCGCGCCGGTTCTGGCTCCGGCACGCCGCGGACGTGCAGGGGCGGCTGGACCTGGACGCGGGAGCGGTGGCGGCCGTCGCGGACCGCCGACGGTCGCTGCTGGCCGCGGGGGTGCACGGGATCGAGGGGGACTTCGTCTCCGGGGACGTCGTGGACCTCGTCGGGCCCCACGGCGTCGTGGTCGCACGCGGTGTCGTCAACTACGACGCCGCCGAGCTCCCGGCCATGATCGGCAAGCGTTCCACGGAGCTGCCGCCGGACCATCGTCGCGAGATCGTGCACGCGGACGACCTCGTCCTGTTCTGACGGTCCTCCCCACCTGCTCTCGGTGGTGGCCATGGGCCCGGCGACGGGCCAGACTCGGCAGTGATGGACACCGGGGCACGTGGGGACACGGAGGCGGAACGGCTCGCCGACGACCTGGTCCGCAGCGCGCGGATCCGGAGCACGGCCGTGGCGGAGGCCTTCCGGACCGTGCCGCGGCACCTGTTCCTGCCCGGTGTCCCGCTCGCCGAGGCCTACGCGGACGAGGCGGTCGCCACCCAGTTCGTCGACGGCGTCGCGACGAGCTCGGCGTCCCAGCCGTCGATGGTCGCGATCATGCTGGAACAGCTCGGTCTGCGCCGCGGCCAGCGGGTGCTGGAGATCGGCGCCGGGACCGGGTGGAACGCCGCCCTGATGTCGCGGATCGTCGGTCCCGAGGGGGTCGTCATCTCGCTGGACATCGACGAGGAGCTGGTCTCCCGGGCCGAGCGCAACCTCGCGTCCGCGGGGGTCGACGGCGTGACCGTGCTCTGCGCCGACGGTGCGCTCGGCCATCCCGACGGTGCCCCGTACGACCGGATCGTCCTGACCGTGGGCAGCTGGGACGTGCGGCCGGAGTGGATCGAGCAGCTCGCGCCGGGCGGGCGGATCCTGCTTCCCCTGACGGTCCGCGGCAGCCAGCTCGCGATCGCCTTCGACGCGCCCGGTGACGGCCTGCTCCACAGCGCCTCGGTCCGGAGCTGCGCGTTCATCCGGCTCCGGGGTGCCGGTGCGGGCCCGGAGGTGACCATCGACCTGGGGCTGCCCGGCTGGTCCGTGCAGGCGGCCGAGGAGGTGGAGGTCGACCGCGACGCGGTGCGCTCGGCCCTGTCCGAGCCCGGCCGGTCCTGGCCGGTGGTGCCGGATCCGGGCCTGGGCGAGGCCGATGTCTGGGACGGGGTGGGGCTCTGGCTCGCCCTCGGTGATCCTGCCGTCTTCCGGTTGCTGGCCACGGGGGAGGCGGCCGGGTCCCCGGTGGGGACGTCGCTGTTCGTCGGGCGCCACCGGGACCGGGTGACGGTCGCGCTGGGCGGGCCGGACGGGTTCGCGGCGCTGGTGACCGACGACGCCGGGTCCGGCCGTCCGGGTGATCACGCGCCGGTGGCGGTGCGGGCGTTCGGGTCAGGGGGGCCGGAGCTGGCGGCGGAGCTCATGCGGCGGATCGACGGCTGGACCGATGCCGGTCGCCCGCATGCGTCGGACCTGGCCGTCCTCGCCGCGCCGCGCGGGACCGAGCTTCCGGGTGGGGGCGCGATGGTGGAGAAGGAGCACGTCCGGCTCTCCGTGCGGACGCGGGGTTAACGCGGGAGGCGTTCACACCGAGTCCGTCCCCGGGGGCCGCGCGAGGGGCGGAGGACTGCGATCATGAAGAAGCGGGAGCGTTCCGTCGTGGCGCGCCGGTGGCTCGAGCCGCCTCGTGCGCCCGTCCCGGACCACCCGGTGTGGTGGGCGAACCGCGGGGGGCAACCCGCATTGCTCCCCGAGGACGCGATCCGGATCCGCCGCGCCGCCCGGCGCGCCCGGGAGGCCTATCCCGGGCCTGTCGGCGAGGTGCTGGCCGCGGAGCTGTCCTCGTACGTGGAGCAGGGATGGCGCGCCCCGGACCATGGCCTGCCGGAGCGGCTGGTCCGGGACGTCCTCGACGACGGACCGACGTGACCGAGAGATCCGGCTGAGCGAACCCGGCCCCGGCCCCGGCGTCCCCGGCCCCGGCGACGCCGCCGGCTCGATCCCGAACGGTGTCGGGACCGCCGGTCAGCCGGCCTGGGCGAGGGCGAGGGGGAGCACCGCGGGCGCCCCGGCCCTGCGGACCGCCCGGGCCGCGACCGTCATCGTCCAGCCCGTGTCGATCAGGTCGTCCACGAGCAGCACCGGTCCGCCCACGCCGGAGAGATCCGGCAGTGCGGACGTGTCGAAACCGTTCCACACCGCCCCGAGCCGCTGCGCGGAGTTCTCGTGGGTGCCCGGACGTTCCCCGGCGGGCGGCAGCGTGCCCAGCAGGGGGAGCCTGCCGATCTCCGCGATCCGCCGGGCGAGGTGGTCGAGCTGGTGCGGTCTGGTGCGGGAACCGATCCCGATCACCCCGACCGGCCGCTCGGCCCAGCCCCATCCGGCGAGCACCCGCACCACCGCGTCGAGCAGCTCGGACGGGACGGGCTGGTCCGAGCCCTCCAGCAGCTCGCGCAGCCGCGTACCCCAGCCGATGTCCGAGAGCCGCCCGACGGCCCGTCCGGGCTCGGCGAGCTCGTCCGCCTTCAGCTTGCCCGAGACCGGGACGTCCAGCTCCTTCATCCCGCTCGGCCACATCTTGCGGGACGCGACCTCGATCCCGGGCTTCTGCAGGCGTTCGGTGGCGGCCGCGGTGTTCTCGGCCGTGACGTCCGGGGACCAGACCGTTCCGCTGCAGACGTCGCAGCGGCCGCACGGGGTGGGGTCCGGGTCGTCGAGCTGGCGGCGCAGGAAGACCAGCCGGCACTCGTCCGTGGCGAGGTAGTCCAGCATCGCCTGCTGCTCGGCCTTGCGGGCCTCGGCGATCCGGCGGTGGCGCTCGCCGTCGTAGGTCCACTCCTCGCCGGTGGAGATCCACCCGCCCTTGACGCGCTTCGCGGCGCCGTCGCTGTCCAGGACCTTGAGCAGCATCTCCAGCCGGGTGCGGGAGAGATCCACCCGGGTCTCCAGCGACGCCGTGGAGACCGGATGGGCCGAGAGCGCGGCGAGGGTCTGGCGGACCAGCGGCTCCGGGGGGAACGCCAACGAGGCGAAGTAGGCCCAGATGTCCCGGTCCTCCCGCCCGGGCAGCAGGACGACCTCCGCCCGCTCCAGCGCGCGTCCCGCACGGCCGATCTGCTGGTAGTAGGCCACCGGCGAGGCCGGGGCGCCGAGGTGCACGACGAACCCCAGGTCCGGCTTGTCGAAGCCCATGCCCAACGCGCTCGTGGCGACCAGCGCCTTCACCCGGTTCCCGAGGAGGTCCGCCTCCGCGTCGAGCCGCGCCTCCGGATCGGTCTTGCCGGTGTAGGAACGCACCGCGAAGCCCCGCTCGCGCAGGAACTCCGCGACCTCCTCGGCCGTCTGGATGGTGAGCGTGTAGACGATCCCGGCGCCGGGCAGCTCGTCGAGCCGGGACGCCAGCCAGGCCAGGCGCTGGGCGGGGGAGGTGATCGGGACGACCGAGAGCCGCAGGCTGGCCCGGTCCAGCGAGCCGCGCAGGACGAGCGGATCCCCCGAGCCCAGCCCCAGCTGCTCGGTGACGTCGTGAACCACCCGGTCGTTCGCGGTCGCGGTGGTGGCCAGCACCGGAATGCCCGGGGGAAGCTCGGCGATGAGGTTCCGCAGCCGCCGGTAGTCCGGCCGGAAGTCGTGCCCCCAGTCCGAGACGCAGTGCGCCTCGTCCACCACGAGCATCCCCGCGCTGGCGGTGAGCCGGGGCAGCACCCGGTCCCGGAAGTCCGGGTTGTTGAGCCGTTCCGGGCTGACGAGCAGCACGTCCACCTCGCCGGCGTCGATCTCGGCGTAGGTCTGCTCCCAGTCGTCCAGGTTCGCGGAGTTGACCGTGACCGCGACGATCCCGGCGCGCGTCGCCGCGTCGATCTGGTTGCGCATCAGGGCGAGCAGGGGCGAGACGATCACCGTGGGCCCGGCGCCCTGCTCCCGGAGCAACGCCGTGGCCACGAAGTAGACCGCGGACTTCCCCCAGCCCGTGCGTTGCACGACCAGCGCCCGCCGGTGTTCGGCGACGAGGGCGTGGATGGCGGTCCACTGGTCCTCCCGCAGCGTCGCGCCCTCGCCGGCGAGGGTGGCCAGCACCTGCTCGGCGCGGGCGCGCAGGTCCTGCCCGGCACCGCTCGGCCCGGAAGTCAGCTCGCTGGTCGTCGTCACGGGTCCCATGATGGCGGGCATCCCCGACAGTTCTCAGGCGGCCCGGGGGGCGAGCACCGATCGGGAACCCGGGACCGCGCCCAGCGCGGCTCTGCGTTCCGGCCCCGTCGTTCTGCCACCCTCTGCACCGTGGCATCCCGGGAGAGCGAGATCGACCGCGCGGCACTGCTCGGCGCAGCCCTGGCCGCGGTCGTCGCCCTGACCTTCGGCGGCCAGGGGCCGTGGGACTGGATCGCGTCGATCGCCGGGCTGGCCCTGCTGGCGGTCATCGGGGCCTTCTTCCACCTGCCGGCCGCGGGGGACCCGCGCCGGCGGCGCCAGCTGCTGCCGCTGGCCGGCGTGGTCGGACTCGCCACGACCCTCGTGGTCGCGGTGCCGATGCAGCTCCTCCTCGGCGCCGCGACGCCGGTCGGGGAGCGGTGCGCGGCGAGGGGCGCCGTGGCGTCGGCCGCGGTGCAGGGCCAGGAGCACGGCGACGTCTCGGCCGCGGCGGTGACCCTGGCGGCGGACGAGGCCGGCACGGCCGCGGAGGGGGAGTGTCTCGGCGCGGCCACCAACCGCTGGCTGTGGGTGCCCGCGGTGGGATTCGCGGGCCTGGTCTTCGTCCTCGGGGTCCGACGCAGCGGGCGGAGCGCCGGGAGCGACACCGCCTGATCCCGGCGCTCCGCGCGCGCCGTCCGGCCCCACGCGCGCCGTCGACCGCGCGCATGGCGCTGAACGGCGCGCGCGACGGCCTCGGGCCGTCCGTTTGTGACGCACCCCTCACCGCAACTTAACGATCGTACGGTTCCGGGTGCTGCATCTGCCGCCCGGCCAAGGCAGGATGATCCCGGTGAACGCCATCCAGACACCGCTGTTCGGCTCGGTCGACGAGGTCGTCGAGCGGCTCGCCGCCGTCGGCTACCTGGCCAACACCGCGGTCGCGACCACGGTCTACCTCGCGGACCGGCTCGGGAAGCCGCTGCTCGTCGAGGGCCCCGCCGGTGTCGGCAAGACCGAGCTCGCGAAGGCGGTCGCCGAAGCGACGAACGCGGGGCTCGTCCGCCTGCAGTGCTACGAGGGCATCGACGAGGCGCGCGCGCTCTACGAGTGGAACCACGCCAAGCAGCTCCTGCGCATCACCGCGGGCCAGGGGAACGAGAGCTGGGACGCCACCCGCGACGACGTGTTCAGCGAGGAGTTCCTGCTCCCGCGCCCGCTGCTCACCGCGATCCGCCGGGACGAGCCCACCGTCCTGCTCATCGACGAGATGGACAAGGCGGACGTCGAGGTCGAGGGCCTGCTCCTCGAGGTGCTGAGCGACTACCAGGTCAGCATCCCGGAGATGGGCACGGTCACCGCGACGCGCAAGCCGTTCGCGCTGCTGACCTCCAACTCCACCCGCGAGCTCTCCGAGGCGCTCAAGCGCCGCTGCCTGTTCCTGCACCTGGACTTCCCGGACGCGGACCTCGAGCGGCGGATCGTGCTCTCCCGGGTCCCCGAGCTCACCGAGAAGCTCACGGACGCGCTGGTCCGCACCGTGCGCGTGCTGCGGGCGATGGAGCTGCGCAAGGCGCCGTCGGTGGCCGAGACGATCGACTGGGGCCGCACGCTGCTGGCCCTGGGCATGGACACCCTCGACGACGACGCGGTGCGCACCACCCTCGGCGTCGTCCTCAAGCACCAGTCGGACCAGGTCAAGGCCACCGCCGAGCTTCACCTCAACTAGGGCCTGCACCTCGACCAGGGCATCCACCTCAACCAGCGCAGGGAGGACCGGCGTGACGATCATCGCGAACGAGCACGGCCTGCCCGGGCACCTCGTCGACTTCGTCGCGGCGCTCCGTACCCACGGCGTCTCGGTGGGGCCAGGGGAGACTGTCGACGCGGCGGAGGTCCTCGGCGCGCTGGACCTGTTGCGCCGCGAGGAGCTCCGGGAAGGCCTCGCCGCCGCCCTGCTGCGCCGCTCCGGGCAGCGTGAGGTCTTCGACAGCCTCTTCGAGCTCTACTGGCCGCCCGCGCTCGGCGCCGGCAGCACCGAGGTGCACGTCCCGCGCGTCGAGCGCGAGGGCGCGGACGGGGAGGACGCCCCGCCCGGACCGGTGGACGTCGACGCGCTCCGGGAGATCCTCGCGGAGCTGCTGAAGAACGGGGACAACGAGGCGCTGCGCACGCTCGCCCGCGCCGTCGTCGACGCGCTGGGGCAGGCGGGGGCGAGCGGCACCGGCATCCGCGGCTCGAGCGCGCAGCCCAGCTGGTCCGCCTACCAGGCGCTGCGCGTGATCTCCCCGGAGACGCTGCTGGCCTCGATCATGGACGGCCTGCGCCAGCCCGACGACTCGGACTTCACGGACGAGATGCGGCGCCGGGAGATCCGGGACCGCATCGCCCAGTTCCGCAAGATGGTCACCGACGAGGTCCGCCGCCGCACCGCCGAGCAGCGCGGACGGGACCAGGTGGCCAAGACCGCCGTGCCCAAGCAGGCCGAGCAGGTGGAGTTTCTCTCCGCCTACGCCGAGCAGCTCGCGCTGCTGCGCCGCACGGTGCACCCGCTGGCCCGGCGCCTCGCCGCCCGGCTGGCCGTGCGCCGCAAGCACGCCAAGCGCGGCACCCTGGACATGCGCCGCACCCTGCGCCGCTCGATGTCCACCGGCGGGGTCCCGATGAAGCCCGCGTACAAGACGCGCCGGCCGGGGCGCCCCGAGCTGGTCATCCTCTGCGACGTCTCCGGCTCCGTGGCCGGGTTCAGCCACTTCACGTTGCTGCTGGTCCAGGCGCTGCGCGAACAGTTCAGCAAGGTCCGGGTGTTCGCGTTCGTCGAGAAGACGGACGAGGTCACGCACCTGTTCGATCCGGGTGCGGAGCTCTCCGGGGTGATGCAGCGGGTCCTGCGCGAGGCGGACCTGACCGCGTTCGACGGGCACAGCGACTACGGCAACGCCTTCGGCAGCTTCGCGGAGTCCTGGGGCGAGGTGATCACGTCGAAGAGCTCGGTGCTGATCCTCGGCGACGGCCGGACGAACTATCGGGACCCGAACCTCGCCGTGCTGCGCCGGATCATCGGCGTCGCCCGGCACGCGCACTGGCTCAACCCGGAGCCGCGGCGGCAGTGGGGGAGCGGGGACTCGGCGGCGCTGCGCTACGCGGACGTCATCCCGATGCACGAGTGCCGCACGGCGGGGCAGCTGACGGACGTCGTCGAGGCACTCCTGCCCGTCTAGGGATCCCAGAGCTCTAGGAGTCCCACAGGGCGAGGCTCAGCGGATCGTCCCCCGGCACGTCCGGGATGATCCGCGCGCCGTACAGCTGCCCCGTACGGTCCGCGAAACGGCTGGTGGTGACGGTGAGCACGCTGCCGCCCGGCAGCGGGAGCGTCTCGTTCCCGGTACTGAAGCCGAGTGTGGGGGAGCCGTAGGAGCGCACGTCCGGAACGCCCCGGAAGGCGACGGCGACGGCCTCGCCCGAGCCGGCCGTCCCGCCGTCGGTGAGGACGGCGACCGGCCCGGACAGGCTCTCCCGGCTCGCCCGCGCCATCGGCCGCCGGCCCGCGAGCAGCGCCCCCGGCAGGAGCCGCCACGGGGTGGACCCGCCCGCGCGGTCCACGAACGCGCCGATCCGTCCCTCGGGCCCGGGCCGCAGCAGGGGTGCCACCACCGCGAGCATCGGCCACATCGAGCCGCCGCCGTTGCCCCGCAGGTCGACGATCCAGCGCTCGGCGCCGTTCGCCGTGGCGAGCGCGGCGCGGCCCGCCGCCTCGTAGTCCCGCGCGTCCCGGGCGGAGCAGCCGGGCAGGGTGAGGACCGCGGCGTCCCCCTCCACCCGGACGGCGGGGAGCTCGGGTGCCCCGTGTGCCATCGCCGGGCCGCGCAGCCCGCTGTGCGGCCCGCCCGCCTGGCGGACGATGCGGAACAGCGCGAGCTCGAGGGCCTCCTGGTCCCCGACCGCGGCCGCGACCTCCGCACGGGCCGCGGCCCAGTCCACGCGGTCGCTGTGCAGCGCCCGTTCCTGCATCGCGTCGAGCGCCCGCTCGACGGCCTTCCGGTCCCGTCCGGACTTCCCGATCACCGGGCCAGTATGGCTGGCCCGGTGATCGGCCTCGACGACCCCCGCGGCCTCCCGGGCTCCGTCAGGCCCCGAAGACCAGGGCCTCGCGGCGGCGGTGACCGGGGCGCATCGCGGCGAGCAGCATCATCAGCACCGGGCCGGCCTCGGCCCGGAGCGAGGCCATCTCCGCGGGCGTCGCCGCGGCCTCGATCCGCGGGACCTGGAACGTCGGGGACGGTCCGCCCTTGCGCTTCCGGACGCCCTTGGTGACCTCGGCCCAGGTATCGGCCGGCACGTACTCCTCGATCACCGGGAAGATCTCGGACTCCTCGGCGACGATGTGCTCGTCGAGCTCGTCGCGGAGCCGGCGCAGGCTCGTGGCCAGCCGCTCGGCGTGCATCGGGAGCTCGTCGGGCCAGGCGGCGACCAGGGCCCGGGAGGCGGCGCGGAGGTCGTCGAGCAGGGGGTCGAGGGCGGCGTGGTCGTCGCTGAGCCCGGTCAGGTCCACGGCGGCACCGGCGTGCCGGGTGATCACCGGCCAGGCGACGGCGTCCTCGGCGTCGTGGTGGTGGTGGATCTCGGCGCACAGCCCGGCGACCCAGCGGTCGATCGCCTTCGCGCGCTTCTCGGAGATCCCCGCCCGCAGGTGGGCGAGCTGCTCGGCGAGGGCGGTGAGCCGGTGCAGGTCCCCGCGCATCACGCGGTGCAGCAGGCGCAGGCCGGTGAGGTCCGGCAGGGCGGCGGTGGGGGCGGGGCGGGACATCGGGGCTCCTCGTCGGCGGTGGTGGGGCTACCGCCGCAGAGGGTCCCCCGGGTCGCTTGGCATCGGCTTGGAAGGCACTTTCGACGGCCGGACGTGATCGTCGAGACAGTTCTTGACCGGCCGGCCAATCAAGGCGTAGACCTGTGGAGTCGTAGGAACACCGCTTCGAAGGAAGTGATCGTGATGACCGCGAAGGCGTGGACACGCTGGCAGGACTGGGCAGCCCTGGTGGTGGGCGTGCTGTTCGCCCTGTCCCCGATCGTGACGGACGCGGACCCGGGTGCCGCGTGGACCACCGTCGTGCTGGGGGTCCTGCTGGCCCTCAGCGCGCTGTGGTCGCTCGCCCAGCCCGGATCCGTGACCAGTGAGTACACCCACGGCGTGCTCGGTGTGCTGATCTTCATCGCCCCGTGGGTGATGAGCTTCAGCGACCTCGGCGGGGCGTCCTGGACGGCCTGGGTCGCCGGAGTCCTGACGGTCCTGGTGGCCGCCACCGCGCTCCCGGCCGCCAGCACCGCCCACCGTGGGCTGGCGGGCTCCCACTGAGAAGGTAGGTGTCACCGGCTGGCACGAGCGGTTCGACGGCCGCGGCCTCCGGGCCGCGGCCGCCGCGTGCGTTCACCCGGCCCGTGCGGAGCTGCTCGTGAGGAGAACCCGATGACCACCCCTGTCGACCCGGACGGCGGATCGGCCCGCGAGCGGATCCTCGCCGCCGCCGAGGAGCTGTTCGCGGCGCGCGGTTTCGACGCGACCCCCACCTCCCGGATCGCCGAGCGCGCCGGCGTCCCCAAGGGCCTGGTGCACTACTACTTCACCCGCAAGCCGGACCTGCTGGGCGCGCTCGTCGAGCGGCTGCCCCGGGAGCGGGTGGACCGGGCCGCGGTGATCGTCCCGGGGGACGTCACGCAGAGCCTGTGCCGGCTCGTCGCGATGCTCGACGAGATGCTGGCCGCCTCGGCGACGCTGTCGCACCTGCTGTGGCGCGAGGCGGACACGCACCCCGCGGTGCGGGACGCACTGCACGAGCGCTTCGACCGGCTCGTCGAGGTGATCCGGGACGTCGTCGTGGGGGCGCGGGAGGGTGACGAGCGCGGCGTCGAGACCGTCGCGCTGCTGCTCGCCTCGGCGGTGAGCTACCGGCACTCCGTCACCCGGCACGCGGGCGACGAGTCCGCGGCCAGGGCGGAGATGACCCGCGAGCTGCGCTTCCTCGCCGACGCACTCGACGCGGGCGTCAGCTGAGCGACGCGGACCCGCAGCGGTCTCGGGTCCGCGGGAGCGGCCCGGCTCGGGGGAGCCGGGCCGCGCCCGCGTCACCGGCGGGAGCGGATCCCGCCCTCGCCGGTGATCAGCGTCCTGCGAAGGCGCCGGCCACCGTCGTCTGCACGGCGGGGATCTCTGCAGGCAGCAGGAAGCCGTCGTCGGCGAGGCGCTGGACCGCCGGAGCGATCGCGGCCCGATAACCGGCAGCGTCGCCGTAGCGCTGCTGCAGCTCGGCGGCCGGGATCGGTGCCCAGCCGCCGAAGTTGCCGCAGATCGCAGCGATGTCGGCGGTCGAGACCGGGGTGAGCACCGGCGGCTCGGCACGGGCGACCGCGTGCTCGACCTCCGCGAGCCGGACCCCGCCCACCGGGTTCGAGCGCTCGTCGACGCGGGGCAGCCGCACCTCGGTCGTGGGCAGCGGGTTCACCAGCGGGCCGGCGGCCGGGGCGGCCTCGAGCTCGAACACCGCGGAAGGCGGCAGCGCCGTGCCGAGGTTGCCCCCGGCGAGGTCCGCGAGCAGGGCGGACAGCAGGCCACGCAGGTACGGGCGATCGTCGATCGGGTTGAGCGGGACGGGCGTGGAGTTGTTGCAGCCGAGCTTGTCGAAGGCGTAGCCGGGCGGCACCGCCGACTCGGGGGCGTGCGCCGCGGGCAGGTCGTAGCGCCGGACCCGTTCGGGAAGCGGCTCACCCAGCGAGACCGAGGCGCGCAGCCGGAAGTAGTCGGTGTACTTGACGACATCGACCAGTACCGGGTCGCTGGCCGGGCGGCGGAGGATCTGCGGATAGGTCAGCGGGACACCGTCCGGACGAACGTACGGCTGCTGGGGTGCTCCGTCGTCGGCCATCTTGTTCACGGCGAGCCAGTTCCCCGCGGCGCTGACCAGGAACGCGCCGTCGAAGACGCCCCCGCCGGTGGCCGGGTCGGCATTGAACCCCTCGGCCAGGAACGTCGTCGCCATCCACGACGACTGGCTCAGACCGGAGAGCACCGCGGTCCGGAACGGCTCGACCCCCGCCGCGGCCAGCTCGGGCCGTCCGGTGCGAAGCGCCCGCCCGAAGTCACGGATCGTCGCCAGGCCGATCCCCTGCGCCTCGGCCGGCACCCCGGCCGCGATGCCGGTCTGCCACTGCACCCGTGCGTAGGCGAGCCGTGCCGTGTCGAGGAACCCGTTGCCCAACGTGCCGGGGTAGCTCGTCGTCGAGGGCTTGCCGCCCGCGGTGACCAGCGCGGGCTGGTCGGTGAGGAAGCCGAGCGTGGTCGGGTTCCCCCGGTTCTCCACATCCACCAGGACCGACGTCGTGCCGCCGGCGGGCAGCAGGACCTCGAACTCGGCCTCGTAGCCGATGCGGCCGTCGGGTCCGGCGGGCCGTGCGGCCAGCCCGACGACGTCCTCGGCAGGGTCCACCGCCCCGGTCAGCACGCCGTGCACCCGCCGGGTCCCGTCGGCGAGCACGTCGTTCCCGGCGACCCGGAGCTCGGTCACCTCCGACCTCAGTGCCGGGCCCGGGGCGGGGTCGGGAGTCGGCGGATCGGCTGTGCAGCCGGCCAGGACGGCGATGACCGCCGTCGCGACGACGACGGGCCTGACGAGCAGGCCGGGAAGGGTGGGCACGATGCCTCCGGGTGTCGACGTTGACGATCCCCGGCGCTGGAGCACCGGGGAGGAGAAGCCGAGTCGCGCGGTCCACGGACCGGCGACTACTCGATGTGCGGATCGGAGTTCGAGCGCGATGCGCTCCGGGCGGCCCGGGACATCCCTGCCCGCTCCGCGTCGCGCTCGTCCTCGCCAGGTCTGCGTCGCGTCGGGGCGCGTCGCCTCCCTGCTCCGTGAGTGGCATATAAACAAACACTGGTTCGATAATCAAGTAGCCAGGAGATCGAGACAGCCTCGGATCCGGCGGTGAGGATCGGAGAAATCGGGCATCGGCACCGATTCCTCGTCGCTCGCGGTGGACGTAAGTGACCGAACGTTTGGCTACGGGGCGCAGTCCCGGCCCGGTGTCGGTGGGCTGCTCACTCCGCCCGCGGCTCGTCCCGCACGGGAGTGATCCCGATCGCGAGGGCCGGGGCGATCGCGGCCACCGCGAAGCCGACGGCGTAGCCGTACCCGCCGATGAGCGCGCCGAGTGCGACCGGCGCCACGGACGACACGATGTTCTGCCCGGTGTTCTGGATCCCCAGGGCCTTGCCCGCCCAGGCGCTCCCGGCGATCTCGGCGACGGCGGTGAACGCGAGCCCGTTGTCCGCGACGCTGACCACCGCCCCGACGGCCAGCGAGGTGATCGCCAGCCACGGCGCGACGAGATCCCCGAGCGCGAACGTCAGCAGGACGAGCGTCGCGCCGACGGCGAGCTGCCGCATCGGCCGCAGCCGCGAGCCGACCCGGTCCGACCACACGCCGCTCCCGATCCGGCCCGCCGCCCCGGCGATCTGCAGCACGGCGACGAAGGCGCCGGCGGCGGCCACTCCCCAGCCGTGCTCACGTACCAGGTACTCGGTGGAGAAGGCGGCGATCGCGAACTGCGGCACGACCAGCAGCGCGCTCGCCGAGTGGACCCGGAAGAGCAGCGGCGCGCCGTAGGGCGACCGTGCCTTCGCCTCGCCCTCGACGCGCGGCGGGCGGTAGGGGTCCGGGGCGAACACCGCCACCAGGACGGACGAGAGCAGGCACAGTCCTGCCGGCAGTACCAGCGACGGGAACGCGCCCACGCTCGCGGCCAGGCTCGGCAGCGTCAGTCCCGCGATCCCGACGCCCAGGGGCTGCGCCGTCTGCCGGATGCCCATCGCGAGCCCGCGCTCGTCCCGCGGGAACCAGCCCATCACCATCCGCCCGCTGGCGGCGAACACGGAGGCGCCCGCCGCCCCGCCCGCCGCGAGCAGCGCGACCAGCAGTGCGGTCCCGGGATGCGGCAGGAACGCGACCAGCCCGACCGCGACGGCCTGGAGCGCGAGGCCACTCGCCATGATCCGGCGCTCGCCCCAGCGGTCCGCGGCGGCACCCCACAGGATCAGGGTCAGCAGCAGGCCGACGGTGGGTCCGGCGACGTAGAGGCCGGCCGCGGCGAGGGAGAGGTCGAGGGTGTCCCGCAGGGTCGGGACCAGGAACGGGAGACCGAAGACGAACGAGCAGGCCGAGGACTGCGCGAGCACCCCGATCGCGAGGACGACCCACCTCCGTCGGGATCGCACCTGGTCCTTCGCGGTCGCGGGCGGGGTCGTCATGAGTTCGGACCCTACGCGCCGGTATCGGATGCTGAGAATTCCGTCTCGCTATGCGAGATCCTGCTCGGTTCGGTCCCGCGTGTCGTGCAGGGGCAGCGGCGGCATCTTCCGTTCGAGCAGCGCCTTGACGACCGCTGTCACCGTCGCCAGGCCGACTATCGCCAGCACGATCCACACCATCACCGTCATCGCAGCTCCCGAGGCTGTTCGGTGGTCCGTTCGACGGGGTGAGACTAACGCCGGGGGTGTGTCCGGCCGACCCGGTCGGGGCAATGGAGTCGAACTGATGTTCGATCGCGCGTATCGTCGTGGTCATGGTGGTCGATCTGGTGTGGCAGCCCTCACTGCTCGAGGGGCCGGGGGAGCCGGAGCTCGATCCGGGCTTCCACGGCCTGCGGCGACACGAGCTCGGTGAGGGCGCGTGGGTGGACGTGGTGCCCGGTTGGCTGGGCGGCGCCGGTGAGCTGTTCGAACGGCTGCTGGACGGTACGCCCTGGCAGGGTCGCGAGGTGCGCATGTACGAGCGGACGCTGCTCGAACCGCGGCTCACCCACCGCTGGTCGCGGTCCGAGGGGCTGCCCGAGCCGATCCTGGGTGAGATGGCGGACGTGCTGTCCGCCCACTACGGCGAGGAGTTCACCCAGGTCGGGGCCAACCTCTACCGGGACGGCGCGGACAGCGTCGCCTGGCACGGGGACCGCGTGGCCCGCGAGCTGCCCCGGGCCACGGTGGCGCTGGTGTCCCTCGGCGAGGTGCGGCCCTTCCGGCTCCGGCCCACCGGCGGCGGGATCTCGGTCGGGTTCCTGCCCGGCCCGGGAGACCTCCTGGTCATGGGCGGTACCTGCCAGCGCACCTGGCAGCACTCCGTCCCGAAGGTGCGTTCCGCCGGGGCCCGGATCAGCATCCAGTTCCGGCACGCCTGTCCCGGTCCGTGACCGGCCGGCGATCGGGGCCCGTGCCCGTCGCCGGCCGGCAGGTCTCTCGCGATTGCGCCGTCGGGCGCTGGGTACCGTTGCCTCATGGCGGAGCGGGCGGACGGGGGCCGAGGGATCGGCGCTGCGGTGCCCGAGCGTGAACGGTTGCTCGGGCTCGCCGCGGAGTACGTCCTGGAGCACGGGATCGCGGACCTCACACTGCGCCGGCTCGGCTCCGCGATCGGCAGCAACAACCGGATGCTCCTGTACTACTTCGGGTCCAAGGAACAGCTGATCTCCCAAGCCCTGCTGGCGGCGTCGTACCGCTTCCCGACCTTCGCCGCCGCGTTGTCCGGGCTCGACGGGCCGGGCGCGCTGGCGGACCGTCTCGACGCGTGCTGGGCCGCCATCGCCGCGCCGGAGAACCGGCCGTTCGTCACGCTGTTCTTCGAGGTCTTCGGGGTCGCCGCGCACCGACCGGGCCGCTTCGACGAGTTCCTCACCCGGGTCGGCAACGACTGGACCAACGACGTCGCCCGGTCCCTGCGCACGGAAGGCCTGCCCGCCTCCGCCGCCCCGCCGATGGCGCGCGAGCTGGTCGCACTCTGGCGGGGCCTGCAGTTCGACCTGCTCTCCACCGGGGACGCGGAGACGGTGGCGGCCAGCCACACCGTCGCCGCCCGCGCGTTCGCCGAGCGCTGTGCGCGCCTCGGGGCGGGCACCCAGCCGGTCCGCTGACCGAACAGGGGGAGGACCGCGGGCCCGCGGGCGCATATCCTGCGGCGATGCAGCGCAAGATCGGCGTCATGGGCGGCACGTTCGATCCCGTGCACAACGGGCACCTCGTCGCCGCCAGCGAGGTCGCCGACCGGTTCCAGCTGGACGAGGTGCTCTTCGTCCCCACCGGGGAGCCGTGGCAGAAGTCCGCGAAGTCCGTCAGCCCCGCGGAGGACCGCTACCTGATGACGGTCATCGCGACGGCCTCGAACCCGCGGTTCGGCACCAGCCGGGTCGACATCGAGCGCACGGGGCCGACCTACACGGCGGACACCCTCACCGACCTGGCTGCCGCGATGCCGGACGCCGAGCTCTACTTCATCACCGGTGCGGACGCGCTGTCCCAGATCCTGTCCTGGCGCAAGGTCGAGGAGCTGTTCGAGCTCGCGCACTTCGTCGGTGTGACCCGGCCCGGGTACGAGCTGGCGGACACCCATCTACCGGCCGGGTCCGTGACCCTCGTCGAGGTGCCGGCCATGGCGATCTCCTCGACGGACTGCCGGGAGCGCGTCGCCGAGGGACGGCCGGTCTGGTACCTCGTGCCGGACGGCGTGGTCCAGTACATCTCGAAGCGGGGCCTCTACGCCTCGGACCGGCCGGCCGGCATCTCCTATCCCGCCTGAGCGGCACGCGGACGCCCGGTCCGGCTGCCGCAGCCGGCCGACCCGCGCTTCCGGGCCCACGGGGCGCGGCTGCCACACTGGAACGGGCTGCACCCTCCGGTGGGCAGACCAGCGTGACGACGACGATCGGTACAGAAGGAGACGTGACCTCAGTGGCGGCAACAGAAGTGGCACTCGAGATGGCCCGGGTGGCCGTGGCGGCCGCCGCCGACAAGCTGGCCCAGAACATCACCGTGCTGGACGTGTCGGAGCAGCTCGTCATCACGGACCTGTTCGTGATCGCGTCCGCGCCGAACGAGCGCCAGGTGCAGGCCATCGTCGACGAGGTGGAGGAGAAGCTCCGCCTGCACGGTGTGAAGCCCACCCGCCGCGAGGGGGCCCGTGAGGGACGCTGGGTGCTGCTGGACTTCACGGACATCGTGGTGCACGTGCAGCACACCGAGGAGCGCACCGTCTACGGCCTGGACCGGCTGTGGAAGGACTGCCCCCGGATCGAGTTCCCCGAGGCCCGGACGGCGCCCGATGCGGACGACCCGGACGCGGTGATCGCCCCGTGAGTCTGCGTCGCGTCGTCCTGCTGCGGCACGGGCAGACGGACTACAACGTGGCCGGACGGATGCAGGGCCACCTGGACTCCCACCTCACCGAGGAGGGCCGCGCGCAGGCTCGCCGCGCCGCCCCGGTGATCGCCCGGATGTCCCTGGACCGCATGATCAGCTCGGACCTCTGCCGGGCCGCGGACACCGCGGAGGAGATCTCCGCCGCCTCCGGGCTGGCGGTGAAGCTGGACCAGCGGCTGCGCGAGACACATCTCGGCGAGTGGCAGGGCCGCAGCGTCGGCGAGGTCGAGGTCGACTACCCGGGCGCGATCGCGGAGTGGCGCGGGGACCCGCGCTGGACCCCGCCCGGCGGCGAGTCGCGGCTGGACGTCGTGCAGCGCTCGCTGCCCGTCGTCCAGGAGATCGACGACGAGTACGCCGACGAGCCGGACGAGCAGTCCCTGCTGCTCGTGGCGCACGGCGGGATGATCGCCGGCATGGTCTGCGGGCTGCTGGCCCTGCCCGAGGCCACCTGGCCGATCATCGGCGGGATGGGCAACTGCAAGTGGGCCGTCGTCGCCCGGCGTGCGGACCACCCGCGCTGGCGGCTCTCCGGGTACAACATCGGTGTCACCTGACCTGTCCCCGCCCGGATCGTCGTCCGGGCCGCTCGTGCTCGTCCTGGGGGACTCCCTGGCCTTCCACGGGCCCGAGCGGGCGGAACCCGCGGATGATCCGCGGCTGTGGCCGAACGTCGCCGCCGCCGCGCTCGGCGGGCGGGCCGAGATCGTCGCGGGGATCGGGTGGACCGCCCGGCACGCCTGGACCGCCCTCACGCACGACCCCCGGGTCTGGGCGATGATGCCGCGGGTCGACGCCCTGGTGCTCGGCACGGGCGGGATGGACTCGCTCCCGTCGCCGCTGCCGACCGCCCTGCGCGAGCTCATCCCGGCGGTGCGCCCGGAGCGCGCCCGTCGCGTCGTGCGTGACGGCTACCTGCGTGCGCAACCCGCCCTGGCGCGGGCCCTCGCCCACCTCCCCGGGGGCGGTCCGGTCGCGCTGCCGCCGCGGCTCACCGTCTCCTACCTGCAACGATGCCGGGACGCGGTGCTCGCGCTACGGCCGGGGATCCCGGTCGTCGCGGCCCTGCCGTCGGTGCACCGCGCGGCCGTCTACGGGTGTGCGCACCCCGGTCGGGCCGCGACCGAGCAGGCCACGCGGGCGTGGGCGGCGAGCGCCGGCGCGCGCGTCCTGGACGTCGGGACGCTGGTCGCGGCGCACGTCCTGGGCGGGCACGGCAACCCCGACGGGATGCACTGGGGCTGGGCCGGGCACGGCCTCGTCGGCGCGACGCTCGGGGCGATCCTCGCTGGTGAGCTGGCAGACCGGGCCGGACAGTAGGGTCGGCTGTCATGCTCCCCTCGCCCGGCGCCGTGGTGCCCGTCGCCGTCGTGACCGACTCGACGACGGACCTCCCGCCCTCCGAGGTCGTCCGCAACTCCATCACGGTCGTGCCCCTCGAGGTCCGGCTGGGTGAGCGGACCGGCCGCGACGGCATCGACATCGGCCCGGGGGACCTCAGCGCCGCGCTCGCGGACCGGGCCCTGGAGGTCCAGACGTCCCGCCCGACGCCGGCGGCGTTCGTCGAGGTCTACCGCCGCCTGCTCGCGGGCGGCGCCCCGTCCGTGGTGTCCGTGCACCTGTCCCGCGAGCTCTCCGGGACCTGGGACGCGGCGCGCCTCGCCGCCGAGGAGATCGGCCCGGAGCGGGTGCGGGTCGTCGACTCCCGCGCGGTCGCGATGGGCCTCGGCTACGCGGTGCTGGCGGCGGTCAGGGCGGCGGAGGCCGGTGCCGCCGGGGCCGCGGTCGAGGACGCCGCCGCGGCGGTCGCCGCCCGTTGCCGGGTGTTCTTCTGCGTCGACGACCTGGACCGGCTCCGCCGGGGCGGCCGGATCGGCGCGGCCACCGCCCTGCTCGGGACGGCGCTGGCGGTCAAGCCGATCCTGCACCTGTCCGAGGGGCGGATCAGGCCACTGGAGAAGGTACGGACCGCCGCGCGCGCCACCCAGCGGCTCCTCGAGCTCGCGGTGAAGGCCGCGGGTGAGGGTGCGGACCTGGCGGTGCACCATCTCGGTGCGGCGGAGCGGGCGGAGGAGCTGGCGGACCGCCTGCGGGAGCGGCTGCCCACGGCGTCGCGGCTGCTGGTGTCCGAGGTGGGCGCGGTGCTCGGGGCACACGTCGGGAACGGGACCCTCGGAGTGGTCGTGGTGCCGCGCGCCTAGTGCGGGGTCGCCCGGGACGCGCCCGGGCGACGCGGCGGCGCGCAGCATGCCACAGCGCACCGACAGGAACACTCGATCCGGGTCGTCCGGGGGCGGATCGTCCACACCGGCTCCCGGTCATCCACAGGTCGGTATCTCGTCCGCGATCGGGGGCTACGCCGCCCTAGCGTCGTGTCCGTGGCCCGGCGCGCAGTCCCCTCCGTCCCCGGTACCCGGTTGGCCGCGGTTCTCGGGACGCCGCGGAGGACCCCGCTGGGCCGCCCGTACCCGGATCACGCCGAGACGCCCGCCCGTCCTGATCGGGACCGGCCTGGTCCTGAAGGTCCTGACGGCCCTGACGCTTCTGGCGGCCCTGATCCTGACCGCTCCGATCCCGGCCGCTCCGTCCCCGCCGAGGTGTCCGACCCGCCGACCGTGCCCATCCCGTTGCCCCTGCCCGTACCGAGGCCGCCGGCCGGGTCCGTCCCGACGGGGGAGCCGAGGTGGGACGGTCGGGCGGGGCTGTCCGGGCCGGACCCGGATACCGGAGGCCTTCCGGAGGAGGCCTCCTCCGGATCGGCCGGTCGTGTCCGTGCATCCGGCGGGCCCGCGGCGCGCCCGAACACGCTCGGGAGACTCACCCGCAGGTGGGTCCCCGAGGGCTGGCGTGGTGCGCGGCTGGATCCAGGGCGTCCGGGCGCGGTCGCCCTCGTGCTGGTCGCCGTGGTCGCGGCGGCCATCGCGGCGGTGGGGGTGTGGAGCGGACGGCCCCAGGCGGAGCCGGTCGGCGGACTGCCGGTGGTGGGGATCGACACCACGATGCCGTCGGCGTCCGGCGTGCCGGCCACCGCCACCGCCACCGCCACCGGAGACCCTCCGGCTGCCGGCAGCACCACGGGAGGGCCGTCCGCCGCGCCGGGCGCGCAGCTCGTCGTCAGCGTCGCCGGGCGGGTCCGCAGGCCCGGGCTCGTCCGGGTGCCGGACGGGTCCCGGGTCGCCGACGTCCTCGAGGCCGCGGGAGGCGCCCTGCCCGATACGGACCTGGCGCCCCTCAACCTGGCCCGCCGCGTCGCGGACGGTGAGCAGGTGTCCGTCGGGGTCCCGGCCGCGGCGGACGCCGCCACCGCCGGGACCGCCGCATCCGGCGGCACGGGCGCGGCCGCCGCGACGGGCGGGAAGATCGATCTCAACTCCGCCTCGCTCGAACAGCTCGACGGGCTGCCCGGGGTCGGGCCGGTCACCGCGCAACGCATCCTCGACTGGCGCGTCCGCAACGGGCGATTCGCGCGGGTGGACCAGCTCCGCGAGGTCGAGGGAATCGGGGAGCGACGGTTCTCCCAGCTCAAGGACCAGGTGACGGTGTGAGCGGCATCGTCGCGCGGGCTGCGTCCGAGGCGCCGGACGAGGTGGAACCGCGCATCCGGCCGGACCTGAGGCTCGTCCCCGCCGCCCTCGCCACCTGGGCCGTCGTCCTCGCCGGGGTCGTCGCCGGGCCTCTCGGCGGGATCGCGGGCGTCGCGCTCGCCACCGTCGGCCTGCTCGCGGCCCTGCTGAGGCTGCGCGACGGTGGTCGGGGCGACGGTCGCACGGGCGGTGGTGGTCGGCGTGGTCGTGGTCGGCGTGGTGGTCCGGGCGGTGGCGGTCGGGGCGGCGCCGGGCAGGACGGCCGTGAGGGCGGCCGGCGCGGGCCCGCGCTGCTCGCCGCCGCGGGCTGCGCACTCGCGGCCGGGGTCCTGATCACCGTGCACGCGGTGCAGGTGCAGGAGCACCCGTTGCGGGTCGCGGCCGAGCGGGGGTCGGCGGCGACCCTGCGCGTCCTGCTCACCGACGACCCGCACGTCCTCACCTCGCCCGGTTACGGGGCGACGCCGGGTGGGGACCGGGTGCTGGTGGCGGCGGAACTCGTGTCCACCTCCGTCGGCGACGGCACCTGGACCTCGGGCGGCAGGGTACTGCTGATCGCCCCGGCCGAGGGCTGGCGCGAGCTGCTGCCGGGGCAGGAGGTCCGTGCGGAGGGGCTGCTCGTGCCCGCCCAGCGCCCGGATCTCACGATCGCGGTGCTCCGGGTCCGCGGCCCGGCCACGGAGGTGGGCCCGCCGCCGTGGTGGCAGAGCGCGGCGGGAACCCTGCGGGACGGCCTGCGCGACGCGGCCGCACGCGCGCTCCCGGAGGCGTCGGCGGGCCTGCTTCCCGGGCTCGCGGTGGGGGACACCAGGAACCAGACCTCGGAGGTCGAGACGGACTTCCGGGCTGCGGGCCTCACCCATCTCACGGCGGTCTCGGGCGCGAACCTCGCCATCGTGGGCGGGGCCGTGCTGTTCCTGCTGCGCCGGGCCCACGCCGATCCCCGGCTCGCCGCCCTGTGCAGCGGCCTCGCGATCGTCGGGTTCGTGATCCTGGCCCGGCCCTCGCCGAGCGTCGTCCGCGCGGCCGTGATGGGCGGCGTGGTGCTGCTGGCCCTCGCGGCCGGCCGCGCGCGGTCCGCGCTCCCCGCGCTGGCCGTCGCCGTGCTCGTCCTGCTGGTGGTGGACCCGTCGCTCGCCGTCGACGCCGGGTTCGCCCTGTCGGTGCTGGCCACCGCCGCGCTCGTGCTCATCGCCCCCGGATGGGCCCGGGCCTTCGGGCGCCGCGGTGTGCCGCCGGGAGCGGCGGAGGCGCTCGCCGTCCCGGCCGCGGCCTGCGTGGTCACCGCACCGCTGATCGCAGGGCTCAGCGGCCAGGTCAGCCTGGTGACGGTCCTGGCCAACCTGGTCGTCGTCCCGGCCGTGGCACCGGCGACGGTGCTCGGGGTCCTCGCGGCGGTCCTGTCCCCGCTCGGTGCAGACCTCGCGACGGCGCTGGCCTGGGTCTCGACCCCCGCCGTCGGGTGGCTGGTCCTCGTCGCGGACCGCGCCGCCGCCGTGCCCGGGGGCGTGGTGACGTGGCCGGACGGGCTGCTCGGGGCGGGGTTGCTCGCCCTGGTCCTGCTCGTCCTGGTGCTGTTCTTCCGCTCGCCGCGGTGGCGGGCGCTGCTGCTGGCGGTCCTGGCCGGGCTGCTGCTCGTGCTGGTCCCCACCCGGGTGAGCCGGCCCGGCTGGCCGCCGGCCGGCTGGGCGGTGGTGGCCTGCGACGTCGGGCAGGGTGACGGGCTCGTGCTCGCCACCGGAACCCCCGGCTGGGCCGTGCTCGTAGACGCGGGGCCGGACGACGGCCTGATCGACGCCTGCCTGAGCCGGCTCGGCGTCCGCGGGCTGGCGCTGGTGGTGCTCAGCCACCTGCACGCGGACCACATCGGCGGGCTCACCGGGGCGCTGCGCGGCCGCGCGGTGTCCGGGATCGCCGTCGGGCCGGCGCGCGAGCCGCGATGGGCGTTCGACCGGGTCGCGCGGGAGGCGTCCGCGGCCGGCGCGCCGCTCGTCGAGCTGGACCGGGGGCGGCGGCTGACCTGGCCGGGTCTCGTCCTGGACGTCCTGGCCCCGGTGCACCCGGCCACGTACGTCGACCCCGAGGACGGCACCCAGGTCAACGACACCTCGGTCGTCCTGCGGGCGCAGACACCGGCGGGCAGCGTCCTGCTCACCGGGGACGTCGAGCTCGACGCGCAGGCCGACCTGCTCGCGTCCGGTTCACTCCTGCGCGCGGACGTGCTCAAGATCCCGCACCACGGCTCGCGGTACTCGAGCCTGCAGTTCCTCGCGGCCGTGGCGCCGCGGGCGGCGTTGGTCAGCGTGGGGGCGGGGAACAGCTACCGGCACCCGAACCCGGGGTTGCTGGAGGCCCTGACCCGGGCGGGGGTCGCCGTGCGCCGGACGGACCAGTCCGGGGACCTCGCCGTCGTCGCGGATCCGGGCACGCCGGCGAGCCCGCAGCTCGTCGCGCGGGGGAGTCCGTTGCCGGCCCCACGCCGACGCGGCCCGCCCCGGGGTCGGGACGGGCCGCGTCGGAGGCCGAACGGTGCGGGGTGCTCGCCGAGGTCGCTCAGCCCTCGAGGAAGGACAGCGCCTCGCGCACGGCCTTGCTGGTGGAGGGCACGGTCGCGGTGGGACCGACCTGGCCGGACACCGCGTCGAGGGTCTTGAGCCCGTCTCCGGTGATGAGCAGGACGGTCTCGGCGTCCGGGTCGATCTTCCCGGCCTCGATGAGCTTCTTCGCCGTCGCGACGGTGACGCCACCGGCGGTCTCGGCGAAGACACCCTCGGTGCGGGCCAGCAGCCGGATGCCCTCGACGACCTCCTCGTCTGTGACGTGCCCGACCGCGCCTCCGGTGCGCCGCACCGAGTCCAGCACGTAGGGGCCGTCCGCGGGGTTGCCGATGGCGAGCGAGCGGGCGATCGTGTCCGGCTTGACCGGCTGGATCACGTCGTGGCCGTTCTCGAACGCCGCGGCGACGGGCGAGCAGCCCGTGGCCTGCGCCCCGAAGATCGTGTACGGGGTGTCCTCGACCAGGCCGAGCTTCACGAACTCCCCGAAGCCCTTGTCCACCTTCGTCAGCTGCGAACCGGAGGCGACCGGGATGACGATCTGCTGCGGGAGCCGCCAGCCGAGCTGCTCGGCGACCTCGTAGCCCAGGGTCTTGGACCCCTCCGCGTAGTAGGGCCGGACGTTGACGTTCACGAACGCCCAGTCCTCGTGCTCCGCGGCGAGTTCGGTCGCCAGGCGGTTGACGTCGTCGTAGTTGCCGTCGACGGCGAGCAGCGTGCCGCCGTAGACCGCGGTGGTGGTGATCTTCGCCTGTTCCAGGTTGGAGGGGATCAGCACGACCGAGTCCCAGCCGGCGCGGGCGGCGGCCGCGGCGACGGCGTTGGCGAGGTTGCCGGTGGAGGGGCAGCAGAGGACCTTGAAGCCGAGCTCGCGGGCGGCGGCGAGGGCGACCGCGACGACGCGGTCCTTGAACGAGTGCGTCGGGTTGCCGGTGTCGTCCTTGACCCAGAGCTTGCGGAGGCCGAGCTCGGCGGCCAGCCGGTCCGCCCGGATCAGGCGGGTCAGGCCGGGCTCGGTGTTCGGGATGTCCCGGACGTTCGCCGGCACCGGGAGGAGGTCCCGGTAGCGCCAGATCGACTCGGGGCCGGCCTCGATCGACTCGCGGGTGACCGTGGGGAAGTCGTAGGCCACCTCCAGCGGCCCGAAACACTGCGGACACGCGAACTCCGCGGCGAGCGGGATCTGGTGGCCGCACTCGCGGCAGGAGAGCGCGCGAGCGGGGCCGAGGTCGTACGACGTGCCGGCAGGGATGTCTGCAGTGAGAGTCACGAGATCTCCTCATCTGTCCCGCGTGGTTCGCGGGCCGGAATTGGCACCTGGTTCGTCGACGAGCACACACCGGACGTGTGTGCGCGGATCGTCGTTCGACGCCGGTTGCCGGGGTTTCAACGGGCCGTTCCCTCTACCCCTCTGGATGAGCCATCTTCAGTTGTCCCGGGGCGGCGCGCGCGAGCGCAGACCGGTCCCGATGGCGAAGACGGTACGGCACGACTTTCGATCTGCGAAAGTCGGAGTCCCCGATGTGGGAGGCGGGTCACGATTCGTCGGCCCCGTGCGTCACGATGAGGGGGTGAGCCCCGCCGTGTCCCCTCCCGCCCCCGTGCAGCTGATCGTGGGCGAGGAGGAGCTGCTGGTCGAGCGGGCGGTGGGCGACGTGCTGCGGGCCGCCCGCTCGGTGGATCCCGAGGCGGAGATCCGCCGGTTCCGTGCCTCGGAGATCAGCCCGGGGGAGCTGGCCGGTTTCCTGAGCCCGTCGTTGTTCGCCGAGGGCAGGGTCGTCGTGGTCGCGGCGGCGCACGAGGCGAACAAGGAGATGGCCGCGGCGCTCACCGCCTACGCGGACGACCCCGCCGAGGGCATCGTGCTGGTGGCGCTGCACGCGGGCGGGGCGCGGGGCAAGGCCCTCGGGGACGACCTGCGCAGGCGCGGCGCGCACGTCACCACCTGTGAGCGGATCACCCGGGCCGAGGCCCGCGCGGACTTCGTCCGGTCCGAGGTGCGCCGGGCGGGCGGTTCGATCAGCCCGGACGCCGTCGCGGCCCTGCTGGAGGCCGTCGGCTCGGACCTCCGCGAGCTCGCCGCGGCCACCGGCCAGCTCGTCGCGGACGCCGGCGGCGCGATCGACCTGCACGCCGTCCGCCGCTACCACCGCGGCCGGGCCGAGTCCTCGGGCTTCGCCGTCGCGGACAAGGCGGTGGCGGGGGACCGGTCCGGGGCGCTGGAGGCCTTGCGCTGGGCGCTCGTGCTGGGCGTCGCTCCCGTCCTGGTGGCGGACGCCCTGGCGGACGCGGTGCGCACGCTCGCGAAGGTCGGTGCCGCGGGGCGGGGTGACCCCAACCGGCTGGCCGGGGCGCTGGGGATGCCGCCCTGGAAGGTCCGCAAGGCCCAGGGGCAGGTCCGCTCGTGGCGGCCGGAGGGCCTCGCGGTCGCGATCGCGGCGACGGCGCAGGTCAACGCGGACGTCAAGGGTGCGGCCGCGGACTCGGGCTACGCCCTGGAACGAGCGGTCCTCGCGATCGTCGAGGCCCGCAACCCCCGCTGATCCGCCGCTCGAGTGGCTCGAGCGGCGCCGGCTGGTGCTTGAGCGACTCGAGCGCCGGAGGCAGGTCGCGCACCGGAGGCACGCCAGGCACCGGAGGCACGACGAAGGCGCCGCCCCATCGGGACGGCGCCTTGGTCAGGTGCTCAGAACTTACGCGACGGCCTTCGCGCGCCGGGCCAGCGCCGACTTGCGGTTCGCGGCCTGGTTCTTGTGGATGACGCCCTTCGAGGCAGCCTTGTCCAGCGCCTTGGCGGCGGCCTTCTGGAGCTCCAGGGCCTTGTCGGTGTCACCGGCGTCGAGAGCCTCGCGGAAGTGCCGGACGGCCGTCTTCACGGAGGACTTGACCGCCTTGTTGCGCTGACGCGCCTTCTCGTTGGTCTTGACCCGCTTGATCTGGGACTTGATGTTCGCCACGCGATTTGCCTCGAGTCGTCGAAGATGTCTGCTGTTCGGGGCCCAGGCGACACCGAACTTGCACATCCGGTCGAGCACGCCGAGCACGCTTCTGCACCATGCTAACAGCGACGACGACGCGCGGTTGAACCGCCCCGTTCCGGTGTGCGAGTGCTCCCGCGGTGCCGGGGCAGGTCCATGGTCGCACACGGTCCGCAGGGCCCGGACGCCGTCAGCAAGGGCCCGGACGCCGTCGGCAAGGACCCGGACGCCGTCGGCAAGGACCCGGACGCCGTCGGCAGGGACCCGGACGCGCCCCGGTGAACGGGGACTCGGCCGATGTCACCGTGTGTGACGGTCGATCAGTCCGACCGTAACCCGCTCGTAGCACGTGTCCGTATGGCTCCCCCTGCGCCGAGCGGTCAAGATTACCCACGTGAGCCGAGCAGTGGACCGCAGACCAGGCGCATCACGGGGTGCCCCCGTCAACCGCAACGGAGTCGAACGGACGGCGGACTCGGCACTCTTCGACGGCTATCTCGAACCGGACCGCCCCCATCCGGACGCCTACGACGAGATGTTCGACGCCGACGGGACGGTCCGTGCCCCGTACCGCCAGCTCCACGACGCGATCGCCCCCACCGCGGCGGCGGACCTCACCGTCCGGTCCGAGGCGCTGGACCGCGCCTACCTGGACCAGGGCATCACGTTCTCGCTGTCCGGCAAGGAGCGTCCGTTCCCGCTGGACATCGTGCCGCGGGTGATCAGCTCGGCGGAGTGGAACAAGCTGCAGCGCGGCATCGTGCAGCGGGTGAAGGCGCTCGAGGCCTTCCTCGCCGACGTCTACGGGGACGCCCAGATCGTCCGGGACGGGGTGCTGCCGCGCCGGCTCATCACCAGCTGCGAGCACTTCAAGCGCTCCGCGCACCAGCTCAACCCGCCCAACGGCGTCCGCATCCACGTCGCCGGGATCGACCTGGTGCGGGACGCGGAAGGCACCTTCCGGGTGCTGGAGGACAACCTGCGCAACCCGTCGGGGGTCTCCTACGTGATGGAGAACCGCCGGACGATGGCGCGCGTCTTCCCGGACCTGTTCACCCGCCAGCGGGTGCGCGCGGTCGGGGACTACTCCACCCACCTGCTGCACGCCCTGCGCGTCGCGGCCGCGCCGAACGTCGCGGATCCGACGGTCGTCGTGCTGACCCCCGGCGTCTACAACTCCGCGTACTTCGAGCACTCGCTGCTCGCCCGGCAGATGGGTGTCGAGCTCGTCGAGGGGCGTGACCTGTTCTGCCGGGACAACATCGTCTACATGCGGACGACGGAGGGCGAGCAGCGCGTCGACGTCGTCTACCGCCGCATCGACGACGACTTCCTGGACCCGCTGCAGTTCAAGCCCACGAGCGTGCTCGGGGTCGCCGGGATCATGAACGCCGCCCGCGCCGGGAACGTGGTGATCGCGAACGCGGTCGGCAACGGCGTCGGCGACGACAAGCTCGTCTACACCTACGTCCCGGACATGATCAAGTACTACCTCGACGAGAAGCCGGTCCTCCCCAACGTCTCGACGTTCCGGTGCTGGCTCGACGAGGAGTGCGGGCACGTCATCGACACCCTCGACGAGCTCGTCCTCAAACCCGTCGAGGGCTCCGGCGGCTACGGGATCCTGTTCGGCCCCAACGCCTCCCGGAAGGAGCTCGCCGACGCGCGCAAGTCCATCCGGGCGGACCCGCGCGGCTGGATCGCCCAGCCCGTCGTCCAGCTCTCCACCGTCCCCACCCGGGTCGACGACCGGCTGGTCCCGCGGCACGTGGACCTGCGGCCCTTCGCGGTCAACGACGGCGAGAACGTGTTCGTCCTGCCCGGCGGCCTCACCCGGGTGGCCCTGCCGAAGGGCAGCCTCGTCGTCAACTCCAGCCAGGGCGGCGGGAGCAAGGACACCTGGGTGCTGGCCCCGAACCGCGCGCCGGAGGCCGAGCGGGAGCTCGGCCAGGCCGGTCTGGCGTCCCCGATCGGCCCGGTCCAGGCCCCGGCGGCCGAGCACGGCCCGGAGCTGACGATCGGCCAGCAACAGCAGCAACAGCAGCAACAGCAGGGATGTGACGACTAGTGCTCGCCCGCAACGCCGAGTCCCTCTACTGGATCGGGCGCTACGTGGAGCGTGCGGACGACACCGCCCGGATCCTCGACGTGTCCGTCCACCAGCTGCTCGAGGACGCCACCATCGACGTCGACGCGGCCGCGCGCCGTCTCCTCGGCGTCCTCGGGATCGAGCCCGGCACCGAGGAGCCGCTCGACGCGTTCTCGCTGACCGAGGCGGTCGGCTATGCCGCGGACTCGCCCGGCTCGATCGTCTCGTCCCTGACCAGTGCCCGGGAGAACGCCCGCGGCGCCCGCGAGGTGGTCTCCTCCGAGATGTGGGAGTGCCTCAACGCCACCTGGAACGCCCTGCCCGAGCGGCAGCGCTACGCCCGGTGGGTGGGCCCGCACGCGTTCTTCTCCTACGTGGAGGACCGCGCCGCGATGTTCTCCGGGCTCGCGGCGTCGACCATGAGCCGGGACGACAGCTGGCGCTTCTACCTGCTCGGCCGCTCCGTCGAGCGGGTCGACATGATCGTCCGGTTGCTGATGAGCCGCGTGTCGGACCGGATGAGCTCGCCGGGCTGGCTGCTCGTGCTGCGCTCCGCGGGCGCGCAGGACACCTACCTGCGGACCTACCGCGGTGCCGTCGACGCCATCCGGGTCGTGCAGTTCATGCTGATGGACCGGCTGTTCCCGCGCTCGGTGTTCCACTCCCTCGCCGAGGCGGAGAGCTGCCTGCAGCAGCTGGACAACCGGCCCACCGCGCGGGTCGGGGCGAACGCGGAGGCGCTGCGGCTGCTCGGCCGCGCTCGCAGCGAGCTGGAGTTCCTCCGCCCGGAGGAGCTGCTCGACGACCTGCCGGCCCAGCTGCTGGGCCTGCAGGAATGCATCCGGGACGTCGGCGAGGCCGTGTCCCTGCAGTTCTTCCACGCCGCCCCCTGGGTCGCCTGGACGGCACCGGAGGTCGTGTGATGGGTTGGCGGATCAGAGTCGTGCACGAGACCGGCTACCACTACAACGCGCCGGTCCACGAGAGCTACAACGAGGTGCGGCTGACCCCGCGCAGCGACGGCCACCAGAACGTGATCGTCAACCGCATCGAGACGGTGCCGGCCACCCGGTCCTACCGGTACGAGGACTACTGGGGCACCCAGGTCACGGCGTTCGACCTGCACGCCCCGCACACCGAGCTGCACGTCACCGGGACGTCGGTCGTGGAGACCGGCGACGAGGTCGAGCCGGTCGCCACGGCCACGTGGGAGGACCTCGCGAGCGAGCCCGTCCGGGACCGCTACACCGAGATGCTGGAGTTCACCGAGTACGTCACGAAGGACCCGGCGCTGACCGAGGTGGCCCGCGGGATCAAGCGCGCCAACGCCCCCGTCGACGCGGTGGCGGCCGCCTGCCGGTGGGTGCACGAGAACATGACCTACCAGGCCGGGACGACGGGCGTGCACACCTCGGCGCCCGAGGCCCTGGCGGCGGGCGAGGGCGTGTGCCAGGACTTCGTGCACCTCTCGCTGGTGCTGCTGCGCGAGATGGGCGTCCCGTCCCGGTACGTGTCCGGATACCTGTTGCCGCGCAAGGACACCGCGGTCGGTGAGACGGTCAGCGGGGAGAGCCACGCCTGGATCGAGGCCCGCACCGGCGGCTGGTGGGGATACGACCCGACGAACGACATGCGGATCGGCGAGCGTCACGTCTGGGTCGCGGTCGGGCGGGACTACGCGGACGTCTCGCCGATCAAGGGCATCTACTCCGGGGGCTCGGCCGAGGCCCTGGACGTCACCGTGGACATGACCCGGCTCGCCTGAGCGTTCCACGGGACCGGGGTGCTCAGGTGCCGGTCGTGCCCCGTTCCAGCCGGGTGAGCCGGGCGCGGATGTCCTCCAGGACGGTCCGCACCGGCGCGCTCAGCCCGGCGGCGGCCTGCTGGGTCCGCGTGAACGCGATGCCGGCGACGGCCGCGCCGACGGCCGTGCGCGCCGCCCTCCGGTCCACCCCGGTGGACGCGAGCGCGGCGCGGACCGGGTCCTCGGCCGGGCCGCCGGCCAGGCCGAGCAGCAGGTGCTCGCAGCCGATGTAGTTGTGCTCCAGGCGCACTGCCTCCTCCGTGGACCGGACGAGGGTGGACGCGAGGTCCGCGGGCGCCGCGCCCGCCCGCGCGGCGAGCCCGCGCGCCTCCGAGAGCAGGTCCGGCGGCTCGACCCCGAGCGCCGCGAGCACGGTGAGCGCGAGGTTCTCGCCCTCCGCGACGACGCCGGCGAGCAGGTCGACCGAGGTGGCCGGATTGTCCCGCTCCTCGCCCGCCCGCAGCGCGGAGCGGACGGCGGTGCGGGCGCGGGCCGTCATCCGGGTCCAGCCGGGCGTGTCCGCTTGCGGGTTCTCGGTCATGCGCGCTCCTTGCGGGCTCTCCCCGGTCGACGCCGACACCGCGTCGGCGAGGGCCCGCTGGCACACCGAGGAGACGGGGATCCCCGCCTCCCGCACGGCTGCGGCGAGCTCGTCGGGCAGGTACACGTTGATCTTCGGCACGGCGACTCCGGATCTGGGGTTATAGGTAGGGTTATAATCCCAGACGTGGCCCGTCGCAAGTGTCGGTCCCCGCCGCTACCGTGCGCCCCATGACCGTCGTCCTCGTCCATGGGAACCCCGAGACCGCCGCCGTATGGGATCTCCTGGTCCCGCTGCTCGAGCCGTCGCCCGTCGTCCGGCTGTCCCCGCCGGGGTTCGGCGCGCCGGTTCCCGAGGGCTTCGGCGCCACGATGACCGAGTACCGGGACTGGTTGATCGACGAGCTCACCGGGATCGTCGCCCGGGAGGGCGCCGTGGATCTCGTGGGCCATGACTGGGGCGGCGGCCACGTGGTGAACGTCGCGATGGCCCGGCCGGACCTGCTGCGCAGCTGGGCGAGCGACGTCGTCGGCGTCTTCGACCCGGAGTACGTGTGGCACGAGCTGGCGCAGGTGTGGCAGACGCCGGAGGCGGGCGAGCAGGCGGTGGCACGGATGGTCGCGGCGCCCGTCGGCGCCCGGGCGTCCGTCCTGGCCGGGCGGGGCATGGACGCGCGGGTGGCCGAGCGGGTCGCCGCGGGCATGGACGAGGCCATGGCGCAGAGCATCCTGCGGCTCTACCGCTCGGCGGCGCAGCCGGTGCTGGCCGAGGCGGGCAGGGACCTGGAGCAGGCCGCACGCCGGCCGGGACTCGCGATCCAGGCGTCGGAGGACCACATGGTCGGCACGGACGAGCAGCGGCTCCGTGCGGCGGCCCGGGCGGGCGCGCGGGTCGAGGTGCTCGACGGTCTCGGGCATTGGTGGATGGCCGAGGACCCGGCGCGTGGCGCGGCGGTGCTCAACCGGTTCTGGGCGGGCCTGTAGGGCCGGGCAGGGGCAGGTCCGCCAGCGGGATGCCCTGTTCGAGCCGGGCCAGCACGGCGTCGAGGGTGTCGACGTAGCTGCGTCCGGGTTCGCGGGTGACGAGGGACTGCGCGGCGAGCCGCGCCCCGGTCACCACTCCGGCGAAGAGCTGGACGTCCAGGCCTCCGGGGTCGAGGCCGAGGCCCTCCGCGATCTTCGTGGCCACCTGGTCCACGCCCAGGCCGTTGCGCTCGCGCACCGCCGCGGCGATCTCCGGCACCGTGCGCGCCAACCCCATCCGGATCTCCTCGAGCTCGCGCTTCTCCGGGTCCAGCCGTCCGAACGCCGTCGCCAGGCCCCGGCGGAACGCGCTGAGGAGCGGGGTGCCGGCGGGCAGCTCGTCGAAGGCCTCCGCCATCAACGGGTCCACGTCGTCGAACAGGACGACGTCCTCCTTGGTGGGGAAGTAGCGGAAGAACGTGCTGCGCGAGACCTCGGCCGCGGCGGCGATGTCGTCGACGGTCGTGGCGGCCCAGCCGCGGTCCCGGAAGAGCCGCAGCGCGTGGGCCTGGAGCTCGGCACGGGTCCGGGCCTTCTTCCGTTCGCGCAGGCCGGTCATCGGAGGAGTATGACACCCCGGTCCGAAGTGGGACTGAATATCAACTGAGACTGAGTGTCATATTTGGTGCTAACCTGGTGGCATGACGCAGACACAGCAGGACGTCCTGGTGGTGGGGGCGGGGCCGACCGGTCTCACGGCGGCGGTGACGCTCGCGCGCTGGGGAGTGCGCGTCCGGGTCGTGGACGCGGCCGCCGGCCCGTCGGCCGGGTCGCGGGGCAAGGGCCTGCAGCCCCGCACCCTCGAGGTGCTGGACGGCCTCGGTGTCACCTCCGGGCTCGTCACCCTCGGCCGGTTCCGGATGCCGATGCGGCGCTACGTCTCCGCGGAGGACCGCACCGGCACGGTCGCGGACCTGCACCCCGGCGCCGAGCCGACGCCGGACAGCCCGTACGCGCGCCCGCTGCTGCTGCCGCAGTGGCGGACCGAGCAGGTGCTCCGCGAGCGGCTCGCCGAGCTCGGGGTGGAGGTGGCGTGGGGCTCGCGCGTCACGGACCTCGCGCAGGACGCGGACGGGGTGAGCGTCACGTTCGAGGGCGGTGACACCGCGACGGCCTCCTTCGTCATCGGGTGCGACGGCGGCGGCAGCACGGTGCGCCGGCTCGTGGGCGTCGACTTCCTCGGCGAGACCCACGAGGGCGTCCGGATGCTGCTCGGCGACGTCGTCCTGGAGGGGCTGGACCGGGACGCCTGGCACGTCTGGGGCTCGCGCGCGCACCCGTTCGTCGGCCTCTGCCCGTTGCCGGCCACCGAGACGTTCCAGCTGCAGGTCGCGCTCGCGCCGGACGGGCCGGCGCCGGAGGCGGGCCTCGAGAGCTTCCAGGCCGCGATCGACGACGTCGTCGCCGGCGTCCGGATCCGGGAGGTCAGGTGGGCGTCGCGCTGGCGGCTCAACGTCCGGATGGTGGACCGCTACCGGGCCGGCCGGGTGTTCCTCGCCGGGGACGCCGCGCACGTGCACTCCCCGGCCGGGGCCCAGGGCATGAACACGGGCATCCAGGACGCGGCCAACCTCGGCTGGAAGCTCGCCCACGTCCTCGCCGGGGCGGATGCCGGGCTGCTGGACACCTACGAGGCCGAACGGCTCCCGGTCGCGGCGGACGTCCTGGGCCTCTCGACGCTGCTCACCGGCCGCCGGCTCGGCGAGCGCGGGGCGGAGGGCGAACGGGCGCTCCAGCTCGGTGTCACCTACCGCGGCGGGCCGCTCGCGCCGGAATCCGGGGGATCCGATTCCGGGGGATCCGATTCATGGGGGCCCGATTCCGAGGTACAGGGCCCGCGGCCGGGCGACCGCGCGCCGGACGCGCCCGTCCGCACCGCCGCGGGCGTGCCGGTGCGCCTGTTCGACCTCCAGCGGGGCCCGCACTGGACCCTGCTGGGCTTCGGGGTGCGGCCGCCGGTCGTCGGCGGTCCGGTGCGCACCGTCGCGATCGGCGGCCCGGATCCGGACGTCCTGGACACCGACGGGAACGCCGGGACGGCCTACGGCGCCTCCGACGGCGAGCTGGTCGCGATCCGTCCGGACGGGCACGTCGGCCTGCGCGGCCCGGACGCCGGCGAGATCGTGACCCGGCTGACGAGCCTCCTGCCGCCCACGCTCACCACGCCCGGTACGGCCCGGACCGCCAGTTCGGTGTGATCCGCACGGGGGTGCCGGTCGGCGCAGGAGCTCCTGCCGCGCAGCCGGACCCGGTGCGGCTCACGCTCCGCGTTCGTGCAGCCACACGGCGATCTGGGTCCTGCTGGCGAGCCCGAGCTTGGTCAGGACACTGCGGACGTGGGACTCCACCGTCCGCACCGAGAGGAAGAGCCGCCCCGCGATCTGCTGGTTGGTCAGCGCCTGCCCGATGAGCTCCGCGACCTCGAACTCCCGCTCGGTCAGCCCACCCGGGCGGCCGGTCGGGCGGGTGCTCGTCGGACCGGATCCGTCCGCCAGGGCGACCGCCCTGGCCAGGGGGCCGGGCATGTCGAGTCGCCGCAGCCCGTCGGCCGCCTCCAGGGCGAGGCGGCGGGCCCGTCCCGGGGCGTCGCCCGCGAGGGACTCGGCGAGTCCGAGGCGGCCCAGCGCCGCGAACGGCCTCGCGCCGATGCGGTCGTCCACGGTGACCCCGCGGGCGAAGTGCTCGGCGGCCAGGGCGCGGTCGCCGAAGGTCAGGGCCAGCTGCCCGAGGTGGTACTCGTTCGAGCCGGCGGCGAAGGGTGAACCGCCGCCGTCCCCCGCGCACCAGGGCGCGACGGGGAGCAGCAGGCGGTAGCACTCGCGCGCGACCTCGTCGTCACCGACGGCGACGGCGGCGACGCCGATCTGGGTGATCGTTCCGGCCCACCGCGGGCCGAGTGGCGTCCGGCGGGGCACATCCCGCAAGTCGGCGAACTCGGCCCGGGCGCTGGTGAGATCGCCCCGGACGGCGTGGATCACCGGCAGGGACGCCCGGACCAGCGGGATCTGCGGGATCGCGTCGATCGCGGCGAGTGAGTCGGGCAGGAACTCCGCCGGGTCGCCACGAAGCAGCCCGAGCTGCACGTGCAGGGCGTGGTGCATCCCGATCATCGAGATGTCTCCCACGCGGTCGGCCAGGACGCGCGCCTCGCCGGCCCTGGCCCGGGCGACGTCGAACTGTCCGGCGAAGAGGCCGACGGCGGAACGCATGCGCAGGGCGTGCCAGCGGGCGACGGGGGAGGAGCGGCGGTCGGCGATCCTGTCCACGTCCGCGATCGCCTGCTGCACGGCGAGCATGTCGCCGCGCTGGAAGGCGAGGTCGGCCTGCCAGAGGTGTCCCCACAGGGCGCCCATCGTGGTGGCGGCGGATGCCCCGAGCTCGACGGCTCGGGCGGCGAGCTCGGCCCGTTGCTCGATCGCCTGCGGATAGCTGAGGACGAAGTGTCGAGCGGCGATCGTCTCGAGCTCGGCCTGCCGGTCGTCCGAGGCCCGCGCGGTGGCCAGGGCCTCCGCGGAGAGCGCCTCCGGGGTGGGGTCGGTGCCGGGGCCGCCGTCCTGGGGCGACTCGGCGGCCGCGACGGCGCACAGCGCCAGCAGCCGCGCTCGTCTGCTGATCTCCGAGGCGGGCAGGGCCGCGAGGGCACGACGGCACATCCCGCCGGTGATCCGGGCGGTGTCGAAGGAGCCGATGCCTTGGGGGACAAGGGCGAAATCGGCCATCAGGTCCGGGCGTCCGGCGCGTTCGGCGAGGTCCAGCCCGGCCGTGCACGAACCGAGTGCGTCGCCGAGGCGTCCAGCCGCCCATTCGAACCGGGCCACGACCAGGAGCCGCTCGGCGAGCTCGGTGTCCGTGGCGTCCAGCGATCGGGCCGACTCCAGGGCGAGGCGGCCCAGCTCGACGCCGCGGTCGGGCATCAGCGTCTGGCCGGCCGCCGCTCGCGCCGCGAGGTCCCGACACCGGGCCGCGGCCTCGGGCCCTTCGACGCGGGACCAGTGGACCGCGGCCGGTCCCGCCATCAGGGAGTCCCCGGTCCGTTCCAGTGCGGCGGCGACGCAGGCGTGGGCCCGAGCCCGCTCGGCGGGCCCGAGCTCGGTGACGATGGCGTCGCGGACGAGGGCGTGGTTGAAGGCCAGCCCGGTGACGCCGAAGTGCAGGATCCCGGCCCGGACCGCGGCCGCGAGGTGGTCGCTCACCTCCTGGACCGGGCGGCCGAGGGCGTCGGCGAGCAGCCCGGGTGCCAGCCGCTCACCCAGCACCGCCGCGGTCGCGATCGTGCGGTGCACGGGTTCGGGCAGCGCTCGGTAGGACGCCACGAGCACCGCCCGCCAGGTCGGCCGCTCGGCCAGGACGGCGGCGATGTCCGCCCCCGGCCGGGGGACCTCCATCGTCAGGGTGCGGATGTAGAAGGGATTGCCGCCCGTCCTGCGGACGAGGTCCTCGGCGTGCCGGGACCACGTCCGCGTCTGCGGGTCCGCGGCCAGCCAGGTCGCGACGGACTCCGCCGCGAGGCCCGGGAGCGGGACGTGCACGGTGCCGGGCGCACGGAGCAGTTCGGGGACCACGCGGCCGAACGTGGACCGGTCGAGGTCGTCCTCGCGGGCCGTGGCGACGAGCAGCACCCGTTCTGCGGCGATCTCCGGGAGCACCCGGCGCACCAGGTCGAGCGACAGCGGGTCCGCCCAGTGCAGGTCCTCCAGGACGACGGCCAGCCCGGCGTCCGCCGCCCGGGCGGCGAGGAGAGCCGCGACGGCGTCCGCGAGCCGCAGCCGTGCGCCGTCGTCGGCATCGACGTCCTGGGCGGCGTCGAGGATCTGCGTCAGCCCGGTGACGCTGCGCGCCACCCGGCGCCAGGGCCACAGCGGCGGCGCGCCCGGGTCGTCCATGCACCAGCCGCGGGCGATGCTCATCCCGAGTGCCGACGCCTGGTCGGACAGCGCCTGGGCCAGGTGGCTCTTCCCGATCCCGGCCTCGCCCGTGAGCAGGACGAGCCGGCCCGCGCCGTCCAGGGCGCTGCGGCACGCCGCATCCAGGCGCGCCAGCTCGGTCCGACGACCCGGAACGGACAGCACGGGGGCACGGTAGCGCCGGGGCGGGTTCAGTGGCGGCGTCCGTGGCAGCACTGAGGCGGCGCGGCCGGGACCCGCGCACGATCGGCGCAGGGTCCCGCCCCGGGGTCCGGTAGGTCAGGAGGAACCCATGTACCTGCAGATCATCACGTTCGACGGGCCCCGCAGCGCCGCTGTCGTCGAGGCGGCGCGGCGGGCCGGCCGTGAGCGGATCGCGCCACTGGTCGAGGCCAACCCCGAGCTCAGGGCGGGGTTGCTCGGTGGTTTCCGGGCGGTCGGGCCGGACGGCGCGGAATGCGTGGTGCAGCTCGCCCGCGACGCCGCGGCTCTCGACACCCTGGAGCAGGTGGTGATGTCCTCCGAGCTCCTTCCCGGGGAGGACCCGGCCCTGTTGTCCGGGCCGAGCCGGGCGGAGCGCTACGTCGTCTCGGACGCCTTCGGGCCGCTGTCCGAGCTCGTGGCCGGGGCGGAGCGATGAGCGCCGCGGCCGAGAACGTCGGCACGCCGGCCCCGGCCCGCACGGCCGGGCGGTGGACGGTCGTGCCGGCGGACAGCCGGGTCCGGTTCCGTGTCCGGGACAAGCTCGTGGCGACGGTCCACGGCTCCCTGCCGATCGAGGAGGGCGCGGCGGTCCTCGACGGCGACGGTGAGGTGACGCGCGCCTGGATCGGCCTGGCGGTGCCGGGAATCGCGACGGGGAACGCCCACCGGGACAGGGACCTGCAGAAACCGGGGCTCCTCGACGCCGCGTCGTTCCCCTCGGTCAGGGTCGAGGTGGAGGCCCGGTCGTCCGTCGCGACCGGGAGCACGGCGCGGGCCGTCGTCCACGCCCGCGGCCGCTCCGCACCGCTGGACCTGACCGTCGAGACCGTCGCGGTCGACGCCACGGCCGCCGACACCTCCGCGGACCGGGCAGGGGTCCGGGTGACGGGCCGGCTGGACCGGACCCCGCTGGAGATCAGGGCACCGTCGTTCGTCATCGGCCGGTTCCTCGACCTCGAGGCCGACCTGATCTTCCGTCGGCAGCCGGACGACGACGATCCGGACGGCCGGGAAGGGCGCTGACGGGAGCCTTGGCCGGACCGGCCGGGCGTCCTACCGTGGGCCGATGCGCAGCGACGACGTGCGGGAGGTGGCCCAGGTCTGCACCTCGGCGCTGAGTCACATGCTGGAACGCGCCCGGGATCCCGGCACGGACTGGGCGGCGCGCGCGGGGGATCTCGACATGAGTGTGGCCGAGGTCGTGGCCCACACCGGGCAGCGGGTGCTGCTGTTGGCGACGGACCTGGCCGGCGGCCCGGCGGGCCTCGGCACGGTGGAGGTGCGGATCACCGCGCACGCCCCGCCCGCGGCCCTGGTGGCGACGGTCCGCACCGCGGCCGAGGTGCTGGCCGCCGTGCTGGACGCCACCCCGGAGGACGCCCGCGGTTTCCATCCGGACGGCCTCTCGGACCCCTCCGGCTTCGCCGCGCTGGCGTGCGACGAGATGCTGGTGCACACCGACGACGCCGCGCACGGCCTCGGCGTGTCCTTCGTCCCGGACCCGCACCTGGCCGCCCGGGTCCTGCGCCGGCTCTTCCCGTGGGCGCCGCGACACGAGCTCTCCTGGCCGACGCTGCGCTGGGCGAACGGCCGGTCCCCGCTGGGGGACCGGCCCCGTCAGGAGTCCTGGCGGCCGCTCTGCGTGCCGCTGACGGAGTGGGACGGGGCCAGGCCCGTGCCCTAGGCCGAGCCGGCCGGGGCGGTCAGAGCGCGGCTTCGCCCGCGCGGTCCACGCGGTGGTGGAAGCGTTCGCCGGCCTTGCCGCCCAGCACGGCGCCGATGAGCGTGACGACGACCGCGACGGCCAGCGCGACCAGCCCGCCGGCGGTGAAGGTGCTGTCCGGCAACGCGATCCCGGGCAGCCGCTCGGCGAACCCGGCCTGCGTGCCCGCGATCGCGGTCCCGATCGTGGCGGCGACGGTGACGATGAACCCGATCACCCAGGTCGTCACGCCGTTGCGGGCGCCGTCGAAGCGGGCGAGCCGGCCCGCGACGTAGCCGCCGGCCAGGTAGGACAGGAACAGGATCGCGACGGCGACGATGCCGCCGACCAGCCCGACCGTCTGCACGTCCGCGCTGACCCCGTTGCCGCTCACCGCGTTGCCCAGGTCCGGGCCCGCGCCGGTGAGGGCCGCGACGCCCGTCGCGATCGCCGCGAGGATCACCGTGAGCCCGACGGCGACGATCCAGCCGAAGAACGCGCAGCCGATCTTGAGCCCGCCGAAGCGCTCGTACTGGTGGACGCGCGCGGCGGTGAGCGCGCCGCGGCCGGTGTAGTGGCGGTCGAGCTCGACGGTGTCGTCCGTGGTCCCGGTGGGGGCGCTGCGGAAGGCCCGCCGGTCCACGGGCACGTGCAGGTGCCCGGCCTTGTCCCCGGGGGCCGCCCCGGCGAGCGGCACCATGCGTGCCCCGCCGAAGCTCGGCTTGACCACGCCCCAGGCGGGCGCGCCGTCGGGACCGGGGAGCACCTTCGTCAACCGGCCCAGCGACCCGCCCTCCCGGCCGCGCACCGTGTGCCCGACGAGCGAATCCGGGCTCGCGGTGGGGTGCGCGAGCGGCGTGGTGGCCCCGGTCGCGGACGATCCGGTGTCCGTGGGTGCGTCGCGGACTGGGGCCCCCGGTGCGCCGTCGACAGAGCTCGTCCTGTCCGCCGGTGTCGTCATGGGGCCGTGTACCCGGGCGTGCGCTCGCTCACACATGGTCCACGTGCGAGGCCCGTACCGCGCACGTGGGACGATGGACGGGTCCCGTAGCTGAATGGATCCCCCCGGAAATTGGATACTGAGTGAGCTCGTACGCCGACCAGACGTTCACCCCTCCGGAGCGCATCCGGAACTTCTGCATCATCGCGCACATCGACCACGGCAAGTCGACGCTGGCGGACCGGATGCTGCAGCTGACCGGGGTCGTCGAGGGCCGCGACATGCGCGCGCAGTACCTGGACCGGATGGACATCGAGCGCGAGCGCGGCATCACCATCAAGGCGCAGAACGTGCGCCTGCCGTGGACGGTCGACGGGCAGGAGACCGTCCTGCACCTGATCGACACCCCCGGGCACGTGGACTTCACCTACGAGGTCTCCCGGGCGCTGGAGGCATGCGAGGGCGCCATCCTGCTGGTGGACGCCGCCCAGGGGATCGAGGCCCAGACGCTGGCGAACCTCTACCTGGCGCTGGAGAAGGACCTCACGATCATCCCGGTCCTGAACAAGATCGACCTGCCGGCCGCGGACCCGGACCGCTACGCCGCCGAGATCGCCCACATCGTCGGGTGCGAGGCCGCGGACGTCCTACGGGTCAGCGCCAAGACCGGCATGGGGGTCGAGGCGCTGCTGAACGAGGTCGTCAAGCAGATCCCCGCCCCGGTCGGGAACTCCGACGCCCCCGCCCGGGCGATGATCTTCGACTCGGTCTACGACACCTACCGCGGCGTCGTCACCTACATCCGCGTCGTCGACGGCAGGATCACCCCGCGCGAGAAGATCCGGATGATGTCCACCGGCACCACGCACGAGCTGCTCGAGGTCGGGATCGTCTCCCCGGACCCCAAGCCCTCGCGCGGGCTGGGTGTCGGCGAGGTCGGCTACCTGATCACCGGGGTGAAGGACGTCCGCCAGTCCAAGGTCGGGGACACGATCACCAGCCTGCGCAACGGCGCCACCGAGCCGCTCACCGGCTACCGCGAGCCCCGCCCGATGGTCTACTCCGGGCTCTACCCGGTGGACGGCTCGCAGTACCCGGACCTGCGCGAGGCGCTGGACAAGCTCCAGCTCAACGACGCCGCGCTCACCTACGAGCCCGAGACGTCCGCGGCCCTGGGCTTCGGCTTCCGCTGCGGCTTCCTGGGCCTGCTGCACCTGGAGATCACGCGGGACCGGCTCGAGCGCGAGGCCGGGCTGGACCTGATCTCCACCGCGCCGAACGTCGTCTACCGGGTGATCAAGGACGACGAGACCGAGATGACGGTGACGAACCCGTCGGACTGGCCGACCGGGAAGGTCGCGCGGATCTTCGAGCCGGTCGTCAAGGTGACGGTCCTGGCCCCCTCGGAGTTCGTCGGCGCGATCATGGAGCTGTGCCAGAGCCGGCGCGGCCAGCTCGGCGGGATGGACTACCTGTCCGAGACGCGCGTCGAGCTGCGGTACACGATGCCGCTCGCCGAGATCATCTTCGACTTCTTCGACGCCCTGAAGTCCCGCACCCGCGGCTACGCCAGCCTGGACTACGAGGAGGCCGGCGAGCAGGAGGCCGACCTGGTCAAGGTCGACATCATGCTGCAGGGCGAGCCGGTGGACGCGTTCTCGGCGATCCGGCACAAGGACGACGCGTACGGCTACGGGACGTCGATGGCCGCGAAGCTGCGTGAGCTGATCCCGCGCCAGCAGTTCGAGGTGCCCATCCAGGCGGCGGTCGGCTCCCGGATCATCGCGCGCGAGACCATCCGCGCGATCCGCAAGGACGTGCTCGCCAAGTGCTACGGCGGTGACATCAGCCGTAAGCGCAAGCTGCTGGAGAAGCAGAAGGAGGGCAAGAAGCGGATGAAGACGATCGGTCGGGTCGAGGTCCCGCAGGAGGCTTTCGTGGCCGCGCTCTCGACGGACGCGGCCGGGGACAAGACGAAGAAGTAGGAGGGCACGGCTCACTGCTGAACCGGGAGCCGGGGAGGCAGGGCCGTGGGGGTGGCTGGCTGTCGCGGTGGTGGTGGGAGCTGGGGCTGTGCTGGGAGCTGGGCCTGGAGTGGGAGCCTGGCCGGGGTGGGAGCTGGATCTGGGGTGGGAGCTTGTGCTGGGAGCTGGGCTGCGGGGCGGGGAGTCAGACTGCGTGGTCGACGGGGGTGGAGAGTTCCTCGAGCAGATCGGCGAGTTGACTTCGTTCCGGGGTCCGGGCGCTGCCGAGGGCGTTGCCGACGCGCCGCTCGATCGCCCCGCACACCCGCTCGACCACCGCTCTACCGTCCGTGGCGAGGTGGACGAGCACCCGTCTTCGGTCCACCGGGTCTCCCTGGCGGTACGCCAGACGCTGGGTCACCAGCCGGTCGACGACGCGGGTGGCGGTGGGGGCGGGGAGAGCGGTGTGCGTGGCGATCTCGCCCATGCTGCGGCCACCGCCGCGGGCGAGCATCAACAGGACCCGCCAGCCGTCACGACTGACGCCCTCGGCCGAGGTGACCGGGTGCAGTGCCGTCGCAACGGCTCGCTCCACCCGGTCGAGGAGCTCGACGAGGCCAGGGACGCGCGGCGCCGGTATCAGAGGCGTCGGGACCGGGGAGGGGACCCCGCGACCCGACGCCTGCCGACTCACAGGTTCAGACACGGTGACCGACTGTACTGAAGAACTGCGCCGTTTGCCCCTCTGTCCAGGAAAAAGGCCGAACCTCACGCTCATCCTGTGAGCGTTCGATCTCAGCGCGTGAGCACGATCTTGCCGGCGGTCTCGCCGTCGAGCATCGTCCGGAACGCCTCGTCTGCCCGTTCCATCGGCACCTCGAGCCCGATCTCCGGCGTGATCGAGGCGTTCGCGACGAAGGCGAGGAGATCCGCGAGCTCCTGGCGGGTGCCCATCGTCGAGCCCTCCACGCGCAGCTGGAGGAAGAACAGCCGCTGCAGGTCCGCACCCGGGTTCGGCCCGCTCGTCGACCCGCAGACGATGATCGCGCCACCCGGTCGCAGGGCGCGCATGGAGTGCTTCCACGTGGCGTCGCCGACGGACTCGAAGACCGCGTCGACCTTGCCGGGCAACCGGGCGCCGGACTCGAAGACCTGGTGCGCGCCCAGCTTCTCGGCGAGTGCCCGCTTCTCCTCTGTGCGGCCGGTGACCCACACCCGCATCCCGGCGGCCTTGCCGAGCTGGACCAGGGCCGTCGACACCCCGCCGGAGGCGCCCTGGACGAGCATGGTCTGGCCGGGCTTGAGACCGGACTTGGTGAACAGCATGCGGTACGCGGTGAGCCAGGCGGTGCCCATGACGGACGCCTGCACCGCGGTGAGCCCCGCGGGCTTCGGCACGGCGTTGCGGGCGGGCACGACGATCGTGTCCGCCATCGAGCCCTGGTGCTTCTCGGTGAGCAGCGTGCGCTTGGGGTCCAGCGTCTCGTCCCCGCTCCACGCCGGGTCGCCGATGATCGAGTGCAGGACGACCTCGGTGCCGTCCTCCAGCGTCCCGGCGCCGTCGCAGCCCAGGATCATGGGGAACTGCTCGGGCTTGATCCCGACCCCGCGCAGCGTCCAGATGTCGTGCATGTTGAGGCTGGCGGCGGTCACCGTGACCTTCACCCAGCCTTCGGGGACCTCGGGATCCGGACGCTCCCCGACGGTCAGCGAGTCGAGCGGAGCGTCGGCGTTGGGCTCTGCGGCATAGACAGCGAACATGTACCGGAATCTAGTCGGCCCGGCAGCGGGATACCGTGTGAGCCGTGTGGCGGGCCGTTGCGGACTGGTGGGACTCGGTCGAGCTGTGGGTGACCCAGCTCGCGTTCCCGTTCCAGGTGCTGCTCGCGCTCGTCGTGGTGCTGCCGGTGTGCTGGTTCGCCGCCGCGGCGATCGACCGGGTGGTGGGCGTCGTCCTCACCGCCGTCCGCCGCCGGCCCTGAGCATCCGCGGCGACCGCCCGATGCGGCGGGCGGGCGGGTACTGATCAGGGAGCCAGGTCCCGCCACTGGCCGATGGGCTCGCGGTCCGTCGGGCCGGTGGCGACGCCCGCGAGCGCGGACAGCACCTCGGAGCACCCGTCGTCGATCAGCGCGGTGGCGAGCGGGTCCCCGCGCGTCTCGCCGCGGTTCACGATCACCACCGGCACGTCGAGCTTCTTGGCGTGCTTGACGAACCGCAGCCCGGACATGACGGTCAGCGACGACCCGGCGACGAGCAGCGCGCCGTCCCGCGGGACCAGCGCGTCGACCATCGCGTAGGCCCTGGTCACGCGTTCCTTGGGGACGTTCTCGCCGAAGAACACGACGTCCGGTTTGAGGGCCCCGCCGCAGGACTCGCACGCGGCGAGCCGGAAGCCGTCCGTCGTCTCCAGCACGGCGTCGCCGTCCGGGGCGGTCTCGATCCCCGGCCCGACCGCGTCCACGAATCCCGGGTTCAGCTCCTCGAAGCGGGCCTGGAGCACCTCCCGCGGGCTGATCTGCCTGCAGCCCAGGCAGATCACGTCCGCGATGCGCCCGTGCAGGTCGATCAGCGCCCGGCTGCCGGCGGTGCCGTGCAGCCCGTCGACGTTCTGGGTGATGAGCCCGTGCAGCGTCCCGGCCCGCTCCAGCGTGGCCAGCGCGTGGTGCCCCGGGTTCGGTACGGCGCGGCGCATCCGGGCCCAGCCGACGTGGCTGCGCGCCCAGTAGCGACGCTGTGCGGTCTCACCGGAGACGAACTCGCCGTAGGTCATCGGGCGGCGCGGCGGCGAGCCCGGGCCGCGGTAGTCCGGGATGCCGGAGTCCGTGCTCATGCCCGCTCCGGTCAGTGCCACGAGCGGCCGGTCGCGGAGGATCTCCAGGGCCCGCCCGACCTGGGAGGCGGCGGTGTTCGTCGGCACGGGACCCAGGATAGGTGCCGCGTCGCGCCGGTGCCCCCCGCGGACCGGCCGGGCGGGTCAGCCCGGGGTGACCCACGAGGGCGTCCGCTTCTCACCGAACGCGCGGATCCCCTCCTGGCCCTCCTCACCCGCGAAGTACCCGGCGGACAGGGCGTTCATCTCGGCGAAGTCCTCCGCCATCGACGCCGGGTGCTCACGGCGCAGGATCTCCTTCGTCCCGGCCAGCGCTCCCGGCGCGCCGAGCGCGAGCATGCCGGTGTAGCGGGCCACCTCCGCGTCGACGTCCTCGGCCGGGACCGCGCTGTTGATCAGGCCGATCTCCTTGGCGCGCACCGCGTCGAACGTCTCGCCGGTGAGGAACAGTTCGTGCGCGGCGCGGGGGAGCAGCCGCGGCAGCACCGTCACGGAGATGACGGCCGGGACGACGCCGATCCGCACCTCCGTGAAGGCGAACGTCGCCTTCTCGGCCGCGACGGCGATGTCGCACGCCGCGACGATCCCGACCCCGCCCGCCCTGGCCGGTCCGGTGAGCCGGGCGACGACGGGCTTCGGCGACGTCCACAGCGTCTCGAGGATGCGCGGGACCTCCGTGACACCCTGCTGCTGCGCACCCGCGCCCCTCGATTCCTTGAGGTCCATGCCCGCGCAGAAGACGCTGCCGCTGTGGGTCAGCACGATCACCCGCACCGCGTCGTCCGCGATCACCGCGTCGAGGTGGGCGATCAGCTCGCGACGCAGCTGCGCGGAGAGCGCGTTGCGGTTCGCGGGGGAGTCGAGGGTGATCGTGGCGATCCCGGCCTCGGTGTCGAGCCGGACGAGAGAATCGGTGGTCACGTCCGGGCACGTTACGCGGCGGCGCCCCCGGGCCGGGCCCTCGTGGCGGCTGCTCCGGACGGCGCCTTCACGAACGGTCGTATGGGCGCGATGATGAGGTCTCGCTCGACGACGAGGTCGGGAGGAGTGCGATGTCCAGCACCGTGCACGGGGTCGCGTGGGACGCCGGGGGGTTCTCGCTCGCCGGTGTCCCGGAGGCCGAGCGCGAGGAGCTGTGGGAGCACGTCGTCTCGGAGACCCACGTCGGGATGTCCCTGCGCTTCGCCGCGGACCGCCCGCGACGCCCCTTCCACGGCGCCGTCCGCCGGCGTCGCGTCGGTGACCTCTCCCTCGTCGACGCGGAGTGCGACCCGTGCGGAGGGACGCGGGGACGGTCCCGGATCGCCGGCTCGGAGGACGACCTCGTCGCGGTCCTGGTGACCCGCTCGGGTGGGGAGCTGCTGGCCCGGGGAGAGGCCCAGGCGGACCTGCGGCCCGGCAGCCTGCTGATCTGGGAGAGCCACCGGCCCGCCCGGTTCGCCGTCCGGGGGCGGTTCGCCAAGCGGACCCTGATCGCCCGCCGCACCGCGCTCGACGAGGTGCTCGGCCGCGGCTGGTCCGTCGGGGAACGCATACCGTCCCCGGCCTCGCCCGCGGCCCGGATCCTCGTCGACTACCTCGACGTCCTCGCGGGCGCGGACCCGCTCCCGCCCTCGGCCGCGGGCCCGGCCCGCAACGCCGCACTGGAGCTGTTCGCGGGGCTGATCCGCTCCGGGACGGACGAGCCCGCACCCGCTCCGGCCCCGGCGCTGCGCACCGCCATGGAGGCGTGGATCGACCGGAACCTGCAGAGCGGGGAGGTCACCCCGGCCGCCATCGCCGCGGCGCACGGGGTCTCGGTGCGCACGGTCTACCGGACGTTCGAACCCACCGGGGACACCGTCGGCGCGCTCGTCCGGGCCCGGCGGCTGGCGCGGGCCCGGGGCGAGCTGCGCGCGGGTGTCACGCCGATCTCGCTGATCGCGCGGCGCTGGGGGTTCGCGGACTCCAGCCACTTCTCCCGGGCGTTCAAGGCCAGGTACGGCCGCTCGCCGAGCGACTACCGCGCCGAGGTGGGCTGAGCGGGAAGCCGGCTGGCATGAACGGGCCGGTACGCGGCAGGGATGTGCATGCCGAGGGCCGCCGGACTCCGCAGGATCAAGAGTGACCCGGGTCACCTCGACGATGCGGAGAGCCGAGCATGAAATCGATCTTCTTCCACCTGATGCCCTACCGGGACCTCCCGGCCGACTTCGAGGAGCGCTACGAGAGCATCTGGATCACCCCGCCGAACACCGAGCTCTGCGACCCGCGGAAGGTCGCGCAGTACTACCAGTGGAACCTCGACGAGCTGGAGCTGGCGGACCGCCTCGGCTTCGACGGCGTCGGCGTCAACGAGCACCACCAGAACGGCTACGGCTTCATGGCCTCGCCGAACCTGATGGCCGCCGCGCTCGCCCGCCGGACCCCGAACAACTCGGCGATCATGGTGCTGGGCAACACGTTGGCGCTCTACGCGCCCGCGACCCGCGTCGCGGAGGAGTTCGCGATGCTGGACGTGCTGTCCAACGGGCGGCTCGCCGCGGGCTTCCCCGTCGGCACCTCCATGGACGTCAACTTCTGCTACGGCGTCCCGCCCACCCAGACCCGGCCGCGGTTCCGCGAGGCCGAGGAGCTGATCATCAAGGCGTGGACCCAGCAGGGCCCGTTCGCGTTCAACGGCCGCTACAACCAGCTTCGCTACGTCAACCCCTGGCCCCAGACCCTGCAGAAGCCGCACCCGCCCGTCTGGCTGGCCGGCGGCGGCTCCGTCGAGACGTGGGAGCTGGCCGCGAGCAAGAACTACACCTACAGCTACCTGAGCTTCTTCGGCGCGAAGTTCGGCAAGAAGCTCATGGACGGCTTCTGGGCCAAGATGGACGAGCTCGGCATCGACAGGAACCCGTTCCGGGCGGGGTTCGCGCAGCAGATCTGCGTCTCCGAGACCGACGAGCGGGCGGAGAAGGAGTACCTCGAGCACGTCACGTACTTCTTCAACAAGTGCCTGCACATCCCGCCGTACTTCTTCGAGGCGCCGGGCTACCGCACGCGGAAGTCGACCGAGTTCGCGATCAAGACCAACCAGCCCGGCGCGATCGCCGCGGCCGCCGCGCTGGAGAAGAACTGGAAGACCCTCAACGAGGAGGGCTTCATCATCGCGGGCAGCCCCTCGACCGTCGCGGACCGGCTGATCGAGGTCGCGAAGACGCTGCGGGTGGGCAACCTGCACGCGCTTCTGCAGATCGGCTCGATGCCGCACGAGCTGACCAAGAAGAACATCACGCTGTTCGCCGAGGAGGTCATGCCGCGGATCCGGCACGTGTGGGACGCCGAGGGGTGGACCCACGAGTGGTGGCCGAGCGGTGCGGCGAACCGCGCGGTGACCGAGCCGTCCGGCGCGCAGGCCTGAGAGGGGTGGAGCAGATGACCACGACACAGAGCCCCGTCGACGAGCGGATCGTCCAGGTCGGGCCCATCGCGGCGCGTGTCCTCGTCGCGGGGACCGGCGAGCCGCTGCTGTTCCTGCACGGTGCGGGCGGGCTGTTCTGGGACCCGTTCCTCGACGCGCTGGCACGCGAGCACACCGTGTACGCCGTCGAGCACCCCGGCGCGAACGTGTCCGAGGACCTCGACCACCTGCCCGGGATCTGGGAGCTCGTCCTGTTCTACGACGAGCTGCTGGACACCCTCGGGCTGGACTCCGTCCGCGTCGTCGGGCACTCGTTCGGCGGGATGGTCGCCGCGGAGCTGGCGGCCAACAGCCCGAAGCGGGTGTCGCGGCTGGTGCTGATCGCGCCGATCGGGTTCTGGCGCGAGGACCACCCGGTCCCGGACATCGCCGGGATCCCGCCGGAGACGCTGCCCGGGCTGGTCCTCGCGGATCCGGCGAGCCCGCTGGCCGCGATGCTGACCCCGCCCGCGGACGACCCGCAGGCGCTGTTCGAGGCGGCCATGCGGATGGCGAGTGTCCTGCACTTCATCTGGCCCATCCCGGACAAGGGCCTCGACCGGCGGATCCACCGGGTCTCGGCCCCGGTCCTGCTCGTGTGGGGTGAGCGGGACCGGCTCGTCGACCCGGTCTACGCCGAGGAGTTCACCTCCCGGCTGCGGGACTCCCGGCTCGTCACGATCCCGGACGCCGGGCACCTGCCCCAGCTCGAGCAGGGTGCCGCCGTGGTCGCGCCGGTGCTCGGCTTCCTGGCCGGAAAGGACAGCTGACATGCCGTTGCACCCGCAGGTGGAGGCGCTGCTCGCCCAGATGGCCGCCGAGGGTGCCCCGGCGCCGGAGAGCCTGACCGTCGCGCAGAACCGCGCGATCCTCACGGACCTCGCCGCGCTGTCCGGCGAGCCCGAGGAGGTCGCCGAGGTCACGGACGTCGCGGCGCCCGGACCGGGCGGGGACATCCCGATCCGGGTCTACCGCCCGGCCGGTGACGGGCCCGGCGCGGGATCGGCCCGGCCCGCGCTCGTCTACTACCACGGCGGCGGCTGGGTGATCGGGGACATCGCCTCGCACGACGCGCTCTGCCGGCTCCTGGCCAACCGCTCCGGCTGCGTCGTCGCCTCCGTGGACTACCGGCTCGCGCCCGAGCACCGGTTCCCCGCGGCCGTCGACGACGCGTACGCGGCCGCGGTCTGGGCGGCGGAGAAGATCGGCGAGTTCGGCGGCGACGGGTCCCGGCTCGCGGTCGGCGGGGACAGCGCGGGCGGGAACCTCGCCGCCGTGGTCGCGCAGCTGGCGAAGGCCCGTGGCGGCCCGCGGATCTCCTACCAGCTGCTCGTCTACCCCGCGATCGACCGGCTCGACGACAGCCCGTCGATGCACGAGAACGCGCTCGGTCCGTTGCTGACGCGGTCGTGGATCGAGTGGTTCTACGGCTGCTACCTCACCTCCCCGGACGACGGCCTGGACACCCGGGTGTCCCCGGGCCGGGCGGAGGACCTCTCCGGGCTGCCGCCCGCGCTCGTCGTCACCGCGGAGTTCGACCCGATCCGCGACCAGGGGGCGGCGTACGCGGCCCGGCTGCGGGAGGCGGGCGTCGACGCGGAGCACCTGCCGTGCGCGGGCATGATCCACGGGTTCTTCCAGATGACCGGGGTCCTGGACACGGCGACGGAGGTGGTGGACCACGCGGCCGCGGTGCTGCGCCGGGCGCTGGCGTAGCGGAGCCCTAGTCGGGCACGGGCGGGCGGGACTCCGCGCGGACGTCCCGCCCGTCGCCGCTGTAGGCGCGGGCCTGCAGGCTGAACAGCTCCTCGTAGGTCCCGCGGGCCGCCATGAGCTCGTCGTGGGTGCCCTGCTCGACGAGCCGGCCCTGCTCCAGGACGACGATCCGGTCCGCGTGCCGGACGTTGGCGAGGCGGTGGGTGACCAGCACCGTGATCCGCCCCGCGTTCCCGGCCGACATCTCCTGCAGCGCCCGGAACACCGCGTGTTCCGCCCGGGCGTCCATCGCCGCCGTCGGCTCGTCCGCGACGACGAGCGGTGCGTCCCGGTAGAGCCCGCGCGCCACGCTCATCCGCTGCCACTGCCCGCCGGAGAGGTCCCGGCCCTCCTGGAAGGCGCGGGAGAGCACGGTCGCGAGGCCCGCGGGCAGCGCGGCCAGCACGGCGTCCGCGCCGGAGCGTGCCGTCGCGTCCGCGAACACGACGTCGTCCGGGTCGGGACGGTCCAGCCGGCCGATCCGGACGTTGTTCTCCGCGGTGATCGGCCAGCGCACCGGATCCTGCAGCACGACGGCGACCCGGTCGTGCAGCTCGCGGGCCGGGACGTCACCGGTCCGGACGCCGTTCCACGTCACGCTCCCCGTGTCCGGCAGGTACAGGCCCGTGATCAGCTTGGCGAGCGTGGACTTGCCCGAGCCGTTCTCGCCGACGAGCGCCACCACCTCGCCCCGGTGCAGGGTCAGGTCGATACCGGCGAGCGCGTCGGCCTCCTGGCCCGGGTACCGGAAGCCGACGTCGCGCAGCTCGATGGTCGACGGATCCCCGGCCAGCGACGCCGTCGCCGCGGGCCTGCTGCGGGTGCGTACGTCCGCGAGGCAGCGCTGGTGCAGGTCGATGTAGAACCCCGCCTCGAACAGCTGGTTCGACGAGAAGACCGTGCTGGTGATGGCTGCCGTCGCGGTGCGCATCGCGATCACCGCCGTCCCCGCCAGCGGGAGCGGGAGGCCGCCCGCGTAGAGCAGCAGGCCCAGCGCCACGTAGCCGACGGCGATGCCGACGCCGGACAGGGCCCGGCCCGCCGTCGCGACGACGTTCCGCCGCCGGCCGAGCCGGACGGACTCGGCGGTGAGCTCGTCGGCGATCCGCCGGTGCTCGGCGAGCAGCACGTCCTGGGCCGTGAACGCGCGGACCTCGGCCGCGTTCTCCCGCCGCGCGATCAGTTCGCCGCTGACCTCCAGGCGTCGCATCCGCGACGTCATCCGGACGAACGAGCCGAACGACAGCTGTGCCTGCCGCACGCTCGCCCAGGCCTGCGGGACCGCGGCGAGCAGCACCGCCGGCGCCAGCACCGGGTGCAGCACCCCCGCGGTGACGACGGCGGCCACCACCGAGATCAGCGAGGAGACCAGGTCACCGGTGGTCCGGACGCCCTGCCGGATCTTCATGGGGGTCTGCTGGGTCGCGCGGTCGATGAGCTGGGTGAGGTCCGCGTCGTCGAACGCGACGAGCTCCAGCTCGATCAGTGCGGCGTAGAGCTCCACCTGCGCCTGCCGCTCGACCAACGGCACCAGCGCCGCCTCGGCGGCACCGGACGCCGCGTCGAGCAGGCCCCGGCCGACCAGCGCCGCGACGACGACCGCGATCGACGGCAGTGCGGCGACGACCCGCTCCGGCGTGGGCCCCTCCGCCAGCAGGTCCGTGAACACGCTCGCGGTGGCCAACAGGCCGAACGCCGAGACGACGCCCGAGACGAGCCGGACGACCCCGGACAGCACCGTGAGCCGGCGGGACGAGCGCCAGGCCCAGCGCACCAGCGTGCCCGCGACCTGCGGCGCCCGCCGGGCGACGGTCCGGATCTTCGCGTTCGCGACCTGTTCGTAGCCCTCGGCCCAGTACGGGGTCTCCAGGTCGTCGACGCCGATCAGCGGGGTCTTCGGCGCGGAATCGTCCACCCGACGGAGTATGCGGGTTGCGGGACCGTTCCCCGTGGCGCGAAGGCCTCTCACCGGAGCACCGATGAGCTCGGCACGGGGCCGGTCGTCCCTTCCTCCGTACCGACCCGGCTCGGACCGCGCTCAGATCGCGAAGAGCTGATCCGGGTCCGCGAACGCCTTGAACTCCAGGGCGTTCCCCGAGGGATCGAGGAGGAACATCGTGTGCTGCTCACCGGGCTCGCCCGCGAAGCGGACGTAGGGCTCGATCACGAACCGGGTTCCGACGCCTCGTAGCCGCTCGGCGAGCGCGGTGAACTCCGGGACGCCGAGGACGATCCCGAAGTGCGGCACCGGGACCTGGTGCCCGTCGACCGAGCTGTGACCGGCCGTCGCGGCGCCCGGGGTGTATCCCGGGACCTCGTGGGTCACGACCTGGTGGCCGTGGACGTCCCAGTCCGTCCAGCGTTCGGCCGAGCGGCCGCGGGCGAAGCCGAGGACCTCGCCGTAGAAGCGCCGGGCCTCGTCGATGTCCGCGACGGGGACGGCGAGGTGGAAGGGCGGCCGGTCGCTCACGCCGTGGGCCGCTCGAACGTGATGAGCAGGCCGTCGACGCCGCCCGGGCCGACGCGGCCCTTCACGTCCGCGCTGGTGATCGTCTTGAGCTGCCAGCCGTCGTCCGCCTCCTTGTTGAGCACCTTCTCGAGCTTGTCGTCGGAGAGCTTGCCGCCCATCAGGCTCTCGCGGAGCTGGACCACCTTGTACTCGAATCGCCGTGCCATGGGTTCGAGGATGCCAGGCGCGGACCGGACGTGGCGGGGTTCGTCCCGTGCCCTCACGATCCTGCGGCACCCCGGCTCACCCCGTGCACATCAGCACCGGGGGCGGTCGGCGGCGGGGTGTACGCCCGCGGTCGATCCAGGACGGCGGGACGAACTCCGGCAGCCCGCCGACCATCCGTACCTCCCAGCGGGAGTGGTGGACCAGCCTGTGGTGCACCGCGCAGAGCATGACCAGGTTGCCGAGCACGGTCTCCCCGCCGTGCTGCCATTCGTGCACGTGGTGGACCTCGCACCAGGAGGGCGGGCGGTCGCAGCCGCCGTCGCGGGTGGTGACCGCGCGGCGCAACCCGTTCGGGACGATGCGGTGACGGCGGCCGACATCGAGCGGGACGCCGGTGCTGTCGAGCACGACGGGGACGACCGTGGCGTCGCACGCGAGATGGCGGAGCGCCTCGGGGGTGAGCGTGCCGCCGAACTCCAGGGTGGCCGCGCGGCAGCGCCGCTCCAGGTCCTCCAGTCGCACGGTCACGACCAGCTGGGGACGGCGGCCGCCGGTCGTGGCCGGTCGCCCCCGCGAGAGCACCTGTCCGCACGCCTTGGCGAGGGCGTCGGCCTGGCGCTGCGGGATCGTGCGCTCGTCGTCCGCGTCCCGGGGGGCGGCACCGGCGTCGATGGTGGCGGCGATGGCGTCGAACATCGCGGCGTCGTCGAAGCGGCCGCTCAGCTTCCCGCCGGGCCGGTTGCCGAACCGGCTGATCCGCAACTCGTCGACCTGTGGTCGGGGGCCGTCGTCCGAGGGCTCCGGGCCGTCCTGGTCCAGGATCTCGATGAGCTGGGTGCCCCACGTGTGCAGTTCGGTGGGGGTGTAGATCGCGGCCTTCGCGGCGAGCCGTGCCTCGGCGCCCGCCCAGGTCTCGGGCGACAGACGTCGGGCGGGCCCGGTGTCCAGGACCCTCGCGATCACCTCGACGTGGCGCAGCCCGGCATCGCCGGACGCGAACACGCCTGCCGTGGCAGGCAGCCGGGCCGGGCGCTCGGCGCCGTCGAGGCTGATGGTGGGGCACACGGAGTCTGCGGCGACCACCCGGCGGCGGGCCTCGAACCGCTCCCAGCGGAGCAGGTCCGAGAGCGCCCCCGCGGAGGAGCGGTAGCCGCGCTCGGCGAACGTGCCGCGGCGCTGCAGGTCTGCCACGCCCTCGACCATCAACCGGTCCAGGCCTCGCCGGGCCTCCTCAGCGGCGCCGAGCATCGCGGCCACCGCGTCCGCCCCGGCGCCCGGACCGCTGACCGCGGCGAGCTGCGCGACCGCCTCGACGAGGTGCACGCGCGCCACCTCGACCCTGCGCTCCTGCGCGGTGTCGACGGGGCTCCGGTCCATACCGCGATCATAGACGAACATATGTTCGAGCAACGGCATATCACCGCAGGTGAGCGGCCGCTCGGCGCATCGTCGATCAGGCGGCTCCGGCTCGGCTCCGAAGCTGCCGGGACCGGTCGTCGCTCTGCTTCACCGTTCCTCACGCCGGATACCGGCCGGCGCCTGAGGGGGTCGAGTGCCCGATCGATCATGTGCCGCTGCGAGAGATCGGCAACGCGTGGTCTTCCGCTCAGTCGGGCCCGCGGCGCCGGTACCACGGTCTCGCCGGCTCGTCGGGCACCGGCGGGCCGGGCGCGGGCCCCAGCGCCAGCTCCGAGGCCTGCTGGGCGAGGATCTCCAACTGCGCCGTGACGTCGGCATGGGCCGGGTCGAGCGCCGCCTGCTCCGCGATCGTCGCGGCCTGCGTGACCGCGGCGGAGAAGGAGATCCGGGTGTCGTCGAGGCGGCGGGCGATCCGCTTGGCCGGGGCCTCGCGGATCCGGAACCTGGCCGGCTCGATCGAGTCCCCGACCGTCGCGAGCCTGCGGACCGCGCCCAGCTCGCCGTCCAGCTGCCCGGCGATCGTGCCGAGCCAGTCGCGGGCGGGGCTCGGCGGGATCGCGGAGACGATCCGGCGGAAACGGGCGACCGAGTTCTCGCAGTCCGCGACGTAGCCGTTCCGGTACCGGGACAGGGGGACCGGGGGCGGGTCGGGCTGGGAACGCGGCACGGGGACAGGGTGCCTCATGCCCGCCCGCCGGGACTCGGCGAGGCGGGAGGCCGAGGTCTCCTCGCCACCGGTGGCGAGGAGAATCCGGCGTCCGCGATCCGAGGAGTCCCCATGACCGACCCCTGGGCCGAGCTCGTCGACGGCCCGAGTCCCCGCGACCCGTTCGGTGACCTCGAGGAGATCGCGCGTCCCGCCTTCGAGGTACGCCTCGACGGCTCCGAGTTCACCTGGGCCGAACACGCGTGGCGCGCGATCGGCGGCGCGGGGCTGCTCGCTGCCCGGAGCGAGACCGAGCGTGCGGTGACGGTGCTCCGGATGGTGGCGCTGAGCGTCTTCTACCGGGAGTTCGCGGCGCGGGCGTTCGGCGAGGGCGGGCCGGGGGAGTGGGAGATCGACCCCGACCTGGCCGTCGGTGACTACCCGCGGATCCACCCGGTCCTGCTCGGCGCGCTGGCGGAGCGGCGGGGGATCTCGATCGACAGCGGGATCGACGAGGACTACGAGCACGGTGCCACGGCCGTGGCCCTGGACGGACTGGTGCGGTCCGAGTACCGGACCGTGGTCGACGTGGTGCGGCGGGCGGAGGCGAGGAACGTGGTGTGGGCGTCGCTCTGGAGAACGTCCGAACCGGACGTCGTGTACCCCCTCGACGGCGCCGCCGTGACCGACGTCGACGACGCGGACATCACCGTGGAGATGCAGATGGCCCGAGTGTGGCTCGAGAGCGGCGCGGTGCTGCGCTGACTGCTCCGTCCGGGCCCGGGACCGGCACGGAGTGTGCATCGCCACGTGATGGATCCATCAGTTCGGGTGATATGTCTCGTTCCCTGTGATGAGCATCGGGGGCGACCCGATAGGGCATACGGAAGGCGCGACGAGCACTCGGAGGAACGGCATGGCCATGGCCACACGGACGGACCAGGCGACGACGGTCGTCGGCACGGAGGCCGCCGGCCCGGCGTACCTGCAGCTCCGGGCCCTGGCCACCCCCGCCGCGGGGGCGAACGGTCACCGCCTGCGGAAGGCGCTCGACGCGGTGCAGGACCTGCCGGACGCGTCGAGCTGGGCCGCCTCGGCCGTCGACGAACTCGTCTTCGGCACCCACCAGCAGCAGTGGCGTCGGGCGATGTCGCAACTCGCGCTCGTCGACCACGCCGTGCGGTATGCGGGACGGGCCGGCTCGGCGGACGTCCGGGTCGCCCGCGTCGTCGACTTCTGCGCGGCGGCAGCGTCGTTCGAGCGTTTCGCCGGGTACCTGGGCGAGGGGGGTGAGCGGCGCCGCGGGCCCTTCAAACCCGCCGAGCAGGCGGCCGTCGACCGGATCGGGGGCGCCGTGCTCGTCGACGGGAGCCGCCCCCGCACCGCGGCCGCCGCCTCGGCCGCGGCCGATCACCTGCGGTTCCTGGGCTACGCGGCACAGATCGACGCCGCCTTCCGCCCGCTCGGGGTCACCTTGCAGATCGGGGACGACCGGGCCGCCCTGGCCGCCCGGCTCACGGACCTGCAGGACGCGGGGGCCGCGGTGGTCGAGGTGCTGGCCGCCCGGGCCGCGGTGCTGGAGAACCGGACGTCCTCGCCGGTGCCGCCGCAGCGTTCGGAGTGAGCTGACCGGCCTCCGGAGCCGGGCCGCCGCAGGAAAGGCGCGACGACCCGGCCACGGGACGTCAGCCGCCGGCGACCGACGCCACCTCGCCCACGGGCGAGATCGAGTCCTGCCTGCACGCCGCCAGGGCATCGACCAGACCGGACAGCGAACGGTCCCGTGTGTCGCCGAACCCGAACCCGATCTCGGCGACCGCCGCGATCGCCTCCTCGACCTTCGCGTGTCCGGAGTCGGTGAGCACGGCGAGTGTCGTCCTGCCGTCCACCGGGTGCGGTTTGCGCACGACCCAGTTCTCCGTCTCCAGCCGGTTGACCACGTAGTTGCACCGGGCCGGGCTGATGAGCAGGCGTTCGGCCATCTTGCCCAGGGGGCTGCTGTGGTCCGGGGCCATGGCGAGGTGCAGCAACGCAGAGTGCTCGGTGATCGAGAGCCCGGGCTGCTTGAGCGCGGTGCGGACCACCTCGGAGACGCGTTCGTGGGTCCGGAACAGTGACATGAACGCGCTCATCGCGGTCGCCGACGGCCAGCCGAGCTCGGCCCACCGGGCCTTGTCCTGCGCCACGACGTCGTCCTCGGACCGCGCCGCCGCTCGGGACGCCGGCGTGACGGGCGACGCCGAACCGTTCGCGGAGGACGCGGAGCGCCTGCCGAGCGGATCGATCAGGTCCGCGGCGTCGCCGTCCAGGTTGGTGATCGCCAGCATCGGGGTGGTGATGCCGTTGTCCACGTACTCCTGGATCCGCGCGCGGCACGTGGCCGCGTCGCCGTGGATGAACAGCTCGTCGACCAGCGAGTCCGGGATGGCGGCGAGGGCGGCCTTGCGGTCCCCGGCCTTCCACGCACCCCACATGTCCGCCAGCTCGTCGCCGCGGCCGAGCCACTGGTGGAACTTCGCGTAGGCGTCGACGTTGAGGTAGGCGGCGATCGCCCGCTTCGCGTGGGTGCGGACGCGCTCGATGTCGTCGGAGCACACCACGAACAGCCGCGCGACGATCTCGGGCTCGGTGGTGCGGCCCTCGTGGACGTACGGCACGACCTTGAGCACGTCGGCGGGGGAGAGCCAGTTCAGGATGGCCCCGTCCGCCTTCCTGCCCGCGAGCCGGAGCATGCCCGGCCGGAGACCGGCGATCAGCACCTTGGGCCGGGTGGCCGGGGTGATCCCGAGGCGGAAGCCCTTGATCGTGAAGCTGGGCGTTTCCATGTCGACCTTGTCGCCGCTGAACGCCCGGTCGAGGAAAGTGACGACGTCCCGGACCCGGCCGTAGGGATCGACGAAGGGCACGCCGTTCCAGCGTTCGACGATCACGTCCGACGACGAGCCCACACCGAGCAGGACCTGACTGTCCGTCGCGTCGGCGAGTGAGGCGGCGCTCATCGCCAGCAGCGCGGGCGAGCGCGTGTAGGCCGGGGTGATCGCGGTGCCGAGGCGCAGGCCCGGGTAGCGCTGGGCCGTGAGGGCGAGCGGGGTGAAGGCGTCGCTGCCGTTCACCTCGCTGCTCCACACGTCCGTGTAGCCGGCGACCACCGCCTTGTCGATGACCGCGGCGTGGTCCTTGAGCGAGCGGCCGTCCAGCGGGACCGACAGTCCGTAGTTCACTCAGTGCTCCTTCGTCGTGTGCTGTCGCCGGGTGTCCGGTCCCTGCATTACCTGCGTGTTCTCCAGCTCGGCGATCCGCTCGTCGTCGAGCTTCAGGACCTCGCGCAGTACGGTTCTGTTGTCGGCGCCCAGCTCGTGCGCCCGTAGGTCGAGCTCCTCGTGTCCGGCGAAACGGATGGGCAACCCCGGGACGGTGACGGTGCCCCACACCTCGTCGGCCACCTCGCGGACGACCCGCCGCGCGACATTGTGCGGGTGGTTCACGGCCTCGGGAACGGTGTGGATGAGCTCGGCCGCCACCCGGTGCTCGTTGAGCACCCGGACCGCCTCGGTCGGTTCCTCGAAGGTCGCGAGCCAGTCCTCGATGAGTCCGACCAGCTCGGGGCGCCGGCTCGACCGGTCGACGTTGGTCGCGTAGCGCGGGTCGAGGCCGAGTTCGGGCCTGCCCATCGCTCCGGCCAGCCGTGGCCAGTCCGCGGGTGAGACGCAGGCGATGAACAGGTACCGGTCCCGGCAGCGGAAGAACCCGGCCGGACAGACCGTCGCGTGGTAGTTCCCGCTCGGCTCCGGCACCTGGGTCCCGCCGGAACCGCTGTACGCCTGGATGTTGATCTCGTGGAACGCCATGTAGGTGTCGAGCAGGGACACCTGCACCCACCTGCCCTCACCGGTCCGCTCACGTTGGAACAGCGCCGCCGACACGCCGCCGAAGCCGTAGACCCCGGTCGCCGCATCCCCCATCGCCGGGCCGGGCAGCATCGGCGGACCCCCGACCGGCCCGCTCACGTGGGCGACCCCGGACATGGCGGCGCCGATCGTGTCGTAGCCGGGCTTGTGGGACAGCGGGCCGCCGTAGCCGAGCCCGGTCACGGAGCAGAGGACCAGCCGCGGGTTGGCCCCGTGCAGGACGTCCCAGCCCAGCCCCATCTCCTCGAGCACCCCGGGCCGGAAGCTCTCCACCAGGACGTCCGCCCGCCTGGCCAGGTCGAGGATCAGCTCGCGGCCCTCGGCGGCCCGGAAGTCCACGCAGACGCTGCGCTTGCCCCGGTTCGCCTGGATGAAGTAGCCGGAGCGCCCGTCGCGGACGTAGGGCAGGTTCCGGGCCGGGTCGCCGTCCGGCGCGGGCTCGACCTTGATCACGTCCGCGCCGTACTCGGCCATCAGCTGGGCGACGGTCGGGCCCGCGAGCACGCGCGCCATCTCGACGACGAGCACGCCGTCCATCGGGCCGCTCACGCGCTGCCTGCCATCCGGACGCCGTCCCGCCCGACGTGGACGTGGGCGCGTTCGCGATCCCACGCGTCGCCGGTGCCCTGCTCCCGCAGCGGCCGCTTGCGGATCTTGCCGCTCGGGGTCCGCTCCAGCTCGTCGATGACGCGGATGTACCTCGGCACCATGAAGTGCGGCAACCGTTCCGCCGCCCAGACGATCAGGTCGGTCGGATCCAGCGGCCGGCCGGGTCGCAGGACCACCGCCGCGAGCACCTCGTGCTCGGAGGCGCCCGGGACGCCCACCACCGCGCTCTCGAACACCGCGGGATGGGCGTTCAGCACCGACTCGACATCGGCGGACGGCACGTTCTCACCGCGCCGGCGGATCGCGTCGCCGAGCCGGTCGACGTAGATGTACTGCCCGTCGGTGTCGACGTACATGGCGTCCCCGGTGTGGTACCAGCCGCCGCGCCAGGCCGTGGCCGTCTCCTCCGGCATCCCGAGGTACTCGCTCATCATGATCGCCGGCTGCGAGGTCCGGACGACCAGCTCACCGGTCGCGCCGTCGGGGACGGGGGTGTCCTCGGCGTCGACGATCCGGGTCTGCAACTCCGGGCGCGGCCATCCGCACCCGCCGGGCCGCGCCTGCCCGAAGCCGGCGGTGAACACCGTGCCGGCCTCGGTGGAGCCGTAACCGGTCCCGATCTCCACGTCGAAGCGGGCGGCGAAGTCCGCGGCCTCCTGCAGCACCGGGGCGATGAAGAGCCGCGAGAACGAGTTCTCCGCGTCGTCGGCGCGCCGCGGCTGCTGGTGGAGGAAGGTCGCCATGGCGACGACGAGCAGGGCGTAGGTGCAGTCGTGCCGCGCGGCGTCCGCCCAGAAGGTCTCTCCCCGGAACCGGGGCGCGATGTAGGCGGTCGCCCCGCCGATCAGGGCGTTGTAGACCCCGGCCCACTGCCCACCCACGTGGAACAGGGGCAGCACGACCATCGCGGTGTCGTCGGCGTTCGCGGCCCCCAACAGCTGCGGCGCGCCGTAGGTGTAGGCGTGCGCCTGGCTGACCACCACACCCTTGGACCTGCCGGTGGTGCCGGAGGTGTACATCAATGCCATCGGGTCCGTGCCGTCGACGGCCGGGAGCCCCCCGGGGATCCCGGCGTCGTCGAGCAGGGTCGCGGGGGCGACGGCGATCCGTCCCGAGGTGGTGACGGAGGCGGACCCCCGGACCACCACGGTCCGGACGGCGGTGCCCTCCGACGCGGCGAGGAAACGGTCGAGGTAGGCGGCCTCCACGACCGCGGCCGTGGCTCCCGAGTCCTGGATCTGCCGGGCGAGCACCGCACCGTGGTACGCGGTGTTGACCGGTACCTCGACCATCCCGCCGCTGGCGAGGCCCAACCAGGTCAGCGCGCCGTCCACCGTGTTGTCGGTCATCGTGAGGACCCGCCCGCCCGGGCCGACGACGTCCAGCAGCGCGCCCGCCCGGCGGCGCGCGGTGTCCCACACCTCGCTGCTGGTCAGGGACGTCGTGTCGTCCAGGAGCGAGGGGTGATCCGGCGATGTCGCCGCCGCGCGCGCCAGGACCTGCGGGACGGTCCGCTCCGGGATCGGCGGGAGGAGCAGGCCCTCGCTCATGCGGACCGCTCGGTGGCGAAGGCGGCGTGCCGCTCCTTCTTCTCCGGGGTGTCGCTGAGCATGAACAGGCGGTACTGGTCGACCCGCAGCGCGGCGGCCAGCGGCATCTCGGCGGCCTGGGAGAGGGACTCCTTCGCCAACCGCTGGGCTGCCGCGGGCGCGGCGGCCAGGGCCTGGGCGATCTCGTCGGCCCGCGCCGCGAGGGAGTCCTTCGGGACGATCTCCGAGACCAGCCCGATGCGCAGCGCGAGCTCGGCGGGAATCTTCTCGCCCAGCATGACCAGGCGGTTCGCCCAGGTCGGGCCGACCTTCCGCAGGAGCCGGCTCATCCCGCCGGCGCCGGGGACGATGCCGAGCGCGACCTGGGGCAGGAAGAACTTGGCGTCCTCGGCCACGATCGCGATGTCCGCGGCGAGGACGAGCTCGACGCCGGCCCCGACGCACCAGCCCTGCGCCGCGACGACCACCGGCTTCGGGCACGCGGCGACGGACTCGAGGCCGCCGCTCTCCCGGGTGGCGAGGTGGGCGAGCAGGTCGTCCCCGGAGTGGGTGTTCGGGTCCTTCAGGTCCGCACCGGCGCAGAAGGCACGCCCCACGGCGTCGAGGACGACGACCCGGACGTCGTCGTCGGCCGAGGCCGCGGTGAAGGCGCGGCCCACGCCGTCGGTCAGCTCGGCGTTGACGGCGTTGAGGTTGTCCGGCCGGTTCAGGGTGACGCGGGCAACGGGGCCGGAGATTTCGTAGGACACGAGTGACATCGGAGGATGCCGCCTTTCGAGGAGAACGGAGGAGGTCAGGACGTCTGCTGGCGCGGGTCGAGCTCGCGGCGGAGGGCGTCTCCGACCGCGATGAAGCAGTAGGCGGTCAGGACGATGGCGAGGCCCGGTGCGAACACCTGGACCGGCGCCGTCGCCATGTGGCCGTAGGCCTGGCCGAGCATCGAGCCCCAGCTGGAGGTCGGCGGCTGGACGCCGAGACCGAGGAAGCTGAGACTCGCCTCGGCGAGCAGTGCGGTACTCATCAACAGGGACATCTGGATCACCACGGGTGCGATCGCGTTCGGCAGGACGTGCCGCACGGCCACCCGGAGGGGATGGGAGCCGTAGGTGATCGCGGCCGGGACGTAGAGGCGTTCGCGGGTCGACAGCGTCTGACCGCGGATCAGCCGCGCGACGTTGGGGGCGAAGACGATGCCGATCGCGCACATCGCCGTCACCAGGCCGGGGCCGACGACACCGGTCACCCCGATCGCGAGCACGAGCGCGGGAAAGGCGAGGACGGTGTCGAGCACCCGGCGCAGGACGATGTCGACGACGCCGCCCGCGAAACCGGCCGCGAGGCCCAGGGGCAGCCCGATCGCGACGGCCACGCCCATCGCGAGGACCGACGCGACCAGCGAGGCCCGCGCGCCGTAGAGCAGCCGGGAGAGCACATCGCGTCCGAGATCGTCGGTGCCCAGGGGCGCCGCCGCGGACGGTGCCGCCAACCGGTTGCCGATGTCCTGGACCGCGGGATCGTGCGGCGCGATCAGGGGGGCGAGCAGGGCGACGAGCACGAGCAGCACGAGTACCGCCGCCGCGACGATCGCGGCCTTCTCCTCGTGACGCCACCGCGCCAGCACCTGGCGGAGCCGTTCGGTCCTCATGAGAGCCGGATCCTCGGGTCGATCCGCCGGTAGAGGATCTCGACGATCGCGTTCGCGACCAGCACGATCACCGCCATGACCAGGACGACGGCCTGGATCACGGGGTAGTCGCGCTGGTTCACGGCATCGATCACGAGCGTCCCCATCCCGGGGATGGCGAACACCACCTCGACGACGACGGTCCCGCCGACGAGCCGGTTGATGAGCAGGCCGAGCACGGTGACGATCGGGACCCCCGCGTTGCGCAGCGCATGCCGGAGCAGCAGCGCCGAGCGGGAGATCCCCTTCGACCGCGCCATCCGGATGTAGTCCGCCGTCAGGACTTCGAGCAGGGCCCCGCGCAGCTGCCGCGCCACCTCCGCGACCCCCGCCGCGCCCAGTGCGAGCGTCGGCAGGATCGCGAAGCGCAGGAACTCGCCGAGCCCGTCACCGGCCTGGGAGAAGCCCGTGGCCGGGAACCAGGGGTTCCACAGGGCGAAGAGCGTGACGAGGACGAGCCCGAGCCAGAAGTTCGGGATCGCGATGCCGAGGGTGGCGACCCCGGTGACGATCCGTCCCGACGGCCGCTCGGCCCGCATGGCGCCGATGATCCCGGCCGCCATGCCGACGACGATCGCGAGCACGAGCGAACAGGCGACCAGCGACAGCGTCACCGGCAGGCGCTGGGCGATCAGCCCGGCGACGCTCTGCCCCGAGTAGAGCGAGGTTCCGAAGTCTCCCTGCACCGCCGAGAGGGCCCAGCCGCCGTACTGCACGAGCAGCGGCTGGTCCAGCCCGAGCTGGGCCCGGATCTCGGCGAGCCGCTCCGGTGTCGCGTTCTCACCGGCGATCGCCGTCGCCGGGTCGCCCGGGACGAGCTTGATCAGGAGGAAGGCGACGAACGTCGCGAGGACCAGGGTGGCGAGGAAGGCGCCGATCCGCAGCGCCACCGTGCGCAGCGCGAGCGCCCGCCGGTTCGGCGCCCGGGCCCCGTCCCGCCGCGGCTCGGGCCGCAGCGAGACGGGAGGCAGGGAGACCGTGGACATCAGGCCCCGCTGCCCTTTGCCAGGAACGCCACCTTCGGCTTGCCCAGCAGGCTGGCCGTGTAGCCCGTCACCGACTTCGAGTAGGCGGTGACGTCGCCGCGGAAGTACAGCGGCGCGTACGGCGCGAAGTCCGCGATGAGCTTGTCCGCCTTGGCGTACGCGGCGGACCGGGCGGCCAGGTCCTGGGTGGCCACGGCCTGCGTCAGGATCTCGTCGAGGCCGGGCACCGCGACCTTGCCGGGGTTCTGGTAGCTCGCCGCCCCGAAGAGCCGCGAGTACGTCTGTCCCGGGTCGGGCCGACCGGACCAGGCGTACTGGGCGGCGTTGGTGGCCTGCTTCTCGAAGTAGTTCGACACGCCCTGGTTGGTGTCCATCGACGTGACCTTGTAGTCGATCCCGATCTGGGCGAGCTGCGAGCGGATGATCTCGTTGCGCCTGATCTCCAGGGGCGACGACGTGCAGACCGACGTGATCGTCACGCCGTTCGCGTAGCCGGCTTCGGCCATCAGCTGCTTGGCCTTGGCCACGTCGTGCGGCCACACCGAGGCGTTGGCCTTGTCGTAGGCCCAGTGGGACGACGGCAGCGGCTGCCGGGCGGGCTCGCCCTCGCCGTTCACCGTGCCGGCGATGATCTCGTCCCGGTCCAGCGCGAGGTTGATCGCCTGCCGCACCCGCACGTCGTCCAGCGGCTTCTGGGCCAGGTTGAAGTAGAGCATGTCGAACCAGAGGCCGACGTTGCTCTCGACGGTCAGCTTGTCGTTGCCCTTGAGCTGCGGGATGTCGTTGGCGTCGAGGTTGTCCGCGAAGTCGACCTGGCCGGACATCAGCGCGTTCGCCGCCGCCTTGGGGTCGGTGATGACGCGCAACGTCAGGTTCTCCATCGGCGGCGCCTCGCCGTAGTAGTTCGGGTTGCGCTTGAGGACCAGCCGGTCGCCCGGGCTGTAGCTGACGAACGAGTACGGTCCGGCGCCGACCGGCTTCTGCGCGAAGTCCGGGTTGGCCGCGGCGGCGGGAACGACCATGCCGGCGCGGTCCGCGAGCACCAGCACGAGTGAGGAGTCCGGCGTCTTCTGCCGCAGGAGGACCGTGGTGGCGTCGGGTGCCTCCACCGAGGTGACGTTCGCGAGGTCGGCCTTGTTCGTCTGGGTCTTGTACCGGTCGAGGCTCGCCTTGACCGCGGCGGCGTCGAGCACGGTGCCGTCGGAGAACTTCAGGCCCGGGCGGAGGGTGAGCTTCAGCGTCGTCGGGTCCGGGAAGGACCACTCGGTCGCCAGACCGGGAGCGGCCTCCATCGTCTTCGGGTCGAAGTCGACGAGCGTGGCGTACAGCGGGTAGAGCGAGACGTGGTCGGTACCCGACGGCCCCGCCTGCGGGTCGAGGGACGAGGGGTTGGTGTTGATCGCGACCGTGAGGGTCGAGTCGGCCTGTCCGCCGCCCTGCGCCGGTGCGCCGCAGGCGGCCGTCGCCACGAGCGCGACGCCGAGCAGCCCGAGTGAGCTTCGGCGCAGGAGAGCGGACATCGTTGTCCGGAAGGGGGTCACGAGCGTGCCTTTCGGAGGGAAGGGGTCGTGGGCAGTGCCGTCGTGCCCGGGCCGGTGGTGCCCGGGCCGGTGATGCCGGGATCGGTCGTGCCGGGATCGGTCGTGGTGGGGCTCGTCGCGCCGGTGGGTACGAGCAGATGGCAGGACGCCGCGTGGTCCGGCGCCACGAGCTCCACCGTGGGTTCGACCACGGCACACTCGTCGAGGGCCAGCGGGCACCGGGGATGGAACCGGCATCCCGAGGGGGGATCCGCCGGGTCCGGGATCTCCCCACGGACGGGTCGGGCCTGCCCGATGCCGGGTTCGGCGCGGGGGAGAGAGGACAGCAGCCCCTGGGTGTAGGGGTGCTGTGGGTTCTCGAGGACCGATCGCGCCGGACCCGCCTCGACGATCTGGCCCAGGTACAGCACCGCGACCCGGTCCGCGATGTAGGGGAGGAGCGCGATGTCATGGGTGATGAAGACGTAGGTGAGCTCGCGTTCCGCCCGGAGCTCGACGAGCAGGTTGACGATCTCGGCCTGGAGCGAGACGTCCAGCGCGGAGACCGCCTCGTCACAGATCACCAGGCGAGGACGCGAGATGAGCGCTCGGGCGATCGCGATCCGCTGCCGCTGCCCGCCGGAGAGCTGATGCGGGAACCGCTCCTGCAGCGGACCCTCGAGGCCGACACGGTCCAGCATCTCACCCGCCCTCGCCCGGGCCTCCCGCGCGGACGTTCCGGCGACGACCAGGGGTTCGGCGACCGACTCACGCACCCGCCAACGGGGGTCGAGGGAGGATCCCGCGTCCTGCGGGATGAACTGCATGCGGTGGCGTTCCCGGCGGAGTGCAGCGCCCTTGAGGTCGTCCCAGCGCAGGCCGTCGAAGTCGATCCGACCGGTGGTGTGCGGCACCAACCGCAGCAGCGCGCTCGCGACCGTCGACTTGCCGGATCCGGACTCCCCGATGACGGCGAGGGTCTGACCCGCGTCGAGGTCGAAGTCGATGTGGTCGACGGCCCGCAGCCGACCCCGCCCGACCCGGTACTCCACGGTCAGGTCCCGGACCGACAGCAGCGGCGCGCTCACGCGACGACCCCGGCCGGCTCGGCCGCCCGGATGCAGCGCACGCTCCGGCCGGGGAGCAGCGGGGTGAGGACCTGCGGCTCGCCGCAGACGTCCTGTGCTTCCCGGCAGCGCGGCTTGAACAGGCATCCGCTCGGGGTGGTGGACGGCGAGGGCACGCGTCCGGGGATGACGTCGAGGTGCTCGTCCCACCCGTCGATCCGGGGCCGGGCCGCCATCAGACGTGCGGTGTAGGGGTGCCGCGGCCGGTCGAGGACCTCGGCCGTCGGGCCGATCTCGACGACCTCGCCCGCGTACATCGTGACGACGTCGTCGCAGACGGCACCGACGGCGCCGAGGTCGTGGGTGATGAGCAGGACCGAGATCCCGTCCTCGTCGCAGAGGGTGCGGAGCAGGCGCAGGATCTGGGCCTGGATGGTGAGGTCCAGTGCCGTCGTGGGTTCGTCCGCGACGAGCAGGCGGGGCCGGCACGCGATGGCGGCGGCGATCATGGCCCGCTGACGCAGGCCGCCCGAGAGCTCGTGCGGATAGCGCCGGAACCGGTTGGCCGGGTCCGGCATCCCGACCCGTCCGAGCACCTCGATGGCCCGCTCCCGGGCCGCGGCCCGGCCCAGGCCGTCGTGCACCCTGATCGTCTCGGTCACCTGGGTGCCGATCGTGAGCAGCGGGTTCAGCGCGGTCATCGGGTCCTGGAAGATCATCCCGAGGCGGGAGCCGCGTAGCCCGTTCGCCTCCGGCTCCGTCAGACCCACGAGTTCGGTGCCCGCGAACACGGCGCTGCCGGCGACGGTGGTGGTGTCCGGGTCGTGCAGGCCCAGCAGAGCCAGGCCGGTTGCGGTCTTGCCGCTGCCCGACTCACCGACCAGCCCGACCATCCGGCCCTCGCCGACTTCGAACGACGCGTCGCGGACGGCGGCGTGACGGCCGCTGCGCGACTCGAACACCACCGACAGGCGATCGACGGTGAGGCATGTGCCCGCCATTGGGCAACCTCCATGGTGTGGATCACTTCAGACTTTAAAGATATTGGTTCAAGTCTGTAGCGATGTCAACAGCCATGATGGCTCGGATGGACGTGACCGCGCTCCGCGTCGTCGATCGACCGGCCGTCGTCGCAGGTCAGCAGGGGTGGGGGAGACCACAGAGGGTAGTCGGAAATCGATTCATCACGCAACGGAGTGCGCCCACTCGCCTCCTCGGCACCCCTCGGACCGGGCCGGAACCCGTCGTCCCGAACCTGTCACATCCTCCCGGCCCCGCGGGTCACCCCTGTGGGCCGCCCACACGGGGCGGACACGAGGAGGACACGATGAAGGCTCGGATGACCAATCCCGCGATGGTGCTGCCGGATGCGTTGACGGCACTGCTCGCGCTGGGCGAGGCGGCGACGGCGGGCACCGTCCCCGGCACGACCCACCAGCTGATCCACCTGAGGGTGAGCCAGATCAACGGCTGCAGCTTCTGCGTCGACATGCACGCGAGGGAGCTCAAGGAGGCAGGGGAGAAGGACGAGCGGATCTGGGGCGTCGGGGCCTGGCGGGAGTCGCCCTACTTCAGCGACGCGGAACGCGCCGCCCTGGCGCTCGCCGAGTGCGTGACCCGCCTGGCGGACCGGCCGGATCCCGTCCCCGACGCGGTCTGGGACGACGCCGCCGACCACTACGACGAGAAGGAGCTCTCGTCGCTGCTGCTCTCGATCGGGGCGATCAACGTGTTCAACCGGCTCAACGCCGCGGTCCGGCAGCCGGCCGGTGCCACCTGGTGAGGCCGGTCACCCGACGCCGGGCCGGAGCTCGTCGGCGACCGACCCCGCACCCGGGCCTCAGCGCGGAACCGACCGGCCGAGCCGCGCCGCGAGCTCCGCCGCCTGCGCGTGCGCCTCCGCGAGCTCGGCTCGGCCACGGTCGCGCTGATCCGCCAGCGCGGGCACGGTCTCGGCGAGCGTGAGACTCGTGGTGATCACCGAGACCGCCATCCCGAGGGACGTACCCAGGATGATCCGCAGCATCGGGACGGCGTGGTCCCACCCCTCCGTGGGCGTCCCGGCGTCGTAGGACGCGCCCCGGCTCGTGACGACGACGGCCGGGCGCCCCCTGAGCGGTTGGGTGTCCGTGTCGAACGGCGCCGTGACCCCGGGGACGTGGACGTGGTCGATCCAGGCCTTGAGCGTCGACGGCACGGAGTAGTTGTAGAGCGGCGCCCCGACCAGCAGGACGTCCGCGGCGAGCAGTTCGTCGAGGATCTCCTGCTGCACCCGCTCCGCCTCGGCCGGCGGTGCGGCGTCCGCGGGTCGCAGCCGCGGCGCCCAGTGCAGGTCCGCGTCCCGCAGGTGCGGTAGCGGATCCCGGTGCAGGTCCCGCCGGATCACCGTGCGCTCCGGTCCGAGGCCGGTCCATGCCTCCGCGAAGGCGCGGGTGATCGACCGTGAGCGGGACCTCCGCAGGTCGGCAGACGAGTCGAGGTGCAGCAGGGTGGGCATGATCGGCGACGTTACGCGCTCACTCCCGCGACGCCTTCGCCCGCGGACCCAGGTGCATGCCCGCGTCCGACACCATCGTCGTGCCCGTCATGTGCACCGCGCCCTCGTCCGCCAGGAAGACGACCGCGGTGGCGATGTCCTCCGGTGTCCCGGCCCGCTGCAGCGGCGTGATGCGCTCCTGGGAGGCGACCATCTCGTCGAAGCGGTCCGCACCGAGCGGGCCGGAGAACCAGCGGGTGCCGATGAAGCCGGGGCACACGGCGTTGACCCGGATCTCCGGGGCGAGCGCTCGGGCCAGGGAGAGCGTCATCGTGTTGAGCGCGCCCTTGGAGGCGGCGTAGGCGATCGAGGTGCCGATGCCCTGGAGACCGCCGATCGAGGAGACGTTCACGATCGCGCCGTAGCCCTGCTCCTTCATGGCCGGGGTGACCGCCCGCACCATCTGGAACGGTCCGACGACGTTGGTGCGGTAGATCGCCCGGAAATCGTCCGCGTCGAGTCCCTCGAGGTCCTCGTGGGCGACCATCTTGGTCCGGCCCGCGTTGTTGACCAGCACGTCGACCCGCCCCCAGCGCTCCAGGACGTCCGCGACGAGCCGGCGGCAGTCCGCGTCGTCGCCCACGTCCCCCTGGATCGCGACGGCCTCGACGCCCGCCTCGCGGCACTGCGCGGCCGTCGCCTCGGCCTCGTCGACGCTCTTCGAGTAGTTGACGACCACCGTGGCGCCGCGGGCGGCGAGCCCGTGGCACACGGCGGCCCCGAGGCCCGTCGCACCGCCGGTGACGATCGCGACCTTGCCGGTCATGGAGCCCATCAGCTGCTTCCTTCCAGTGCTGCGGACGTGATCCGTTCGGCGCGCAGGGCGCCGCGGCGGACCTTGCCCGCGTCGTTGCGGACGGGCGCGTCGACGAGTTCGACGCTGCGGGGGATCTTGTAGCGGGTCAGGTGCGTGGCCAGGTACTGCAGCAACGCGGCCTCGTCGAGCCCGCCGGGGGCGTCGACGACGGCGTGCACGCGCTGGCCCAGGTCCTCGTCCGGGAGGCCGATCACGGCGTTGGAGCGGACGCCGGGGAACCCGTCGATCGCCGCCTCGACCTCGGCCGGGTACACGTTGGCGCCCCCGGAGATGATCATGTCCGTACGGCGGTCCGCCAGGAAGAGGTAGCCCTCGGCGTCGAGGTGGCCCATGTCCCCGATCCACTCCCAGCCGTCCGCGTCGTACTGCGGCGTGCCGCCGATGCACTCGTAGGTGGAGCCGGGGCCGTTCTCCGGGAGCATGTAGACGTCGCCGACCTCACCCGGCGGCAGCTCCCGCCGGTCCGGGCCGAGGATCTTGACCTGGAACCCCTCCATCGCCCGGCCCACCGAGCCCGGGTGCTCCAGCCACTCCGTCCCGGAGATCCAGCACGCGCCGTTGCCCTCGGTACCACCGAAGATCTCGCACACGACGTCCCCGCCGACCCACTCGATCCACGCCCGCTTCAACCAGGGCGGGCAGGCGGACGCGGTGTGCAGCACCGTCCGGAGCGAGGACAGGTCGTACCGCGCCTTGACCTCGTCGGGCAGCTTCCAGATGCGCTGCATCATGGTCGGGACCATGGTCGTGTAGGTGATCCGCTCGCGGGCGATCGTCGCGAGCACGGTCTCGGCGTCGAAGCGGGGCAGCACGGTCACCGGGTTGCCGAGGACCATCGCCAACGACGAGAACAGGAACGGCCCGTTGTGGTAGAGCGGGCCCTGCACCAGATGACGCCCGTCCGGTGCCATCTCGACGATCGGCTCCCCGGGATCGAACTCGCCGGGATCCCTGGACACGATGATCTTGGGACGGCCGGTGGTCCCGCCCGACGCGAGCGCCTTCCACCGCGGCGGCACCCGCTCGGGCAGCGGCCCGTCGGGCAGTGCGGGATCGGGCTCGTGGCCGATCGGCAGGGTGGGGAAGCCGGGGACCTCGTCCGGACCGACGATGACGGCCGGGTCGACCAGCGCCACCAGCGCGTCCCGCTCCGCCGCGGGCATCCGCCAGGAGATCGGCAGCGGGGTCGCACCGAGCTTCCACGCCGCGAAGGCCGTCTCGTGTACCGCCGTGGAGTTCGGCAGCGCGATCATCACGAACGATCCCTCGCCGACCCCGCGGCGTTCGAGGTCGCGCGCGAGCCGGTTGGTCCGCGAGTCCAGCTCGGCCCAGGTCAGGGTCGTCCGGTCGTCGGACAGTGCGGTCTCGTCGGGCTTTCGCTCCGCCCAGTACGCCGGGATGCTGCCGATCGGCATCGTCGCCACACCCCCACCCTGACCCGGGGAGCGGCCGGTGACAAGACCCTGACTGAACGAACGTTAAGAGTCGGCCGGATCCGGGTCCCGCTTCGGCCCGGAACGCCGTCGGCGGACCTTTGCTCTGCGCACACCGACGCGCCACCCGTGCCGGGCGGGTGTGATCACCGTTCGTGACCCGTGGCAGCCGTCCGTGACCGCATCGGGGGTCGGAATCGGTGATCACGGGGGTCGCCGGCACGGGTGGTGCGTGGGCGTGCGCAGAGCAAGGCTCCCCGCGGGGCTCGCCCGACCCGAGGGGGGAGAATGGCGCAGCAGTCGAGAAGAAGGAGTGTGGACGCGGTGACGGGGACCACCAGGCCGCTCGAAGGCCTGCACATCGTGGAGTGCGCGAGCTTCGTGGCCGGCCCCACGGGTGGGATGACGCTGGCGCAGCTCGGCGCGGACGTCGTGCGGATCGACCCCGTCGGCGGCGGGAGCGACCACCTGCGCTGGCCGGTGGCCCGGGACGGCGAGAGCTACTACTGGGCGTCGCTCAACAAGGGCAAGCGTTCGGTCGCGGTGGACATGCGCTCGGACGAGGGACGCGAGCTGGTCACCGCGCTGATCGCGGCACCCGGCGAGGACCGCGGGGTGCTGATCGACAACGTCGTCGGGCGCCGGTGGATGTCCCACGAGGCCCTCGCGGCGACCCGCCCGGACCTGATCCACGTGCGCGTCCAGGGCTATCCGGACGGCCGCCCGGCCGTCGACTACACGGTCAACGCCGAGGTGGGGATCCCGCAGATCACCGGCACCGAGGAGGGCGGGGCACCGGTCAACCACGTGCTCCCGGCCTGGGACCTGGTGACCGGCCTCAGCGTCTCGACGGGTGTGCTGGCCGCGCTGCACAAGCGCGCGCGGACCGGGGAGGGCGCGTTCATCGAGCTGGCCCTGTCCGACGTCGCGCTGGCCGGGGTCGCGAACCTCGGCTGGCTGTCGGAGTCCGAGGAGCGCGGGCACGAGCGCCCGCGGCACGGCAACCACGTCTACGGCAGCTTCGGCGTGGACTTCGCCTGCTCGGACGGGCAGCGGGTCATGGTCGTCGCGCTGACGGAGGGCCAGTGGTCCGCGCTGCGGAAGGTCACCGGCACCGAGGCGGTGTTCACGGCGCTCGAGGCGGCACTGGACGCGGACCTCACGCAGGAGTCCGAGCGCTACCGCCTCCGGGAGACCATCGCGGCCGTCCTGCGTCCCTGGTTCTCGACGCGGGACCTCAAGCAGGTCAGCGACGAGCTCGACGCCGCCCGCGTGCTGTGGGGCCGCTACCAGGGGATGACCGACGTCGTCGCGCAGCACCGGCGGGGCGTGCACGCGATCCTCGAGGACATGGCGCTGCCCGGCTCCGGGGTCGCGGCGATCACCGCCCGGTCGCCCCTGCGCTTCGACGGCGACCGCGGCCCCGCCGGGCGGGTCCCGTTGCTCGGCCGGGACACCGAGGAGGTGCTCGCGGAGATCCTCGGGCTGGGCTCCGCCGAGATCGGCGGGCTGCGGGAGCGCGGCGTCATCGGCGCCCCCTGACCGGGCGGGTGCGCGGCCGGGCTCAGTCCCCGGCCGCGCCGACGGGCCGTGGTGCCGGGTTCGCGAGCTCCGGTTCCGCGGGTTCCGCCGGTTCCGGGGCACGGTCCCGGCTCCGCCGCGACGCGATCACGACCCCGATCGCCGCGGCGACCACCCCGGTGGCGCCCGCGAAGAGCCAGCTGTGCCGGAAGTTCGCGAGGCCGGGGGAGTCCCCGATCAGCAGGACCAGGATCGCCGTGCCCAGCACCGTGCCGACCTGCCGGCAGGTGTTGACCATCGACGAGCCGGAGCCCCAGCGCGCCGCGGGCAGCACCGTGGCCACGATCCCGGACAGGCTGGGCATGAGCAGCCCGACGCCGAGGCCGGTCAGCAGCTGGCCGGGCAGCATCGCGGTGAGGTAGGCGGGCTCGACGCCCATCCGCCACAGCCACACGCCCACGCCGAGCGCGAACGAGACCCCGCCGGCCACCATCATCGGCCCCGCGCCGAACCGGTGGTTCAACGACCCGCCGAGCCGCGCCACGATCACGACCACGAGCGGGCCGGGCGCGAGCGACAGCCCGGCGGTCAGCGCCGAGTCGCCCCAGATGCCGGTCAGGAACGCGACGTTGCCGAGCAGCATCGCCGCGAACCCGGACGAGTAGACGGCCATCGCGACGCAGGCGAGCCAGAACGTCGGCACCCTCAGCGCGGGCAGGTCCATGATCGGTGCCGGGTGCCGGGTGGAGCGCCACGGCACCCAGGTCAGCGCCAGCAGCGCGAGCCCGAACGCGACGAGCACCCCCGGGCTCGCCCAGCCGTCCTCGGGCGCCTTGACCAGCGCGTAGGCGAGCGCGCCGACGCCGAGCAGCAGCCCGGCCGCGCCGAGCAGGTCCGGCACCCCGGTGCGGGCGTCCCGGAACTCCCGCAGCACCCGCGGCCCGACCACGAGCGTGACCAGGCAGATCGGCAGGTTGACCAGGAACACCCAGCGCCAGGACGCCTCGACGAGCAGCCCGCCCACCGGCGGCCCCAGCGCGGCCGCGATCGCGCCGACGGACGCCCAGGTCCCGACCGCGACCGAGCGCCGCTCCGCCGGGAACGCGGCGAGGAGCAGCGCCAGTGACGTCGGCATGATCAGCGCGGCGCCGGCGGCCTGCAGCATCCGGAACACGACGAGCAGCCACACCGATCCCGCGAGGGCGCAGGCCGCCGAGGCGAGGGTGAAGGTCGCCACGCCGAGCAGGAACAGCCGCCTGCGGCCGAACCGGTCCGCCAGCCGTCCGGCCGGGGCGAGGAACGCCGCGAACACGACGGTGTAGGCGTTGAGCACCCAGGACAGGTTCGCGATCCCGGCGTCCGGGAAGTCCGCCCGGATCGCGGGGAACGCGATCGCGACGATGAAGAGGTCCAGCGTGGCGAGGAACGCCGCGGTGGAGACGACGAGCAGGGTCGCCCCGGGCCGCGCTGCTGAGTTCACCTGAGCAACGTAGCTCGCCGGGGGTGCCCGGCTCAAGGCCGGGGACGCCTCGCGTCAGGAGCCGCCGCGCTCCCGGCCGCAGGCGGCGTCGAAGGCGGCCGCGTCCATCGGGGGCGCGCCGAGCGGGCTCGGCGCGCTCCGCGCCACGCGCAACCCGTCCAGCACGATGCCGAGATGCCGGCGCCAGAGGTCCGGTTCGACGTCCTCGGCGAACCGGCCGACCTGGCACAGCGTGAGCTGGACGACGGCGAGGTCCGTGAGCTCGACGTCCGGCCGGAGCTCGCCCGCCGCCTTCGCCCGGGAGACGAGGGACTCGAGCAGGGGCACGAGCCGGTCGTGGTGCTCCCGGAAGGCCTCGGCGTCCCCGAAGTGGCTGAAGAAGACGTCCTTGAGCCCGCGGTCCTCGATCTGCATGCGGGTCAGGGCCTCGATGGCGCCGACGAACCCCTGCCAGGCGTCCGGCTCGTCCGCGGCGTCGGAGATGGTGCCGAGGACGAGCGCGAGCCGCTCCTCGAACAGCGCCTCGACGAGCCGGGCCTTGTCCGGGAACCGGCGGTAGACCGTCCCCGTCCCGACCCCCGCGTGCCTGGCGATCTCGTCGAGGCCGGCCTCCAGCCCCCGCCGGGCGAACACCTCACGCGCGGCGTCCAGGATCCGGCGCCGGTTGCGTTCGGCGTCGGCCCGCAGGGGCCTGTCGGCCCCGTGGGTGGGCGTCGCGGGGAGGGTCGTCGCGGTGGGCGCGGAGGTCGTCATCGGCCGTCCTCGTGTCGGGCGTGCGTTCGCGGGGCTGCGCTCAGTGCATCATGACCGGCGGGCCCGCGGGCGCCTCGCCGTCCTCCAGCACGGGGGTGGGCCTGCGCTTGGGCAGCAGGGACACCGCGACGACGAACGCGACGGCGACGAAGCCGAGCGCCCACCAGAACGTCTGCCCGAAGGACTGGGCGAGCAGCGGCTGGACCTGCGCGAACGCCTCCGGCGGGAGCTGGGCGAGATCGCCGATGTTCCCGCCGCTGCCCGCGGCGCCACCGGCGCCACCGAGCTTCGAGGTCATGACGCTGGTCAGCAGCACGATCATCACCGCGGTGCCGATCGACGCCGCGACCTGCTGGGTGATGTTCAGCGTGGTGCTCGCGTTCGGGATCGACGCGCGGCGCAACGTCTGCAGCGCACCGGTGAAGGTCGGCATCATCGTGAAGCCCATGCCGACACCCATGAAGAACAGGGCGATGCCCAGCGACAGGTAGGACGTGTCCGCCTCGAGGCCGGTCATCCAGAAGAACGAGCCACCGATGATCGCGAGGCCGGCGGGGACGATGCGGCCGATGCCCGTGCGGTCCGCGAGCAGGCCCGCGAGCGGCATGGCGAGCATGGCGCCGAGGCCCTGCGGGGCGAGCAGCAGCCCGGTGTCCAGCGCGTTCTCCCCGCGGACGACCTGCAGGTAGAGCGGGAGCAGGAGCATTCCGCCGAACACGGCGAGGATCATCAGCAGCATCGTCGCGATCGACGCGGCGAACACCTTGTTCGTGAACAGGCGCAGGTTGACCAGCGGCTGCTCGGTCCGCAGGGCGTGCCGGATGAACACGGCGAGCAGGGCGGCGCCGATCACGGCCGGGACGAGGACCTGCGCGTGCCCGAAGCCGCCGTACGTGCCGGACTCGGCGAGGCCGTAGATCAGCAGGGCGAGGCCGGGGGAGAGCAGCGCGAGGCCGACGAAGTCCAGCCGCGGCTTCGTCAGGTCCGTGTCCTTGGCGAGGATCCGCCAGGCCAGGGCCAGTGCGACGACGCCGATCGGCAGGTTGATGTAGAAGATCCAGCGCCAGGAGAAGTCGTCGACGAGCCAGCCGCCGAGGATCGGGCCGAAGATCGGGCCCAGCAGCATCGGGATGCCGATCACCGACATCACGCGGCCGACGCGGTTCGGGCCGGCGGCCCGGGTCAGGATCACCATCCCGATGGGCATGATCATGCCGCCGCCGAGCCCCTGCAGGACCCGGAAGACGATGAGCGAGGTGGCGTCCCAGGCGGTCCCGGCGAGCACCGAGCCGAGGACGAACAGGCCGATCGAGATCATGTAGAGCCGCTTGGTGCCGAACCGCTCCGCGGCCCACGCGCTGAGCGGGATGACGGTGGCCAGGGCGAGCGTGTAGCCGGTGGCGACCCACTGGATCGTGGTCAGCGGAACGGCGAAGTCCCGGGCCAGGGTGTTGATCGCGACGTTGACGACGGTGACGTCCAGGATGGACATGATCGCGCCGAGGACGACCACCGAGGCGGTCGCGAGGACGGCCCTGTCGAGCTTGTCGGACGTGGCCGGCTTGCCGGGCGCGACCGGCGCGTCGGGTGTGGACGCCGCCGGGGCGGGGGGAGCGTCGGGGGGCGTGGGTGTACCGGACGTTTCCGGGATGGTGGACATGACCGTCCTCTAAGTGGAATGAGTTTCTCCGCTTAGAAGGTATCGACGCCGCCGTCCACGGTGCTACGCGATCGGCTCGTGGTCTGGATCACGTGGGTGCCGCGCCCGAGTTCGCAGGGGATGCCACGACGGGCCGGTGGCGGGCGCTGGGGGGAAGGGCGCCGCGCCGCCGGCCCGTCGAGTCCTGGGTGGGAGGGAGATCGAGTTCAGGGTGTGGTGCTCGGACTTCGTGCCGGGGCGTGCTGGTGCCCCCGGTCCTCAGAGCTCGTGGGCGCTGTCGTAGCCGAAGTCCGCGTCCGGGTCCAGCTCGCGCCGCAGGATCTGCGCCGGGACGGACACCGTGCGGCGTCGCCGCGTCGTCATCGGCGTCCCCAGGGCGACCTTCATCTCGTGGGCGAGGTCGTAGCCGTAGTCGCCACTCACGTCCTGATCCACCGACATCGTCGTCTCCTTCACGTGTACCCCGACAGAAACACGCTCCGTGACCGGTGCCATCCGGACGGTGCTCACTCATCATCGCCCGAAAGGCGAGGTTCGGACAAGAACGTTCAACCGGCCGGATGCGCGGACGTCACCACGGAGTGAACGGAACCCCGTGGGGGAGACCGGTCGGGTAGGTGGTGACCCCCGGTCGCACCCCGGTTGCCGCGCGCCGCGGGTCCCGCGTGGCGGGTCCGGCACGTCGTGCCCCGGACGGGTGCGGCCACGTCAACGCCGGGTAACCGATCCGCGCGTCGCCGGGCGTCCGGTCCGGGGCGGTCCTACGGTCGCCGGCGTGGTTGCAGGAAAGCCACCTTGCTGCCAGGAGATGGCGGGAAAGTGGCTTTCCTGAAGTCGGGAGGGAGGGGTGCCGGATGCGTCGACGCCGGGCGGGGTGGGGTGTGCCGGCCGTGCTCGTCGCGCTCCTCGCGGCGAGCGGGCTCGGGGCGTGCGGGCCCGCGGACGGGGCGGTGCGGGAGGACCTGCCGCAGCCCTCGGTCTCCGCCGCGACCGTCCCCCCGGAGCCGGCTGCGGCCGTGTCCGCTGCCCCCGTGCCGGTTGCCCCCGTGCCGGCTGTCGCGGCGGCGCCGGCCGCGCCCACGCCCGACGAGCTCGCCGGGCTCACGAGCAGGGACGTCCCGCAGAGCCTCGACGGCGCCTTCGACGTCGTGCCGGGGCGCGCCCCCGCCCCGGGGGCCGGACCGGTGAAGACGATCAGGGTGGAGGTCGAGCAGGGCGTGCCGGTGGATCCGCAGCGCTTCGCCGCCTTCGTCATGGACACCCTCAACGACCCGCGCAGCTGGGGCGCGGGCGGCCGGATGACGTTCGCCCGCACCGACGGCGACGACGCCACGCTCCGGGTGCTGCTCGCCAGCCCGGACACCTCGCGCCGGCTCTGCCGCCCGTTGGAGACCTACGGCACGCTCTCCTGCCGCAACGGTGCGCGCGCCATCCTGACCCTCTACCGCTGGACCAACGGGCACGAGGACTACGCCGACGACCCGACCGGCTACCGGCACTACCTGGTGAACCACGAGGTCGGCCACGCACTGGGGCACGCCCACGAGCGGTGCCCGGGCCCCGGACTGCCCGCCCCGGTGATGCAGCAGCAGACCCTGGGGCTGAAGGGGTGCGCGCAGAACCCGTGGCCCCACCCGTAGTGCCGAAACGGTTGAGCGTTCAGCTAATGGAGTAGCCTCGTCGTCGTGGAACGCAGCACCCCGCTCGACGGGATCCGGTTCGGCCTCGACACCTTCGGCGACGTCACCCTCGCCCCGGACGGCACCCGCACGCCGTACGCCCAGGTGATCCGCGACGTCGTCGAGCAGGCGGTGCTCGCGGACCGGCTCGGCGTCGACGTGTTCGGCGTCGGCGAGCACCACCGCGACGACTTCGCCGTGTCCGCCCCGGAGGTCGTGCTCGCCGCCATCGCCGGGCGCACCGAGCGGATCGGGCTCGGGACCGCGGTGACCGTGCTCAGCTCGGACGACCCGGTGCGCGTCTTCGAGCGGTTCGCCACGCTCGACGCGGTGTCCCGCGGCCGGGCCGAGATCATCCTGGGCCGCGGTTCGTTCACCGAGTCCTTCCCGCTCTTCGGCTACGACCTCGCCGACTACGACGCGCTCTTCACCGAGAAGCTGGAGCTGATGTCCCGGCTGCTCACCGAGGGGCCCGTGACGTGGGAGGGCAGCGTCCGCGCGGCGTTGACGGAGCAGCAGGTCTACCCCAAGACGGAGTCCGGCCGGATCACCACCTGGGTCGGCGTCGGCGGGAGTCCGGAGTCGGTCCTGCGGGCGGCCCGCCACGGGCTCCCGATGGTGCTGGCCGTCATCGGGGGAGATCCCGTGCGCTTCGCGCCCTACGCGGACTTCTACCGCCAGGCGTTGGAGCAGCTCGGCCGCGAACCGCTGCCGATCGCCGTGCACGCGCCGGGCTTCGTCGCGGAGACCGACGCCGAGGCCGTCGAGACCGTCTACCCGCACGCCAAGGGCATGCTGGACCGGATCGGCCGCGAACGCGGCTGGCCGCCGCTCACGCGCGCCCGGTTCGAGGCGGACGTCGCGGAGGGGGCCCAGCACGTCGGGTCGCCGGAGACCGTCGCCCGCAAGATCGCCCGGTCCGTGCGGGCGCTCGGGGCGCAGCGCTTCGACCTCAAGTACTCCAGCGGCACCCTGCCGCACGCGGACCTGATGCGCTCGATCGAGCTGTACGGGTCGGTCGTCGTGCCGCGGGTCCGCGAGCTGCTCGCGGAGTCCGCCGAGGACGTGACGGTCGCCTGACGGCTCTCCTCCGGACCGTGCGCGGAGTACGGTCCGACCGTGGCCGACCTCAAACCGCGTAGCAAGGACGTCACCGAAGGCCTGGAGGCCACCGCGGCACGCGGCATGCTCCGGGCCGTCGGACTCTCCGACGGAGACTGGGACAAGCCGCAGATCGGCGTGGCCTCGTCCTGGAACGAGATCACCCCGTGCAACCTCTCGCTGGACCGGCTCGCGTCGGCGGCGAAGGAGGGCGTGCACGCCGCCGAGGGGTTCCCGTTGCAGTTCGGGACGATCTCGGTGTCCGACGGCATCTCGATGGGCCACGAGGGGATGCACTTCTCGCTGGTCTCGCGCGAGGTGATCGCGGACTCCGTCGAGACCGTGATGGGTGCCGAGCGGCTCGACGGGTCGGTGCTGCTCGCCGGCTGCGACAAGTCCCTGCCCGGGATGCTCATGGCCGCGGCCCGCCTGGACCTGGCGTCGGTCTTCCTCTACGCCGGGTCGATCATGCCCGGCAAGGCGACGATGTCCGACGGCACCGAACGCGAGGTCACCCTGATCGACGCGTTCGAGGCGGTCGGGGCGTGTGCGCGCGGCCTGATGAGCCGCGAGGACGTGGACTCGATCGAGCGGGCCGTCTGCCCCACCGAGGGCGCGTGCGGCGGCATGTACACGGCGAACACCATGGCCAGTGCGGCCGAGGCGCTGGGGATGTCACTGCCGGGTTCGGCCGCGCCGCCGGCCGTCGACCGCCGCCGGGACGGGTACGCCCGCCGCTCCGGCGAGGCCGTCGTCGAGCTGCTGCGGCTGGGCATCACGGCCCGGGACATCATGACCAAGAAGGCGTTCGAGAACGCGATCGCCGTCGTCATGGCGCTGGGCGGCTCGACGAACGCGGTGCTGCACCTGCTCGCGATCGCGCACGAGGCCGAGGTGGAGCTGACCCTCGACGACTTCGTCCGCGTCGGTGCGAAGGTGCCGCACCTCGGTGACCTCAAGCCGTTCGGCCGGCACGTCATGTACGACGTGGACCGGATCGGCGGGATCCCGGTCGTCATGAAGCTGTTGCTGGATGCGGGCCTGATGCACGGGGACTGCATGACCGTCACCGGCAAGACGATGGCCGAGAACCTGGCCGAGCTGGACGCGCCCGCGCCCGACGGCGCCGTCATCCGCGCGCTGTCGGACCCGATCCACCCCACCGGGGGCATCACCATCCTGCGCGGGTCGCTCGCGCCCGAGGGTGCGGTGGTGAAGTCCGCCGGCTTCGACGAGGCGGTCTTCGAGGGTACGGCCCGCGTGTTCGACGGCGAGCGCCTCGCGATGGACGCGCTGGAGGACGGCACGATCACCACGGGGGACGTCGTCGTCATCCGCTACGAGGGGCCCAAGGGCGGGCCGGGGATGCGGGAGATGCTCGCGATCACCGGCGCGATCAAGGGCGCCGGCCTCGGCAAGGACGTCCTCCTGCTCACCGACGGCCGCTTCTCCGGCGGCACCACCGGGCTGTGCGTCGGGCACGTCGCCCCGGAGGCCGTCGACGGCGGCCCGATCGCGTTCGTGCGGGACGGGGACCGGATCCGCCTCGACGTCTCCGAGGGCCTGCTCGACGTCCTGGTCGATCCCGCGGAGCTCGAGGCCCGCCGGGAGGGTTGGACCCCGAAGCAGCACAAGTACACCCGCGGAGTCCTCGCGAAGTACGCCAAGCTCGTGGGTTCCGCGAGCGTGGGGGCGGTCTGCGGCTGATCCCGGCGTAGGTTCAGGAAAGCCACATTCATGTAAGGAAACTTCATGAATGTGGCTTTCCTGAAGGTCAGGTCGCCGCGAGGAGGTCCGCCGCGGTGTGGGCTCCCGGCCGCTCGCCGCCGGCCGCCATGGCGGTGATCGTCTCGAGCAGGAGGCGGTTGAGCGGGGTGGGCACGCCGTGCTTCTCCCCGAGCGCGACGAACTCCCCGTTGAGGTACTCCGCCTCGACCGACCCGACGCCCCGCTGCAGGCTCTGCCAGGTCGAGCCGCCGGTCCGCTCGTGCCCGTCGACGGCCTGCACCGTCATCCCGGCGATCTGCCGTTCCCGGGACTCCTCCGCGCTCACGTAGTCGATCCCCGCGGCGTCGAGCACGGCCCGGCCCTCGGCGCGGACGGCCTTCACCAGGGTGCGCAGGTCCGGATCGTCGAGGCCGCAGACCGCCTCCGGCACGTTCTCCAGGTTGACGATCATCTTCCACCACTTCCAGCGCATGATCGCCGCCTCCGCGCGGGAGGCGAAGCCCGCCGCGGTGAGGTCCGCCGCGACGGCCTCGGTGAGGGGGTCCGTGCCGTCGGGGTAGACGCCGATGTCCAGCCGTCCGGGTACCGGTCCGGAGTAGGCGACCACGCGGCCGGGTTCGAGATGCTCGGTCGGCATCATCACGCAGATGCCCAGGACGTGGGCGAAGCGTTCGGCCACGAGCCGTTCGTTCTCCACGCCGTTCTGCACGCACACCACCGGCACGTCCGGGGCGACCGCGTACAGCGCGTCGAGCAGCGGCGGGGTGTCCTGGGTCTTGGTGCAGAGCAGCGCGACGTCGTCCGCGCGCCAGTCCACCTCGGACACCGCCGCCGCCGTCGGCAGCCGCACCGCGCGGGAGCGGCCGGGCTCGTCCAGGCGCAGGCCGCGTTCCCGGATCGCGGCGAGATGGGCCCCCCGCGCCACCAGCACGACGTCCCGCCCGGCCTCGGCCAGCCGCACCCCGATCGTGCCGCCGACGGCACCCGCACCGATCACCACGTATCGCACCCGGTCGACCTTAGGCTGGCACTCCCGAGTGACAGGAGTGAGAAGTGAGCAGGATCCCCGGCCGGCGTCCGGACGAGCTGGACCCCGCCGAGCGCGCCGTGTACGAGGCGATCACCGGTGGTCCCCGCGCCACCGGGCCGCAGCTCTTCCCGATCACCGACGACGACGGCGCCCTGCGCGGCCCGTTCGGCGCGATGCTCCTGCAGCCGGCGCTGGGGGACGCGTTGCAGCAGCTCGGCGCCGCGATCCGCTACCGCGGGGTCCTCACGGACCGGTGCCGCGAACTGGTGATCCTGCAGGTCGCGGCGCACTGGGCGAGCGGTTTCGAGCAGCGCTCCCATGAGCTGCTCGCCGCGCGGGCGGGGTTCGGCGAGGACGAGCTGCGGATGCTCGCGGCCGGTGGGATCCCCGCGCTGGACGATCCGGGCGAGGTCGCGGTGGCGAGAGCCGCGGCCCTGCTCCTGGCGGGCGGCCGGCTCACCGACGACGAGTTCGCCGCGCTCCGCACCGAGCTCACCGGGGCCGAGCTGTTCGAGATCTCCACGGTCGTCGGCTACTACGGCACGCTGGCCCTGCAGATGCGGCTGTTCTCGGTCGACTAGCGCTCGCCCAGCCAGCCGTAGGCCGTCTGCGGGGAGATCCCCAGGGCCCGGGCCATCGCGCGGATCTCGAGACCCTGCTCGCGCCCCTCGGCGAGCAGCGTGCGCTGCCGGGCCCGCAGCTCGTCGATCCGGGTGGCGACGTCCGCCATCTCGCCGAGCAGGGCCTCGGCCTCGGGGGTGGCTCCCGCGCGGGACCGGCCGGCGCCCGGCCGGGGGAAGCCGCGCACGTCGTCCGCGTCCCAGAGCCGGCGGGGGCCGTCGCCGGGCAGGGGTTGGGGCGCCTGGCCGCGGGAGACGTACCCGAGCCAGGTGCCCGGCTTGACACCCCAGGCCTCGGCGCACTGCGCACTCGTCCAGACCTCGCCCATCCGGGCACTCTTGCACGCCCGGGCGGCGCGGTCCCCGACGCCCCGGACGGGGACCAGAGCCGGCCGATCTCGCCTACGCTCGCGAGGTGACCTCGACTTCGGTGGACAAGGCGTCGGGGGAGGACGACCTGGAGCTGCTGCGGGCCTACGAACCGGTCGTCCGCTACACCGAGGGCGAGCTGTTCCTCCCGATCGCGGTGGAGCCCTACGTCGCGCAGTGCAGCCTGTGGTCGGAGGGCGAGACCCCGCTCGTCGCGGCGGGCGAGCTCACCCTCGACGACCTGTGCGAGGCCGGGCTCCGGTACCGGGACCAGCCCCTCTACCTGCGGTTCGTGCAGGCGCCGATGCGTGCCCGCGAGCTGAACCGCTGGCGCAAGGAGGAACGGTCCCGGTTGCGGGGCACGGCCCGTTTCGCGACGGTCGGCGTGATCGCCCGGTTGATCGACGCGCTGCTGCGCATCTCGCTGCTCGTGCGCGGCAAGGTGCCCGGCGGGCTCGTCGCGGCGGCGGAGCGCACCACACGGGAGCACCTGGCGACCGAGAACTGCCCCTACTACGGGCGGGTCGTCCGCGAGGGCGGCTACACCGTCCTGCAGTACTGGTACTTCTACGCCTGCAACAACTGGCGCTCCACCTTCCACGGCGTGAACGACCACGAGGCGGACTGGGAGATGGTCTCGGTCTACCTCGCGCCCGGGCCGGCCCAGGGAGACGGCGACGGGGACGAGCACCCGGCCTGGGTCGCGTTCTCCTCCCACGACCACACCGGGGACGACCTGCGCCGCCGCTGGGACGATCCGGACCTGCAGCGCGAGGGTGACCACCCGGTCGTCTTCGCCGGGGCGGGCTCGCACTCGGGCGCGTTCATCGCCGGGGACTACGTCGTGTCCGTCGAGCTCCCGGCGCTGCGCCGGATCATCGACCTGCTCGAACGCGGCCGGCGCCGGCTCGCCCCGTGGGCCCCGGAGCCCGGGACCGGCGGGTTCGGCATCCCGTACGTGGACTACGCGCGGGGCGACGGCCACGTCGTCGGGCCGGGACACCCGCGCACGTGGAGCCCGGTGCTCGTCGACGACGACACCCCCTGGGTGCGGGACTTCCGCGGGCTGTGGGGGCTGGACACGCGGGACACGTTCGGCGGAGAGCGGGCCCCGGCCGGACCGCGGTACGAGCGCAGCGGCGCCGTCCGCGCGTCCTGGGCGGACCCGCTGGGCTGGGCGGGCCTGCAGAAGGTCTCGCCCACGGCGGACGAGGAGCGGGCGGCGCTGGCCGAGCGGATCAAGGACCTGACCGACCGCCTCGCCGAGCTCGACCGGACGATCGAGACCGACCGCGACACGCTGCGCGGCCTGCACGCCCAGGCCCGCTCGTTGAAGGCCCGCGAGGACACCCGGGAACTGGGCCGCGAACGCGCCGCGGAGGTGGAGCGGTGCCAGCGCGAGCTCGCCGAGACCACCGCGGAGCGGGCGCGGCTGGCCGAGGAGCGCGCCGCGCACCGCGAGTTCCTCGACGATCCCGGCCCACCCCTGGCCCCGGACGCCCACGTGAGGCACAAACCGGTGCCGCACGTCGTCGCGCAGGACCGCCGGACCAGCCTGCTGCGCGTGTGGGCGGCGATCAGCGCGCCCCTGCTCATCCTCGCGAGCGGCGTCGTGGTGACACGGCCCTCGCCGGTGCTGCTGCTGGGCTTCGCGATATTCCTGGCCGTGTTCGTCGGGGTCGAGGCCGTGCTGCGCCGCCGCGTGCTCGCCTACCTCGCGGGCCTGACCGTGCTCGCGCTCGCCGCCGCGCTGGTGGCGGTGATCTTCTTCGGCCTGGTGCGCAACGCCCAGGTCGTCCTCGCCGCGCTGCTCACCCTGACCGCCCTGGCACTGCTGTTCGGCAACCTCCGCGAGTTCCGCTCCCGCTGAGTCACCGCAGGTCAGCGGGCCGGCGCGGGGATGCGCCGGCCCGCGACCCGGGGGTCACCAGATGCGGACGCGGGCGGCCGGATCGGTGAACAGGGCGTCCGACTCGGTCACCTCGAAGGCCTCGTGGAAGGCGTCGAGGTTGGTGACGACGGCGTTGCAGCGCAGGTCCGGCGGCGAGTGCGGGTCGATCGCGAGCCGGCGGATGGCCTCGGCGTCGCGGGTGACCGCGCGCCAGACCTGGGCCCAGCCGAAGAACACCCGCTGCAGGCCCGTCAGGCCGTCGATCACCGGCGGCTCGGCGTCCGCGGTCGCGATCCGGTAGGCCTTGAGCGCGATCGTGAGCCCGCCGAGGTCCCCGATGTTCTCGCCGACGGTCAACGCGCCGTTGACCTTGTGGTCCGGCAGGCCGGCGGGGGAGAGGCCGTCGTACTGCGCGATCAGGGCCTTCGAGCGGCGGTCGAACTCGGCGCGGTCCGCCTCGTCCCACCAGTCCGTGAGGTTGCCGTCGCCGTCGTAGCGCGAGCCCTGGTCGTCGAAGCCGTGGCCGATCTCGTGCCCGATCACCGCGCCGATGCCGCCGTAGTTGGCGGCGTCGTCCGCCTCCGGGTCGAAGAAGGGCGGCTGCAGGATCGCGGCCGGGAAGACGATCTCGTTCATCCGCGGGTGGTAGTAGGCGTTGACCGTCTGCGGGGTCATCAGCCACTCGTCGTGGTCGACGGGCTTGCCGATCTTCGCGAACTCGAAGTCCGTCTGCCAGGCCCCCGCGCGCAGCACGTTGCCGAGCAGGTCGTCCGCCCGGACGTCCAGGGCGGAGTAGTCCTTCCAGACGTCCGGGTAGCCGATCTTCGGGGTGAACCGCGCGAGCTTGGCCAGCGCGCGCTCGCGGGTCTCCGGGCCCATCCAGTCCAGCGAGGAGATGCTCTGCCGGTAGGCCTCGACGAGGTTCTCGACGAGCGTGACCATCCGCTCCTTCGACGACGCCGGGAAGTGCCGCTCGACGTAGAGCCGCCCGACGGCCTCACCCAGCGCGCCCTCGACCAGGCCGACGCCGCGCTTCCAGCGGTCGCGCAGCGAGGGGGTGCCCGAGAGCGTGCGCCCGTAGAAGGCGAAGTCCTCCTCGACGACGGCGGCGCTCAGGTAGTCCGCGCAGGCCGACGCGGTGCGGATCGCCAGCCACGCCTGCCACTGCTCGAGCGGGCGCTCGGCCCACAGCGTCGCGGCCGCGGCGACGAAGCTCGGCTGCCGCACCACGACCTCGTCGAAGGACCCGGCCGGGGCGCCGAGGGCGGCGAGCCACGGCTCCCAGTCGAACGCCGGGGCCAGCTCGCGCAGCTCGGCGAGCGTCATCAGCGTGTAGGTCTTCTCCGCGTCCCGGTTGGTGACGCGGTCCCAGGACTCCGCGGCGAGCGCGGTCTCCAGCTCCATCACCGAGGCGGCGACGCGGGCGGGATCGGCCAGGCCGACGAGACCCGCGAGCTTCTCGAGGTGCTCGACGTAGGCGGTGCGGATCTCCGCGGAGGCCTCCTCGCGGTAGTACGACTCGTCCGGCAGGCCCAGGCCGGACTGGGAGAGGTGCACGAGATAGCGGGTGGAGTCCTTGGCGTCGGTGCTGACGAACGCGCCGAACAGCGAGACGCGGCCCTGGCGCTGACGCAGCCCGAGGACGGACGCGAGCGCCGCCCGGTCCGTCGCCGCGGACACCTCGTCGAGCAGGGGGCGCAGCGGCTCGACGCCGAGCCGTTCGACCCGGTCGACCTCCATGAACGAGGCATAGAGGTCGCCGATCCTCCGGGCGTCGGTGCCCGGGGCGGCCCCGGCCGCGGCGGCCCGCTCGACGATGGCGCGGACGTCGTCCTCGGCGCGGTCCCGCAGGACGCGGAAGGCGCCGTCCTGCGAGCGGTCGTCCGGGATCTCGTAGGTGCGGAGCCAGGCGCCGTTGACGTGGGTGAACAGGTCGTCCTGCGGGCGGACCGCGGAGTCGATCCACCGGAGGTCGAGACCGGACGGCGTGGACCCTGACGGAGTCGGCTCGGACTGCTGGGCTGTGTCGGCCGGGGACGAGATGGTCATGCCACATCCTGCCCCGGGGAAGGGCCGCGGGGCCACGGGCGGCGAGGCGCGCTCGACGAGGCCCTCGCCACCCGGGCCGGCACGCACGGCCGCGCCGAGCGCGGTTCCCGGTGCCCGATCCCCGGTTCGCCCCCGACGGCGGCCCGTCCACGCCCATCCTGACCGCCATGACGACCTACGCGCACGACCACTCGGCCTCGGCGATCCTCGCGGTCTGGGAGACCGGAGCCGGCGCGGTGGCGGAGCGTGTGGTCCGGGTGCCCGGACGGGTGCCCGGGGCCGCTGCCGGGCCGTTGGTGGAGTCGCTCACCGGCCTGTCGTCGATGGTCTGGCGCGCCTACACGGACCCGCACCTGGTCGAGGCGCCCAGGCCCGCGGCGGTGGTCGACGCCCTGCGCCGGCCGGATCCTCCCTACGACGGGGTGCTGCTCCGCGCCGAGGACCCGTTCACGGACTGCGCCCAGGCGCTCGGCCGGGCGCTGCTCGCCTTCGACGATCCGCGTCCGGTCCGGTCCGTCGCCCGGGAGGTCGAGAGCGAGATCGATGCGGTGGAGCGGGCTGTCCGCGGGGACTTCTCGGGGCGAGCCCGTCAGGCGGTCGTGCTGACCAGGCTCGACGCGTCCCCGGCGCAGATCGCGGTGGCCGAGGACCTGCTGCGGGACGTCCCGATGGGGAGCGAGGATCTCTTCACCGAGGTGGACGGGATGGCGGCCGCGACCGCGGCCGTCGCCTGGCTGCACGCGGCAGCCGACGTCACCGCGACGCTCACCGGTCTGGGTGCCGACGGCGTGTTGGAGCAGGCCGAGCGGATTCAGGGCGGAGACCTGACCACGGCCCTGCACGTCGTGGAGATGGCGGCCGCCATGAGCCCGGTCGCGGTGGCCCGGGAGCTGGCGGGCCCGGCCGTCCTGGCCGGTCGGGGGCTGCTGCTCGCCGACGCGCACGCGCACGACGAGCCCAGGTTCACCCTCGTGGACCCGGCGCGGCCCGCCCGGTCGCTGCTCGAATCCGTCGTCAAGGGCATCCAGGGCTGCTTCGTCGTCTACTCCGAGCACCTCGCGCCGGACCGGTTCGCCGACACCGGCGAGGGACGGTGGATCGACATCGCGCGCGAGTCCTTCGACGAGGCGGTCCGCGCACGGCGGGCCTCCGAGCCGGGCCCGTGACCGTGGATGGGCCCGCGGACCGTCCGGTCCACGGGCCCGTCGCCCTCGGGTCGGCTCAGCCCTGGCGGGCCGTGAGCCGCGGCTCCTTCTTGTTGATCACGAACACCGCGCCGTGGCGGCGCACCACCTGCGCACCGGGCTTGCGCTTCAGCGCCCGGAGCGACGTGCGAACCTTCATGGCTCTCCTCCCGATCGTCGACCTCCCGCTCAACATGGAGACGGTTTTCCTTATGCCTGCGCCCGGTCGGCCGGGGCGTCGTGGGTGAACAGCCGGGCCGGTTTGCCCACGGAGCCGCTGCTCGACGCCCCGGTCTCCCGCAGCCCACCCAGCATCCGCCGGCGGAAGGTGTCCTTCTGCAGGCGCTCGCCGAGCACCGCCTCGTGCACCCGCTGCAGCTCGAACAGGGTGAACGCGTCCCCCGCCAGCCCGCGCGGATCGGGGCGGTCCCGGTAGAGCTCGCGGGCCCACCGGACCGCCCGCCGCACGATCGCGGCGTGGTCGAAGGCGAGATCGCCCGGGTCGTGGGCCGGGACCAGCGTGCGGGTGACGCCCAGCCGGTCCAGCGGGACCAGGTCGACGTGGGCGACGCTGAGCACGCGGCCGCGGTCGTCGCGGTCGGGATCGTCGAACACCCCGAGCTGCTCCGGTCGCTCGCCGTGCACCCCGACCTTGTCCTGCAGGGCCCGCAGGGCCGCGTCCGCCAGGCGCTCGCGGACGTGGACGAACGTGCCGGGCAGGGACAGGCGGCCGGTCTCGTCGTCCGTCTCGCGTTCGTGCACCAGGACCTCGAGGCGGCCCTTGCGCACCGTCAGCAGGGCGACGTCGACGGCCACGGACGGCCGTGGGTAGTCGTGCAGGTGGCGTCCCGATCCGTCGAGCCAGGTCATCGGCGACAAGTTAGCGCACGTGTGCTCCTATGGCTCGGCGGAAGGTCGCGCTCCTCGGAGGTGCGGCATGGATGACGTGCTCGACGTCGAGATCGCAGGTCGTCCGGTCACGCCCACGGACCCGCCGCGGGGCATCCGCGAGCGCTCGACGGCTCAGCCCCCCGGTGGCGGCTGGTGCACCGCGAAGGGCGCGCCGAACGGGTCTGCCAGGACGCTCATCCGACCGAAGGGTGTGTCCTCGGCCGGCATCGTCACCTGCCCGCCGTGCTCCCGTGCCGCCGCGACGGCCGCGTCCACGTCCGCCACCGAGAAGTAGACGACCCAGTGCCCGGGCGTCCCCTCGGGCGCGCCCATCAACCCGCCGATGCCGCCGAGCGGGTCCCCGCCGGCGTGGAACGTGGCGTACTCCTCGAGCGGCAGGCCGGGGACCGGCTCGTAGGTGTAGCCGAAGACCGCGGTGTAGAACTCCCGGCCCGCGGCCACGTCCTGCAGTCGGGCGTCCTCCCAGGTCACCGAGCCGGGCTCGTTGTAGACCTCGATGCCGATCCGGCCCTTCGCCTCCCACAGGCCGAACGCGCAGCCCGTCGGGTCCGCCAGGACGGCCATCCGGCCGCTGTCGGGGATGTCCATCGGGCCCGCGAGGAGGGTGCCGCCGTGTTCCTCGGCGAGCTTCGCGGTGGCGTCCGCGTCCTCGGTGGCGAGATAGAGGGTCCAGACGCTGGGCTGGCCCTCCGCCATGACGGGCCCGATCCCGGCGGCGGCGCGGCCGGCGGTCTGGCAGATCCGGAAGTGGCCGAAGTCCTCGCCGGTGTCGACGAAGGTCCAGCCGACGACGGCGCCGTAGAACTCGGTGGCCTGCGCCAGGTCGGGGACCGCCACATCCGCCCAACAGGGTGTTCCGGCGGGCCAGGGGGTGTCGTGGAAGGGCATCGCGACCTCCGCAGGGGACGAGTCTCGGACGACGGTGCGGACGAGAGTGGCACCGACCCCCGACAGAATCCGCCCCCGATCGGTGAGCGGTCGCCCGCTGACACCGTCTCAGCAGGGCTTCCATGTCTTTCCGCCGGGCGCGTAGCAGCGCGGGCCCGTGTAGCCCGGATACGCGTCCGGAGCCGGAGCCGGCGCCACGGTCGGTGGCTTCGGCGTCGACCCGCCCGCCGACCCGGTGTTCGAGGAGCTCCCTCCGGCGGAGGATGTCGAGGTCCGCCGTCGCTCCGCCGCCGCGGCGTCCGCCTCCCGCTGCCGTGCCGCTCTGGCTTCCACCTCTCGCTGACGAGCGGAGGCCTCGTGGACCCTCCTCTGCTCCTCCGCCGCTTTCGCGACCTGGTCCTCGTCGTGCTTCGTGGCCGTCGCCCGGTCCTGTAGCGCGCTCTCCGCCGAGCGTGCCGTTCCGACCGCCTCCGCCATCCGGTCGACGAACCCGTCCTGCTCGTCCTTCTCGTACGCGGCCCAGACGAGACCGCCGCGTACTCCGCCCGACCGACCGAGATAGGCGCCTGCATCGGCGGCGATCGACCCCGCCGTGCCGGCAGCCTGCGCGAGCGTGGCGGACGTTGCGCTCGCCGGGACTGCCGATGCCGCGGGCGCCGTGGCCGCCCTGGCCTCGGTGGTGGCGACACGCGCAGGAAGCGTGCAAGCGATGACGGGCGAGTAGAGACCGCGCTTCTGTGCCTTGGCCTCGGCTGCTGCTTCCTCTACATCCGGAAGGAACCTGTCGTTCCCGTCGAATACGACCGGCACGCCGAGTCCGGCTCGTGCCAACTCGGCGTTCACGAGGATGTCGTCCTTGAACACGGCCGCGAGGGTCCTGCCGTAGCGATCCACCCGGTGTCGTCGTACTCGAGGGTGACCGTCGTACCGACGGGCACCAGCTCGCCGAGACGCGCCGAGGCTTCGGGACCGAGGCACTGCACGTCCTCGTCCGGGTCCTTGGTCTCGGGGGTGTCGACATTCAAGAGACGAATGCGTTCAGGGTGCCCGCCGATCGTGACATCGAGGGTGTCGCCGTCGACGAGGTGGGTGACGATTGCGGTCGTGGTCGGTTCGGCGCTCGCGATCGTTGTGACGGCTACCGCCGCACCTCCGACCAGCACGGCTCCGGCGACGACCTTGGCGAACAGACCCAGCACGTGCGTAGCTCCAGGTTTCGGGACGGTGTCGGCATTGATCTACTCGTTCGCGTGAAGAGTCCGTTACCGGTCACGATGTCCGTTACCGGTTCGCCGTCGGGATGTCACCCTCCGCGAACTCCGCCCGCACCCCCAGCAGCCGCACCGGCCTCGCGGTGTCGAACCACCCCAGCACCTCCGCGGCCGCGGCCTCCAGCACCGCCGCGTCCCGCGTGGCGGCCGGCAACGTGATGCTCCGCGTCCGCGTCAGGAACGGGGCGTAGCGGACCTTCACCCCCACCCGGGCGACGTCGCGACCCTCCCGGGCGACGTCGTCCGCCACGCGCGAGGCGAGGGCGGAGACCTCCGCCCGGATCCGGGACCAGTCCTCGAGGTTCTCCCGGAAGGTCGTCTCGCGGCTCCGCGAGCGCGGCACGTACGGCGTGCCCTCCACCTCGGTCCGGCCCATGCCGCGCCCCAACGAGACGTAGTAGGGCCCCATCCGCGGCCCGAGGGCCTGGCCGACCACGGTCGGGGAGGCCTCCGCGAGCTGTGTCACCGTGTGCAGCCCCAGGTCCGCGAGCTTGCGGGCGGTCTTCACCCCGATCCCGGACAGGGCCTCGGTGGGGGAGTCCCCGAGCGTCGCGAACCAGTTCCGGGCGGTGAGCCGGTGGATCCCGCCGGGCTTCGCGAAGCCCGTCGCCATCTTGGCGCGCAGGGTGTTGTCGCCGATGCCGACCGCGCAGGACAGCCGGGTCCGCTCCCGCACCTCGGCGCGGACGGCGAACGCCAGCTCCTCGGGCGAGGCATAGCCTTCGCCGTCCCAACCCAGGAACGCCTCGTCCCAGCCGATGACCTCGACGACCAGCGGGAACTCCCGGAGTACGGCCATCACCTCGGCGGACGCGGCCTCGTAGACCGGGTTGTCCGCCGGCAGCAGGACGGCGTCGGGGCACTTGCGCACGGCCAGTCGCAACGGCATACCCGATCGGACGCCGTACTCCCGGGCCTCGTAGCTCGCGGTCGCCACCACGGCCCGGTCCGTCGGGTCCCCGGAGCCGCCGACGATCACCGGCCGTCCGGCCAGCTCGGGGTGCCGGAGCTGCTCGACGGCGGCGAGGAACTGGTCGAGATCGACGTGGAGCACCCAGCGGGACACGAGCACAGTCTGCCGTTCACACACGGCCATGTGAGGGTCCCAAACCCTCACTCTGTGTGAATCAGGTGCTGACAATGACACGATCGTGGGACCCCTACGCCCTGCCGTAACAGGAGAGGATCGTTTCGACGATCCACAGGCAACGGACTCGTGGAGGCGACAGTGGACGAGAGCTACGCAGGACCCAGGGACGACGCCGCCGACGCAGCAGACGGAGCGTTCGGACCCGAGGGGGTCGTCGACGCGGACGGCGTCGTGCGGCGCGTGGACCCGGGTGTCCGGGACGTCGCCCGGGCCAAGGTGCTGCTCCGCTATGCACGCCTGCTGCCGGCCGGCCGCCCGGTGTTCTGCAAGCCGAGCCGGGCCGAGCTCGAGGGGATGGCACCCCGCCGGCAGGGCCGCGGCGCGGACGGCAAGGTCATCTACTCGGACCGCGAGGCCGCCGAGGCCGCCGCCCGCGAGCTGGAGGACCTGGGTGCCCGCCCGCAGCGGGCCTACGTGTGCAAGCGCTCGCGGCACGGCCACTTCCACCTGACCACGGACCTCGTCGCCGAGCGTCACCGCGCGTTCCTGGAGTCGCGCATCCCGCGCCAGCAGGGTGTGGCGTCGCGGGACCTGTCCGCCGCCGTCCCGGCGCAGCGGATCGTCCCGGGAGCGCGGGCGGTCACGCCCGCGTCGATCCCGCAGCAGCAGCGCCGGGCCGTGCCGACGTCGATCCCGCAGCAGCGGGCCCTGCCCACGGACATCCCGCGGCGCCGCCCCGCCGTTCCCGAGCAGCGGGACCGCCGCTCCGCCTGAGCCTCCCGGACGCGACGCCGTCCGCCACCGCCCCGCACGCAGCCTCCGCGTGCGGGGCGGTGTCGTTTCCGGGTTCCGCCTGTCGGTTCACCGAAAGATCGGCTACCGTCGTATGTGTTCGTCGTCACGTGATCACCGTCACTCGGTGATCGTTCACCCTCGCCCACCACTGAGGAGGCCCGCCGGTGAACCCGTATCAGCTCCAGGACCGCATCGACTCGCTCACCCCGACCCTGGACGGCGCCCAGCAGGCGCGCCTCGACGCGCACCGGCGTACCGCCGAGGACTGCCGTGCCCGCATCGGGAGCCTGCGATCCGAGCTCCGACGCATGCTCAGCGGTCTCGACGGCCCGCGCACGGCCCTCGAGGTCATGTGCGAGCTGGACGCCCTGGAACGCGTCCAGCAGCGCATCGACAGCCGGCTCTCGGATCTCTGCGACGAGCTCTCGGGCTCCGCCCCGGCCGTCCACTACGGGGACGCCGCTCCGCTGTAGGAGTCAGGTCATAGATACAAGCTTGCATCTGTACGCGTAGCCTTCGCCGCGTGACCGACGCGGAGAGCAAGGCGCCCCCGGCTGCGGACCGGGCCTACGCGCTGACCAAGGAGCTCGTGCTCACCGGCGAGCTGCCGGGCGGGCACCTGTTCAGTGAGGGCGAGATCGCGGACCGGCTCGGCGTGAGCCGGACGCCGGTGCGCGAGGCCTTCCTGCGGCTGCAGGCCGAGGACCTGCTGAGGCTGATCCCCAAACGCGGCGCCGTCGTCGTCCCGGTGCCGCCGGGCGAGGCCGAGGACGTGCTCGACGCCCGTGAGGCCGTCGAGACCGCCGCGGTGCGCAGGCTGCTGCGCCGTCCCGGGCTGGTGCCCGCCGCCGTCGAGGACCTCCGGGCCGCCCTGCGTGTGCAGCAGGACCGGGCGGACGTCGCGGACCTGCACGGCTTCGCCGAGGCGGACGAGGCGTTCCACCGCACCCTCGTCGCGGCCGGTCGCAACGCGCTGACCGCGCGGTTCTACGCCACCCTGGCGGATCGCCAGCGTCGGATGAGCGTGCACGCCCTCGGCCCGGTCCCGGGCCAGATCCCGGTGGTCCTGCGCGAGCACGCCGAGCTGATCGGGATCATCGAGCGCGGGGACGAGGCCGGGTTCGCCGTCGCCTTGCGGGCACACCTGGACGGGACGCACCGCCGGTGAACGCCCGCAGGCCGGTGAACGCCACCCGCTGGAAGGTCGTGGCCGCCGCGATGTTCTGCTGCGGCTGGGGAGGCAACCAGTTCACCCCGCTGCTGATCATGTATCGGGAGGCGGGCTACTCCGTCCTGACGGTCGACGCGTTGCTGGGTGCCTACGTCGTCGGGCTCGTCCCGGGGTTGCTGCTGGCCGGAGGCCTGTCGGACCGCTACGGCCGCAGGCCCGTGATGGTCGCCGGGACCGTGGCGTCAGTGCTGGCGAGCGCGCTGCTGGCGCTGGGGGAGCTCGGGTCGGCCTGGATCGCCCTCGGCCGCTTCGTCACCGGGATCGGGGTGGCGGTCGCGATGGCCGTCGGCTCGACCTGGGTGAAGGAGCTCTCCGAGGGCGGCGCGACGGCGGGCGCGGGGGCGCGGCGGGCCGCGTTGTGGCTCACGCTGGGGTTCGCGCTGGGTGCGGGTGCCGCCGGGGTGCTCGCCCAGTGGGGCCCGTACCCGATGGTCCTGCCGTACGTGGTCCACGTGGTCCTGACCGCCGTGGTGCTGCCGTTCCTGCCGCGGGTTCCCGAGACCCGGGCGGCGGGCGCCGCGGGACCGCGGTTCGGCGGTGTCCGGCATCCGCGGTTCGTCCGGGTGATCACCCCGATGGCGCCCTGGATCTCGGCTCCGCGGGCGTGGCGTACGCGATCATGCCGCAGCTCGTCGGGGACCGGCTGGGGGACTGGGGGCTGGCGTACTCGACCCTGGTCACGGTGTGCACGCTCGGCGCCGGTGCGCTGGTCCAGCCCCTGGCCAAACGGCTGGACCGGACGACGAGCGCCCGTGCCGTCGTCGTCTCCATGGTCGTGATGTCCGCCGGGCTGGCGGTGAGCGCGATCGCCGCGGAGGTCCGCTCGCCGTGGCTCGCGCTCGGGGCCGCGATCGTGCTCGGCGCGGCCTACGGGATCGCCGTCGTCTCCGGCCTGCTGGAACTGCAGCGGCTCGCCCGGCCCGACGAGCTCGCCGGGCTGACCGGCGTGTACTACGCGCTGGCCTACGTGGGATTCCTCGTCCCGTCCCTGCTCGCGGTGCTCAGCGGGTTCGCAGGCTACCCGGTCCTGCTGGGCTGCCTCGTGCTCCTCGCCCTCGGCGGGACCGCCGTGATCGCCCGGCACTCGCGGGCGCACCTGCCGGCGGAGCGCGTCCCGGCGTGAGATCCCCGGCCGACGTCACGTTCACGGACGCCGGTTTCGTGATTCGATGCAAGTGCATGAAGTGGTCGACGACGACAAGGGAGTTCCGCAGTGCGCGCAGTTCAGGTGGTCCGGCTCGAGGGTCCCGGTTCGGTCGAGGTCGGCGAGGTCGCGGAGCCGACCCGCGGCGAGGGTCAGGTCCTGATCGAGGTCAAGGCGGCCGGGGTGAACTTCCCGGACCTGCTGCTGTCCAAGGGTATGTACCAGTACAAGCCGGAGCCGCCGTTCATCCTCGGCGGTGAGGGGGCCGGCGTCGTGCGCGAGGCCCCCGAGGGTTCGGAGTTCTCGGCCGGGGACCGGGTGGCGTTCAGCAGCACGACGGGGGCGTTCGCCGGGGTCGTCGCCGTCGGCGAGGGCAGCGTGTTCCCGCTGCCGGGCAACGTGTCGTTCGAAGCCGGCGCGTGCATCCCGATGAACTACCTGACGATGACGTTCGCGCTGATCACCCGCGGCCAGCTGCAGAAGGACGAGACGGTCCTCGTCCAGGGCGCCGCCGGCGGTATCGGCACGGCGACGATCGAGATCGCCGCCGCCCTGGGTGCCCGCGTCATCTCGGTCGTCTCGACGCCGGAGAAGGCCGAGTTCGTGAAGTCGATCGGCTCGCACGAGGCGGTCCTGGTGGACGGGTTCAAGGACGCGGTCAAGGAGCTGACCGGCGGCAAGGGCGTCGACATGGTCGTGGACCCGGTGGGCGGGGACCGCTTCACGGACTCGCTGCGCTGCCTGGGCCCGCTCGGCCGGCTGCTCGTCGTCGGCTTCACCGGCGGGGAGATCCCGACGGTGAAGGTGAACCGCCTGCTGCTCAACAACATCGACGTCCGCGGCGTCGGCTGGGGCGCCTACGCGTCGCCGCGCGCCGGCTACGTCCGCTCGGAGTGGGACCGGCTGATCCCGTTCCTCGAGGCCGGATCGGTGAACCCGCCGGTCAGTGGCACCTTCCCGCTGGAGAAGGCGGGCGAGGCCGTCGCGCAGCTGGACGCGCGCACGGTGCTGGGCAAGGTCGTCGTCACCCCCTGACGGCCGCGGAGCCCCGGACCCCTGTGTCCCCGGCTCCTGCCTCGAGCAGGAGCCGGGTCCAGGCGTCGACCAGCCAGGCGCTGAACCTCGCCGGCGTCCAGCCGCGTTCGTGGACCAGCAGCACCCAGTACTCCGCGGCGTTCATGCTCCAGATGACGTCCGCGACGGAATCGTCGTCCAGATCCGCCCTGAGTTCGCCGGTGGCGCGCAGGTCCGCCGCGAACAGGCGCATGTTGCGCGCCCGCCGCTCGGAGATCTCCGTCCAGAGGGCGGCGCAGTCCGGATCCGTGACCGCCGCGTCCCGCAACGCCAGGAAGACCGGCGTCATCCGTTGCTGGATCCCGGCGAGCGCCTCGGCGTAGATCGAGAACTTCTCCCCGGCCGTCCGCGCGGCGCGGGCCCGGGACACGTAGTCCCGCTGCAGGGCGGGGACCGTGTCGTCGGTGCCCGAGATCGCGGTCTCCACCAGTGCCCGCAGCACCGCGGGCTTGCGGCCCACCGAGGCGTACACGGTGTCGATCGCCACCCCCGCCCGGCGCGCGATCTCCGAGACCGTCGTGGCCGCGTAGCCGCGTTCCGCCAGCAGCTCCCGGGCCGCGCCGAGGACCGCGCGCCGGGTCCTCGCGGCCTGCTCGGCCCGCCCGGGTGAGCGGTAGGCGCGGGTGCCGCGGGCCCGCCCCTTGACGGCGTCGTCTTCGGTGTCCACACTTCCCACATTCATCCGAAGCTGGTTCTGGTGAAATATAGCAGGAGGAACGCCATGGTCTACGCGTACATCCAGGACGTTCCGATCGGCGAGGAGCTCTACCGCCGGGTCATCGAGGAGCTCGGGCCGGAACCGCTGGCCGGATCGCTGCTGCACCTCTGCGTCCGGCGTCCCGACGGCGGCCTGCGCTACATCGACGTGTGGGAGTCCGAGCAGGCCTGCGCCCGGGCCTTCGACGAGCGCATCCACCCGGCCGTCGACGCCGCGTTCGGCGGCACCCGTCCGGCGGGGGAGCCCGAGGTGGCACACCTCGAGGTGCTCCACGCGACGGGCGCCCTGGTGTCCGCGGACCAGGCCGGGTCCGCCCGCGCCCAGGCCTAGCTGGGCTGCAGGTCCGGTTGCGGTTCCTCGTCCGGCACGGGCGGGCCCGCCTGCGGCACGGCCGGGATCCGGTGCGGCGCGGCGAGCCATGCGGCCGCCGCCCGCCCGAGGTCGCCGCCCCGGGCGCGGAGCCGCTTCGCCGCCGTCAGGCCGGCGGAACCGGTGCGGGCCAGGGCGTGCAGTGCGAGCCGGCGGTGCACCGGATCGTCCGTGCGGGCGAGGAAGCGGGTGAGCTCCCGGGCGGCGACGGGGGCCTCCCGGGCCGCGACCCACGCCCCCAGCTCGGCCTCCGCGACGGCCGCGCGGACCGTCGACATCCGTACGCAGACGTACTCGATGTCCTCGTCCGCGAGCTCACCGGGCAGCGGTGCGTGCAGGCCCTGGTCCACGAGCGTCTCGTGCACGGCCCACAGGCCCATCGGGGTGAGCGAGACCAGCGTGGGGTCCGGGTCGTCCCGGCCGGCGAGGTCGATCAGGTCGTCCAGCTCGTCGGAGTCCAGCGTCTCGCCCAGTTCGACGGCGCCGAGCAGCTCGAGCGCGTCCAGCAGGGCGGTCACGTCCCGGCGCCACAGCCGCTGCTCGACGTCCCCGGCGAGGTCGTCGACGACGCAGCCGCACTCGGTGTTCACGGCCTCCCGGACGAGCCGGTGGAAGAGCTCGACGGGGACGGGCCCGCCGCCCGCGGCGTAGAGCTCGAGCCAGAGGATCGGGAACGCGTCCGCCAGGGACATCCCGAACAGCGACGGGGCGCCGAAGACGTCCGTGCCGCCGAGGTGGTCCCCGAGCCGCCCGACCGAGCCGAACACCCGTCGCCACAGCTCGATCGGCCGGCTCAGCACGGGGGCGGCGCTCTTCACCGGGACGAGCCGCCCGTGCACCGTGCGGACCAGCCGCGCGGCCTTCGCCCAGTGCAGCAGCAGGGAGGTCTCGGGCAGGTCGTCGCTGGTGCGCGCGGACTCCCGGTAGAGCTGGTCCAGGCCGAGCTCGTCGGCGAGGGAGAGGGCGTCCGCGAGCATCAGCCGGCCCTCCCGGGTGAGCCGGCGCTGGACACGGACCCAGCGCGTCAGCTTGCGCAGCAGGTCGAGCGCGACGCTCTCCTCGGCCGCGGTCACCATCGCCGCGGCACCGGGCAGCAGCACCGGCGGCAGCTCCGGGACCGCCTCCGGCTCGGGGGAGGAGTGCTCCTCGCGGCGGGTGATCTCGGCCAGCGCCCCGCGATCGATGTCCAGCTCGCCGGAGCGGGCGCGGTC
>JAOZVV010000003.1 GCA_025869365.1 Pseudonocardia sp.
CGACGTTCCCGCCGATCGTGCAGACCTGCTGGCTGGACGGGTCCGGCGCGTAGTACAGCCCGTACGCGGCCGCGGCGCCGGTGATCTCCAGGTTCGTCACCCCCGGCTCGACGACGGCGCGCCGGTTCGGCGCGTCGACCTCCAGCACCCGCTTGAGCCGGGCCAGGGAGATCACCACCCCGTCCGCGACCGGGAGCGCTCCGCCGGACAGCCCGGTCCCGGCGCCGCGGGCGACGAACGGGATGCCGAACTCGTGGCACACCCGGACCCCGGCGGCGACCTGCTCGGCGCTGCGGGGGAGCAGCACCATGTCCGGGACGACCCGGTAGCCGGTGAGCCCGTCGCACTCGTAGGCGCGACGCTCCACCGGATCGTCGATGACGTTCTCGGCCCCGATCGCCGCGGCGAACGCGGCCCGGGCCCGGGGATCCAGGGTCATCGGGGTCCTCCTGACGACGGTGCCACTGGCAACGGATGCTGACGGTACGTCCGGACCGCGGGGGACCGCCCGCTCGAGCGGGGGTCCACCGGCGGTCCGGGGAGGTTCAGGAAAGCCACATTCATGTAGCCACGTTTCAGGAAAGTGGCTTTCCTGACAGGCGACCGGACCCTCATGCCGACGCCAGCAGCGTGCCGAGCCGCCGACCCGCGTCGACCACCAGGGGCGCGATCCGCGCGACCGTCGCGTCGTCCATCCGGGAGAGCGGGCCGGAGACGGACACCGCGGCGGAGCCGTGCGGGCCGGTGACCGGGGCGGCGACGCAGCGGACGCCGGTCTCCTGTTCGCCCTCGTCCAGCACGTACCCGCGACCGCGGGCCGTCTCCAGCTCCGCGGCGAGGACGGCGGCGTCGGTGATCGTGGTCGGCGTGACCGCGGGCAGCCCGGTGCGGGCCACGATCGCCGACGACTCCGGCGCCGGGAGCGCGGAGAGCAGCGCCTTGCCCACGCCCGTGCAGTGCAGCGGGACCCGCCGGCCGATCTCGGTGAACATCCGCATCGAGTGCCGGGACGGGACCTGCGCGACGTAGACGGCGCGGTCCCCGTCCAGCACCGCGAGGTTCGCCGTCTCGCCCGCCGCCGCCACCAGCTCGTCCAGCACCGGGGTGGCCCACCGGCCGAACTGCCGCGCCGCCGTCTCCCCGAGACCGACGAGCCGGGGTCCGAGCGTGTAGCGCCGCGAGGGGAGCTGGCGCAGGTAGCCGAGCCCGACGAGCGTGCGGACGAGCCGGTGGATCGTGGCCGGCGCGAGCCCGGTGCGCTCGGCCAGCTCGGACAGGCCGGCCTCGCCCCCGGCGTCCGCGAGGGTCTCCAGCAGCTCGAAGGCGCGCGCCAGGGACTGGACGCCTCCCGTGCGGGGTATGTCTGCGGTCACGGCGACGACCGTACCGCAAGATTCCATGATGCGGAAACGTTAGTCCGCGTGATAGAAAAGTGACCGACAGCGACGCGAGCGAGAGGAAGTGGACGGCGATGCCCGAGCCGACCGGTGAACTGCAGGTCGACCCGCAGCTGCGGGAGTTCGTGGAGAACGAGCTGCTCGAGGGCCTGGACCTGAGCCCCGGGGGCTTCTGGGGCGCGCTGGCCGGGCTGCAGGACCGCTTCGCCCCGCGCATCGCGGAGCTGCTCGCCCGCCGCGACGAGCTGCAGCAGCAGATCGACACCTGGCACGAGGCGAACGGCGCCGGCAGCCGGGAGGCCTACGAGGCCTTCCTGACCGAGATCGGCTACCTGCTGCCGGACGAGGGCGCCACCACCATCTCCGTGGAGAACGTGGACGCGGAGATCGCCGAGGTCCCGGGCCCGCAGCTCGTCGTCCCCGCCACCGTCCCGCGCTACGCGCTCAACGCCGCCAACGCGCGCTGGGGCTCGCTCTACGACGCCTTCTACGGCACGGACGCGCTGCCCCGCACTGGTGATCCTTCCGGGGACGCGCCGGCCGAGGGCTACGACGAGAAGCGCGGCGCCCAGGTCATCGCCGCCGCGGACGAGCTGCTGGACGAGCTCTTCCCCCTCGCCCGGGGCAGCCACGCGGACGTCACCGCCTACCGGGCGTCCGACCAGGGCCTGACCGTCGAGCCCGGCGGCGCCGGCCTCGCGGAGGCTGCCTGCTTCGTCGGCTTCCGCGCCCTCGACGGGGACGGCAAGGGTGCGGTCCTGCTGCGCCGCAACGGCCTGCACGTCGAGCTGACGATCGACCCGGGCCACCGGGTCGGGCAGCAGCACCACGCCGGCGTCGCGGACGTCGTCCTGGAGTCCGCCGTCACCACGATCGTGGACCTCGAGGACTCGGTCGCCACGGTGGACGGCGAGGACAAGGCCCTGGCCTACCGCACCTGGCTCGGCCTGATGACGGGCACGCTGGTCTCGGAGTTCGACAAGGGCGGGAAGACCGTCACCCGGCGCGTCAACGGGGACCGGGAGTACACCGGCGCGGACGGCACCGCCCTCACCCTCCCGGGCCGGTCGCTGCTGCTGGCCCGCACCGTCGGGCACCACATGACCACGAACGCGGTCCGCGCCGCGGACGGCACCGAGGTCGCCGAGGGCGTGCTGGACGCGCTGGTCGTCGCGGCCGCGGCGCAGTACGACCTGTCCGGCAAGGGCGTGTGGTCGAACTCGCGCACCGGCAGCGTCTACATCGTCAAGCCCAAGCAGCACGGGCCGGACGAGGTGGCGCTGACCGTCGAGCTGTTCGCGGCGGTCGAGGAGGCGCTCGGGCTGCCCGCGAAGACCCTCAAGATCGGCATCATGGACGAGGAGAAGCGCACCAGCGTGAACCTGGGCGCGTGCATCGCCGCGGCCGCCGAGCGGGTCATCTTCGTCAACACCGGCTTCCTGGACCGCACCGGGGACGAGATCCACACCTGCTTCGTCGCCGGGCCGGTCGTGCCCAAGGGCGACATGAAGGCCTCGACCTGGCTCAACGCCTACGAGGACCGCAACGTCGACGTGGCGCTCGCGGCCGGTTTCTCCCACACCGCGCAGATCGGCAAGGGCATGTGGGCCAAGCCCGCCGCCATGGCGGACATGCTGGAGCAGAAGGGCGCCCAGCCGGAGCAGGGGGCGAACTGCGCCTGGGTCCCCTCGCCCACCGCGGCCACCCTGCACGCGCTGCACTACCTGCGCACGGACGTGCACGCCGTGCAGGCCGAGCTGGCGAAGCGCGCGCCGAAGGACCGTCGCGAGCTGCTGGAGCTCCCGCTGGCCGACGGCACCGTCGCGGACGAGGTGCTGACCCACGAGCTGGAGACGAACGCGCAGTCGATCCTGGGGTACGTCGTCCGCTGGGTCGGCCTGGGCATCGGCTGCTCGACCGTCCCCGACCTGGAGGGCGTCGGCCTGATGGAGGACCGCGCGACCCTGCGGATCTCCAGCCAGCTCCTCGCGAACTGGCTGCACCACGGGCTGGTGGAGGAGAAGACCGTCCGGGACACGTTCGCGCGGATGGCGGCCCTGGTCGACGAGCAGAACGCGGGGGAGCCGGGCTACCCGCCCATGGTCGAGGACCTGGAGGGCAGCGAGTCCTTCCAGGCCGCCCTGGAGCTGGTCCTCACCGGGCGCACCGAGCCCAACGGCTACACCGAGCGCGTCCTCACCACCTGGCGGCAGAAGGCCAAGGCGTAGTCCGCGGGTCGGCACGGCCGGCCCGCGGGGAGGATGGGGCGTGCTCGAGCTGATCCCGACGCCCTACGACCATCCCGAGGTGCAGCGCCTGGTCGCCCGGATCCAGGCCTTCTACGCCGAGCGCTACGGCGGCGGGGACAGCACGCTCCTGCAGCCGGAGCAGTTCGCGCCGCCGCTCGGCCACTTCGTCCTCGGCCGGGTCGGGAGCAGGATCGTCGCGTGCGGCGGCTGGCGGCCGCGCGACGCCGTCGGCCCCGCGGACCCGGAGCTCCGCGACGGCGACGCGGAGATCAAACGCATGTACGTCGTCCCGGAGTCCCGCGGTCTGGGCCATGCCCGGGCGGTCCTCGCCGAGCTCGAACGCACCGCCGCGGCGGCCGGGAGGACGCGGATGATCCTGGAGACCGGGCTGAAGCAGCCCGAGGCCGTCGCCCTGTACGAGAGCTCGGGTTACGCACCGATGGAGCGCTTCGGGGTCTACCGGCTCGAGCCGGAAAGCGTATGTTTCTGCAAGTCCGTGACGCGTTCGACGCGCGCCTGACGGGCAGGTACACCCGAATCGCCGGTAGGGTCGATGCTGGCTCCGGGTCTCGCCGGGAGTCGCCCCGATCCGATACCCCGACCCGACCGTCCCCACAGCCGGGCCGCCTCACTCTTCGCGCATGCTGCACGGGACCCCGCGGTCAGACCCTGGAGTTGCCGTTGCTCGCGCTCGTCCTGGCCCATCTCGTGCTGGCCGCCGCCTTACCGCTCGTGGCGAGGCGCAGCACCAGGGCGGCCTTCGGGGTGGCCGCGGTCCTTCCCGCGGTCACGCTGGTGTGGGGTCTGGTCAACCTCCCGGCGGTCCTGGGCGGCGGGCTGAGCGAGACGGTGGCGTGGGCGCCCTCGCTGCACCTGGAGCTCGCGTTCCGGCTCGACGCGCTGGGCCTGGTGATGATCGTGCTGGTCGGCGGGTTGGGCGCGCTGATCCTGGCCTACAGCGCCTGGTACTTCGGGCGGGACAGCCGGGACGCCCCGCGCTCCGCGGCCCTGCTGCTCGCCTTCGCCGGCGCGATGCTCGGCCTCGTCCTCGCCGACGACCTGCTCACCCTCTACGTCTTCTGGGAGCTGACGTCGATCGCGTCGTTCCTGCTGGTGGGGCAGGGTGGGCTGCACCGGGCGAACCGGCGGGCGGCGGTCCAGGCGCTCCTGGTGACGGTGTTCGGCGGGCTGTCGATGCTGCTCGGGCTGGTGTTCCTCGGCGAGTCCGCGGGGACCTACCGGATCTCCGAGATCGTCGCGGACCCGCCGTCCGGCGGGGTGGTCACGGCCGCGCTGATCCTGATCCTGCTCGGGGCACTCACCAAGTCCGCGCAGTTCCCGTTCCACCCCTGGCTCCCGGCCGCGATGGCCGCGCCCACGCCCGTCAGCGCCTACCTGCACGCGGCGTCGATGGTGAAGGCGGGCATCGTGCTGGTCGCGCGGCTCTCCCCGGGGTTCGCCGACCGTGCCGGCTGGTGGATCCCCATCGTCGTCCTCGGGCTCGTCACGATGCTGATCGGCGGCTGGCGGGCCCAGCAGGAGACGGATCTCAAGCGGCTGCTGGCCTTCGGCACCGTGAGCCAGCTCGGCTTCCTCATGGTGCTCTTCGGCGCGGGCGGCCGGATCGGCGAGATCGCCGCGCTGACGATGCTGCTGGCCCACGGCCTGTTCAAAGCGCCGCTGTTCATGGTGGTCGGGATCGTCGACAAGATCACCGGGACCCGGGACGTCACCAAGCTGTCCGGGCTGGGCCGGGCCCAGCCCGCGCTCGTCGTGGTGTCGGTGCTGGCCGCGGCGTCGATGGCCGGCGTGCCGCTGCTGCTCGGGTTCCTCGGCAAGGAGGCGGCGTTCGAGGCGTTCCTGCACACGGGCGGGGTGCGCGGGTGGCTGGTCGGGCTGGGGCTGCTGGTCGGGTCCGTCCTCACCGTCGGCTACAGCGTCCGGTTCCTGTGGGGGGCGTTCGCGACGAAGCCCGGGGCCCGTCCGGTGGACGCGCAGCGGCCCGCGGCCGGGCTGACGATCCCCACCTGGATCGCCGCCGTCGCGGGCCTGGCCCTGGGTACGGTCCCGCCCGCCGCGGACGCGCTCGCCCAGCGCTACGCGGCCGCCTATCCGGCCACCGACCCCGTCGAGAGCGGGTACCACCTGGCGATCTGGCACGGCCTGTCGCTGCCGCTGGCCTTCTCCGCGATCGCGCTGGCCGGGGGATTCCTGCTGCACGCGCAGCGGGAGCGGGTGCAGGCCGTGCATGCCGCGCTGCACAGCCCGCTGAGCGCCCAGCGCGGCTACGAGAAGGTCGTCGCCGGGCTCGAACGCCTGGCAGTGCTCGTCACGGGCCGGGTGCAGGCCGGTTCGCTGCCCGTCTACCTCGTGGTGCTGCTGCTCACGGTGCTGGCCGTGCCGGGGACCGCGCTGCTGGTCGGCGGGCAGTGGCCCGCCGGGCAGGCGCTGATCGGGTCGCCGATGCAGATCCCGCTCGCCGTCGTCGTGGTCGTCGCCGCGCTCGCGCTGCTCCGGGCCCACCGCAGGTTCACCGCGGTCCTGCTCGTCGGGGCCGTCGGGTACGCGATCGGCGGGCTGTTCGTCGTCGACGGGGCACCGGATCTCGCACTCGCGCAGTTCCTGGTGGAGACGCTGTCGCTGGTGGCGTTCGTGTTCGTCCTGCGCCGGCTGCCCGCCCACTTCGACAACCCGGACGCGCCCCGTCCCCGGCGGTCGGTGCAGGTGCGCAAGGGGATCGTCGCGGTGGCCGCCGGCGTGTTCGTCGCGGTCGCGGCGGTGGTGCTGAGCGGGGCGCGGCAGGAGCCGCCGTCGGTCAGCCGGGACCTCGTCGCCCTCGCCCCGGAGACCGGCGCGGACAATGTCATCGCCGCGATCCTCGTGGACTTCCGGGCACTGGACACGGTCGGCGAGATCACCGTGCTGCTGATCGCGGCCACGGGCACGGCGAGCCTCGCGCTCGCCACCCGCTTCGACCGCAAGCAGCCGGAAGGCAAGCGCAGCGGCAGCGGGACACCGGACCACGAGGAGGAGGTGCGCGGATGAGCACGGACCACCATCGGACACCGTCATGGGACGACTGGGACTACCCCGAGGGCGAATGGATGCTGTCCGGGGAGTGCCCCGTCCGCACCAACCGCACGCTGATGCTGGAGATGGCGGCCCGGGTGCTCTTCCCGACCGTCCTCGTGTTCTCCGTGTACCTGCTGATCGTCGGTCACTACGCGCCGGGCGGCGGGTTCTCCGGAGGTCTGGTCGCCGGCCTTGCCTTCGTGCTGCGCTACATCGCCGGGGGAGACGCCGAGGGTGCGGCGATCGGCTCCCGGATCCGGCTGCGGCCGCCGCTGCTCGTCGGGATAGGGCTGCTGCTCGCGGTGCTCGCCGCGTTCGCGCCGGTCGCGTTCGGCAACCCGGTGCTGTCCAGCGCGATGCTCTCCGTCGACGTGCCGGTACTCGGCCACGTGGACCTCGTCAGCAGCCTGATCCTCGACGTCGGCGTCTACCTGCTGATCATCGGCGTGGTGCTGGACCTGCTGCGCTCCCTGGGCAGCGCCATCGAGCGGGACGAGCGGGAGGCCCGCCGGTGAACACGATCAACCTCGGGATGGCGGTCGTGCTCGCCGTCCTGTACTCGGTGGGGTTCTACCTGCTGCTGCAACGCTCGCTGATGCGCATCCTGATCGGGATCGTCGTCCTCGGGCACGGGGCGAACCTGATGCTGCAGCTCGCGGGCGGCCCGCCCGCCCGGGCGCCGATCCTGGGCACGGCGCCTCCGGAGCTGTTCGCGGACCCGCTGCCGCAGGCCCTCGCGCTGACCGCGATCGTGATCACCTTCGCCATGACGACCTACCTGCTCGCGCTGGGGTACCGCTCCTGGGTGCTGGTCGGCCACGACGAGGTTCAGGACGACGTGGAGGACCGCCGCATCGCCGAGCGCGAACGCCCGGAGGGCTCGATGGCGGACGACACCGCGGCCACCGGCACGGACGACGAGGAGGACCCGGGCTCCGCCGCGGCGTCCGCCGAGCCCGCCGGCACCGGGGTCGCGCAGTGACCACCCTCGTCACGCTGCCCGTGCTGCTCCCGATCCTCGGCGCGGCGCTCACGGTCATCGGCTCCCGGTCCGCCCGGCTGCAGCGTCTGGTCGGCATCGTGGTGCTGGCCGCGGTCTCGGTCGTCGCCGCCGTGCTGCTGGTGGCCGCGGACCGGACCGGGCCGGTCGTGGTCGAGCTGGGCGGCTGGCCCGCCCCGGTGGGGATCGTCCTGGTCGCCGACCGGCTCTCGGCCCTGCTGCTGCTGATCTCCACGCTGGTGACGCTCGCGGTGCTCGTCTACGCGATCGACCAGCGGATCACCGACTACGGCCGGGACACCGCCAGCACCACGTTCCACCCGATCTTCCTGCTGCTCTCCACGGGCGTCTCGCTGGCCTACCTCACCGGGGACCTGTTCAACCTGTTCGTCGCGTTCGAGATCATGCTGTTCGCGTCGTACGTGCTGATCACCCGGCGGACCAGCGCGTCCCGGATCCGCTCCGGGATGACGTACGTGATCATCAGCCTGACCTCGTCGCTGCTGTTCCTGTCGACGATCGCGCTGGTCTACGCCGCGACGGGCACGGTCAACCTGGCGGACCTCGCCACGCGCGTGGCCGCCCTGCCGCCCGGGCTGCAGACGGTGCTCGCCCTGATGACCGTCGTGACCTTCGGGATCAAGGCGGCGATCGTGCCGCTGCACTTCTGGCTCCCGGACAGCTATCCGAACGCCCCCGCCCCGGTCACGGCGCTGTTCGCGGGCCTGCTGACCAAAGTCGGCATCTACGCCCTGCTGCGCACCCAGACGTTGATCTTCCCGCAGGTCGGGCCGTCGACCGTGCTGCTGGTGATCGCGACGCTGACGATGATCGTCGGGGCGCTGGGCGCGCTCGCCCAGAACGACCTCAACCGGCTCCTGTCGTTCCTGCTGGTCAGCCACATCGGCTTCATGCTGTTCGGGCTGGCCGTCTTCGACGCCCGGGGAGCCGGCGGAACGGCGCTCTACGTCGTCCACCACATCACGGTGCAGGCCACGCTGTTCCTGGTCAGCGGCCTGATCACCCGACGGACGGGCACGGTGTCCATCGATCAGATGGGCGGGCTCGCGCAACGGGCGCCGTTCCTGGCGATCCTCTTCGCGATCCCGGCGCTGACACTGGCCGGTATCCCGCCGACGTCCGGGTTCGTCGCGAAGCTGGCGCTGCTGCAGGCCGGCGCGGACGGCGGGCCCTTCACCCGGATCGTCGCCGGCGTGGTGATCCTCGCCAGCCTGCTCACCCTCTACGCGATGGTCCGCGTCTGGATCCGGGTGTTCTGGGGGACGGCGAGGGAACCGCTCCCGGATGCCGACCCGGCGGACGAGCTGGTCGTCGGCACCGCGGCGACGTCGCGGCCGATGTACGCGGCGACGTCCGGGCTGATCGTGATCAGCCTGACGATCGCGGCCGCGGCGGGCCCGCTCTCGGCCGTGACGGGCCGGGCGGGCACGGACCTGATGGACCGGCTCCCCTACACGACGGCGGTGCTGCGGTGAACGTCCTCAGGCGGTGGCCGCAGGTGCTGTGGCTGACCGTGGTGTGGGTGCTCCTGTGGGGCACGGTCTCGGTGAAGATCGTCCTCGGCGGGCTGCTCGTCGCGGTGCTCGTCACGGCGCTGTTCCCGCTGCCGCTCCTGCCGCGGCTCCCGTTGCGGCCCTGGCGGCTGGTGCGGCTCCTCGGGTTCGTGCTGATGGACCTGTTCATCTCGGGGGTCCAGGTGAGCTGGGAGGCCCTGTGGTACGGGCCGAGGTCACGGGCGGGCATCGTCGCGGTCCCGCTGCTGAGCCGGTCGAACTGGGCGATCACGCTGACCGCGGGGGCGGTGGCGCTGACGCCGGGCAGCTTCGTGCTCCAGATCGACCGCCGCGGGTTCGACGCGGGCGAGGCGCGCCTGTACGTCTACGCGCTGGGCTTGCGGGACCCGGAGGACGCCGAGCGGGTCCGCACGATGGTGCTGCGGCTGCAGCACAAGGTGATCGGGGCGTTCGGCACACCCGAGGAGCTCCGGATGTGCGGAGAGGCCGGCGAATGACCGTACTTCCCCCTGCGGAGGCGAGATGACCGTCGTCTTCACGATCGTGCTGGTGCTGCTGAGCGCGGCCGCGCTCCTGACGCTGTACCGGCTGCTGTGGGGCGAGAGCACCCTGGACCGGGTCGCCGCGCTCGACGTGTTCGCGGTGCTCATCGTGTGCGCCGCGGCGGTGTACATCGCGATCTACCGGGACGGGTCGAACATCCCGTTGCTGGCGGCCGTCTCGCTGGTCGGGTTCGTCGGGTCCGCCACCGCGGCCCGGCTCGTCGAACGCTGGGAGCGGCACCGGTGAACGGGAGGGTCACATGATCAGGGACGTCGTGTGTGCGGTGCTCCTGCTGCTCGGTGCGCTGTCCTGCCTGCTCGGGGCCCTGGGGCTCGTGCGGCTCCCGGACCTGCCGGCCCGGCTGCAGGCCGCGACCAAGCCGCAGACCCTCGGGCTGGTGCTGATCCTGGTCGGCACCGCCGTGCGGCTGGAGTTCGAGAACGCGGCCACGCTCGTGCTAATCGTCGCCTTCCAGGTGGTCACCGCGCCCGTGATCTCGCAGATCGTGGCCCGGTCCGCCTACCGGACGGGCACCATGGCCCGGGACAACCTCGTCGTCGACGACCTGGCGGACCGCATGGAGCGTGACGCCGACTGACCCTCCGCTCGCGTCCGGGTCGTTCGGCCCTGCTCCGGCCGCGAGCGGAAGCACCGCACCGCACGCGGAGCCCCCGGGCCGGGCGCGGTGATGTGCCGCCGTACCCTCCGACCGTGGCCATCTACGCGCTCGGCGACGTCGAACCGGACATCCATCCCGAGGCCTACGTCCATCCGGACGCGGTCGTCATCGGGAACGTCAAGCTCGGGGCCGAGGCCTCGGTCTGGCCCACCGCGGTGCTGCGCGGCGACGACGGGTACATCGAGATCGGCGCGCGGACGAGCATCCAGGACGGCTCGATCATCCACACGACGCTGCGCCAGCCGACGATCATCGGCAACGACTGCACCGTCGGGCACAACGTGCACATCGAGGCCGCGACCATCGCGGACAACGTGCTGATCTCGTCCGGCTCGGTGGTGCTCAACGGCTCCCGGGTCGACGAGGGCGCGGTCGTGGCCGCCGGTGCGGTCGTCTCGCCGAACGCCCACATCCCCGCCCGCACGATGGCGATGGGCGTGCCGGCGACGGTGCGCGAGGGCTACGACGTGCCCGAGGGGCGGTTCGCCTACGCCGTCGAGTCCTACGTCCAACGCGGGAAGCGGTTCCGCGCCGAGCTCCGGAGGATCGACGTCTCGTGAGCGAGCGCCGGCGAGTGGACCATCGACAGAGTGCCCGCGCCCTGTGCCGGATCATTGCCGGCCGGCCGGCCGAGCGTCAGCGAGGACGAGCAGTGAGCGCCAAGCCGTTGTCCGAGGTGGTCGAGGCGGGATGGGCGCAGGCGCTGGAGCCCGTCGCCCCCGTCATCGCACAGATGGGCGAGTTCCTGCGGGCCGAGCTGGCCGCCGGCCGGCGTTACCTGCCGGCGGGCGCGAACGTGCTCCGGGCGTTCCAGCAGCCCTTCGACGAGGTCCGCGTGCTGATCGTCGGCCAGGACCCGTACCCGACGCCCGGGCACGCCGTCGGGCTGTCCTTCTCCGTGTCGCCGCAGACCCGCCCGCTGCCCCGCTCGCTGATGAACATCTTCCGCGAGTACCAGGAGGATCTCGGGCTCCCGATGCCGTCGAACGGGGACCTCACGCCCTGGACGGAGCAGGGTGTCCTGCTGCTCAACAGGTGCCTGACGGTGGAGCCGGGCTCGCCGGGGTCGCACCGGGACAAGGGCTGGGAGGCGGTCACCGAGCAGGCCATCCGCGCGCTGGTCGAGCGGGACGCGGACCCGATGGTGGCGATCCTGTGGGGCAAGGACGCCCGCAACCTGGCGCCGCTGCTCGTCGACGTCCCGATCATCGAGTCCGCGCACCCGAGCCCGATGTCCGCGGACCGCGGCTTCTTCGGCTCGCGGCCCTTCAGCCGGGCGAACGATCTGCTCGAGGAGATCGGCGGCGAACCGGTCGAATGGAAGCTGCCCTAGGCTGGTCGGCGTGGCCATGGGGGACGAGCACGCCAGACTGAGGATCTCGGACGCGGACCGCGAGGCTGCCGCACAGCAGCTGAACACCGCGATGAGCGAGGGGCGCATCACCCTCGCCGAGCTCGAGGATCGGCTCGGGATCGTCTACGCCGCCAAGACCTTCGCCGAGCTGGAGCCGCCGCTCGCGGACCTGCCCGGCGCGGCCGTCGTCCCGCCGCAGGGCGCCGTGGCCGTCCCGGCGCGGGAGCAGGTGCACCTGAGCACAGAGATGGGCTCGATCAAGCGGACGGGGGACTGGCCGGTCCCGGCGCGGCTGCGGCTCACCACGACCATGGGCTCGATCCACCTGGACTTCACCGAGGCCCGGTCCCTGCCCCGGCAGATCGACGTCGACGTCTCCACCGGGATGGGCTCGATCACCCTGGTGCTACCGCCGGGCGCCACCGCGGACGTCGACGCGGTCAAGACGTCCTGGGGGACGGTCAAGACGAAGGTCCCCCACGTCCCGACGCAGGGCGGCCCGCACCTGACCTTCACGGGAAGCGCCGGGATGGGCACCCTGACGATCCGGTACGCCCGCAAGGGGATGAAGGACTGGTTCGGCGCCTGACGGACCCGGTGCCCGCGTCATGGAGCCGTGACGTGCCTTTTGGGCCTCCTGCCCGCGTTGTGGAGCCTTGACGCGCTTTTTGGGGGCTCCTGGTCGCGTTGTGGAGCCTTGACGCGCGTTCTCGGGTGCCCTGGCCGTGTCGTGGCTCCGTGGTGGCTGTCAAGGGGGGTCGGCGGGGTGTGGACAGGATCGGTGGCTGCGGTCCGGTTGTGGATGGTTCGCGCTCCGCGCGAGGGTCTCGTCGGGGTGGCGGCCCATCGTCGGGCCCATGACACGACACCTCTCCGACGTCGCGGCGACGACCCTCTTCCGCGGATCCGACGCCGTCGCGGACGGCTGTCTCACACCGGCGCAGCTGCGCGGTGACCGCGTGCTGCGGTTGTTCCGGAACGTCTACACCTGGAGCGGGACGCCCGTGACCCATGAGCTGAGATGCCGGGCCGCGGCGCTCGCGCTCCCGGCCGGGGCCGTCATCAGCGGGAGGTCCGCCGCGGCCGTCCGCGGTGTGCGACAGCTCTGCTGGCCCGAGGACCCGGTGACGGTGGTGGCCCCGCTGGACATGCGGCTCGGCCGGACCAGCGGCCTGCTCGTGCGCCGCACGATGCTGGACCCGTCGGAGTACCGGGACTGGGAGGGTGGCCGGCTCGCCACACCGCTGCGGACGGGGCTGGACCTGCTGCTCGGCCGCGCCCTGCCGGATGCGGTCGCCGATCTGGACGCCGCACTGCGCGCCGAGATCCTGGACCGCACGGAGCTGTCGACGGCCCTTCGCCGGCGGTCCGACAACGGCGTCGTCCTCGCCCGGCAGGCCGAGGCCCTGGCCGACCCGCGTGCGGAGTCGCCGCCGGAGTCCCGGGTCCGGGTCCATCTCGTCCTGGCCGGGCTGGACCCGGTGCCGCAGTATCAGATCACCCTCGACGGCGAGGACGTCGCCCGAGTCGATCTCGCCTTCCCCGCCCGCAGGGTCGCGGTGGAGTACGACGGCGGATGGCGGGACGGCGAGCTGTGGGCGCTCAACCGTGACCGCGCCCGGCTGAACCGGGTCCGGGCCGCAGGCTGGACCGTCCTGTTCGTCACGGCCCCGCTCCTGCGCACTCCCCGAAAGATGATCAACGAGGTGAAAGCCGCCCTCGCCCTCTAGCTCACCACGCTATGGCTCCACAACGCCGTCCACGGGCCTGAGAAAGCGCGTCAAGGCTCCACAACGCGATGTGGCGGTCCGGGCGCACGAGAAAGGCGGCCCCCCGAAAGGAACCGCCTTCGTCTCGCGGATCGGACGCGTCAGGCGCGCGCGACCTTGCCGGCCTTCAGGCACGACGTGCACACGTTCTTGCGCTCGCGGTTTCCGCCGGAGTTCAGAGCGCGCACGGTCTGGATGTTCGGGTTCCAGCGGCGGTTGGTACGGCGGTGCGAGTGCGAGACGGACTTGCCGAAGCCCGGACCCTTGCCGCAGACGTCACAGACGGCAGCCACGTCGGACACTCCTCGGTTCGTAGGTGATGACCCTCCGCCCGGACGAAACCCGGGCGCATGAAGGTCAAGGGTAACCGCCCGCTCCGACGCGGTGCACGCGGGGCCGCCACTAGGGTGACCTCCCGTGCCCCTTCTCCGCGATGCCGACCTGCTGGGCCGGTGGGCCGCAGGCACCGTCGCCGCCCTGGAGCGCCACCGCGCGGAGATCGACAGGATCAACGTGTTCCCGGTCCCGGACTCGGACACCGGCACGAACCTGCTGCTCACGATGCGTTCCGCGGCCGATGCCCTGCGCCGGGGGCGGCGCGAGGGGGTTCCGGCGGACGATCCTGCCAGCTGCGCCGTGGCGCTGGCCCGTGGCGCACTCGTCGGGGCGCGGGGCAACTCCGGGGTCCTGCTCTCCCAGGTGCTCCGCGGCTTCGCCGAGGCACTCGCGGACGGCGAGGGCCCGCTCGTCGCGGGTGCGCTGGACCGGGCGGACCGGCTCGCCGCGGCGGCCGTCGCGCGCCCCCGCGAGGGCACGCTGCTGACCGTGCTGTCCGCGGCCGCGAAGGCCGCCGCCGGATGTTCCTCGGACGACGACGGCGAGGTCGCGTCCACCGCCGCGGACGCCGCGTACACCGCACTGCGCGAGACCACCGGCCAGCTCGCCGAGCTGGCCAGGGCCGGGGTCGTCGACGCCGGCGGGCTCGGGCTCCTCGTCGTCCTGGACGCGCTGGTGGAGGCCCTGACCGGAGTCGCACCGGCGGCGCGCCCGCAGCTGCCGGACCGCGCCCGCGGGACGGCGCCGGCACCGCGCGGGCGAGACGCACTCACGACCGAGCGGGAGTCCGGCTCGACGGATCACGAGTACGAGGTGATGTACCTGCTGGAGGGCTCCGACGACGCGCGGGTCGCGGAACTGCGCGGCGGCCTGCTCGCCGTCGGGGACTCGGTGGCGATCGTCGGTGACGGGACCCCCGGCGGCACCGGGCTGTGGAACGTGCACGTGCACTGCACGGACATCGGTGCCGCGATCGAGGCGGGGATCGGTGCGGGCCGCCCGCGCCGGATCACGGTCATGCGGTTCGCGGAGCAGGGCGCGCCGGCGGGTGCGGACCCGACCGGCCGGTTCACCCGGGGCCGTGCGGTGCTGTTCGTCACCACCGGGCCGGGCGCCGCCGAGCTGGCCCGGGAGACGGGCGCGGACGTCCTGGAGGTGAGCGCGCGCCACGCGGTCCCGGCGGAGGAGGTGGCCGCCGCGCTGGCGGGCACCCGGGCCCGGCACGTGGCCGTGCTGGCCTGCGACGGCGAGCTGACGGCCGTCGCGGAGCGGGCGGCCGCCACGGCGCGCGAGAGCGGGCAGGAGGTCGTCGTGGTGCCGATGACGTCGGTCCCGCAGGGTCTCGCCGCCCTCGCGGTGCACGATCCGGACCGCCGGGCCGGGGACGACGTCGTCGCCATGGCGGAGGCGGCGGCCGGGACCCGGACGGGAGGCCTGGTCGTCGCGGAGTCCGAGGCGCTGACGTTCGTGGGCCCGTGCGCGCCCGGTGAGGTGCTCGGGCTGTCCGAGGGGGAGGTCGTGCTGATCGCCCCGGACCTGACTGTCGGTGCCCTGTGGTTGGCTCACCGCATGTTGACCCCGGGTGGCGAGCTGGTGACGGCGCTGCTGGGCGCGGAGGCGGACGAGGAGCTGGGTACGCGGCTGGCGGAGGACCTGCGCCGCACCCACCCGGAGGTCGACGTGGCGGTGTTCCGGGGTGGGCAGACGGACTTCCCACTGGTGCTGGGGGTGGAGTGAGCGGGCGCGAGGAGGCCGGCGAGATCGATCTGGACTCGCCGCTGGAACGGGCCATCGGCGGCAAGTCGGCCAAGCTGATGGAGAAGTTGGACCTGCACACGGTCGGGGACCTGGTGCGGCACTACCCGCGGCGCTACGTCGCGCGGGGCTCGCTGACGGACATCGCCGGACTCGAGATCGACGAGCAGGCCACGCTCGTCGCGCGGATCGACAAGGTCGTCACACGGCAGATGCGCGCGCGCCGCGGGTCCCTGATGAACGTCACGCTGGTGGACGGCAAGGGCCGCACCCTGGACGCCACCTTCTTCAACGCCCACCGGCTGCAGCAGCAGATCCAGGTCGGCAAGACGATGATCTTCTCGGGCAAGGTGGGCACCTACCGCAAGGGCAAGGAGAACGTCCTGCAGCTCACCCACCCGGAGTTCGAGCCCCTCGACGACGGTGAGGACGTCCGGCCCTTCGTCTCCGTCTACCCCGCCAAGAAGGGCGTGCACTCCTGGCAGATCGCCTCCTGCGTCCGCGCCGCCCTGGACGTGTTGGACGACCCCACGGACCCGCTCCCGGAGTCCATCCGGCGCGCGGAGAAGCTGCCCGAGCTGGGCCGGGCGCTGCGCCGCATCCACGTCCCCGAGACCGAGTCGGACTATCACGCCGCCCGCGCCCGGCTCGTCTGGGACGAGGCCTTCGGCGTTCAGCTCGCGCTCGCGCTGCGCCGGGAGAAGGCGCTGGAACGGCCCGCCGCCGCCAGCCCGCACCGCCGGGGCGGCCTGCTCGACGCCTTCGACGCCGTGCTGCCCTTCCCGCTGACCAACGGCCAGAAGTCCGTCGGCGCCGAGATCGCGGAGGACCTCGGGCACGAGCTGCCGATGAACCGGCTCGTGCAGGGGGACGTCGGCGCGGGCAAGACGATCGTCGCGCTGCGGGCGATGCTGCAGGTCGTGGACTCGGGTCGGCAGGCCGCGATGCTCGCGCCCACCGAGGTCCTGGCCTCGCAGCACGCCCGTTCCCTGCGCGCGATGCTCGGCCCGATCGGGCAGGCCGGGGAGCTGGGCGCCGCCGAGCACGCCACGAAGATCACCCTGCTCACCGGCTCGATGACCACCGCGGAGAGGCGGCAGGCCCTGCTGGACACGCAGTCCGGTGAGGCCGGGATCGTCGTCGGCACGCACGCGCTGATCCAGGACACCGTCGGGTTCGCGGACCTCGGGCTCGTGGTGGTGGACGAGCAGCACCGCTTCGGCGTGGAGCAACGGGACGCGCTGCGCGGGCGCGGGGAGCGGACCCCGCACCTGCTGGTCATGACGGCGACGCCCATCCCGCGCACCGTCGCGATGACGGTCTACGGGGACCTGGAGATCTCCGCGCTCACGGAGCTGCCGAAGGGCCGCTCCCCGATCGCGACGACGGTCGTCCCGGCGGGGGAGAAGCCGGCCTGGCTGGCGCGGGTGTGGGCGCGGGTGCGTGAGGAGGTCGGCGCCGGCCACCAGGTCTACGTCGTGTGCCCGCGGGTCGGGGGGGACACGGGCAAGAAGGCCGATCCCGAGGACGCGGACCTCATCGACGACGAGGACCCGGACATCGGCGCGGACGCCGACGGGGGCGAGCGCCGGCCCCCGCTCGCGGTGCTGGACGTCGCGCCCGGGCTGGCCGAGGGGCCGTTGCAGGGCCTGCGGATCGGCATCCTGCACGGCAAGCTCCCGCCGGACGAGAAGGACGCCGTGATGCGCGCCTTCGAGCGCCACGAGCTGGACGTCCTGGTCGCGACGACGGTGATCGAGGTCGGCGTGGACGTCCCGAACTCCACCGGGATCGTCATCCTGGACGCGGACCGGTTCGGCCTCTCCCAGCTGCACCAGCTCCGCGGCCGCGTCGGCCGGGGCTCCGCCCCGGGGGTCTGCCTGCTGGTCACGGACATGCCCGCGGGCACCACGGCTCGGGAGCGGCTGGACGCCGTCGCGGGCACCACGGACGGCTTCGAACTGGCCCGGCTGGACCTCGAGCTGCGTCGGGAGGGGGACGTGGTGGGCACCACGCAGTCCGGACGGCGCTCGGGCCTGCGGCTGTTGTCCCTGATCCGGCACGAGAACGTGATCGTGAGCGCCCGGCAGTACGCCGGGAAGATCCTCACCGCGGACCCCGGCCTGGAGAGCCACCCGGGGCTGCGGGCACTCGTCGAGGAGACGGTCGGGGAGGACCAGGCGGAGTATCTCGCGAAGGCATGACCGCCACGTCCGACGCCGGGCAGGAGCGGCTCCCGGACTTCTCGCCGCCCCGTGCGGACCCGGGGGCCATGATCTTCGCCCCGATCCCGGGGTCCTGTCACGGCGGCTGGTGCTTCGCCGGGCTCGCCGCCGGGCTGCGGCGCCGCACCTACGCCTGCGCCCTGCAGTGGCCGGGCGAGTCCCCGCCGGCGCGGTGCGACGCGCGGGTGGAGGATGATCCGGCCCGGTACCTGCACGTGCTCGACCCGAGGCACAACCTCGTGCGTGATGTCCCCGTGCGCGAGGTCCCCGGCGAGCTCCTCGCGCTGGTCCCGGGCGAGCGGCCCCGGACACGCCCTACCCCGGCAGCGCACCCCGCGCGGCCTCGTCGAGCGCCGCCACCGCGGTCCGGGGCAGGTGCACGACCCCGGTGCGTTCCAGCCGGGCGAGCTCGCTGCGGGCGATGGCGTAGGCGGTGAGCCGTTCCGCCTCGGAGTCCGAGTCCCGCGCCGTCGTCAGGAGCTTGAGGACGCGCTCGACGCTGCCCCGTTCGACCGGGGTCAGCGAGGAGTGCCGGATCCGCTCGGCGGCATCGCGCGCCGCCTGCCAGGCCCGCTCGGCCCGGTCCACGGCCGCCACGAACTTCCGCGCGTGCTCGTCCCCCGGGCGGGCGTCGGTGTCCAGGGCCTGCGCCTCGGCGAAGGCCTCGACGAACCGGCCCGTGCTGGGCACGGACACGTCCGCGAGGGCGGGGAGCCGGAGCACCTCCATGGCGTCGCACTCGTAGGCCGCGTACTCGATGCGCAGCGCGTCGAACCGGGCGCGGGCGGCGTCCCACGCCGGTCTCGGCGGCGGGGGCGGCGCGGCCCGGTAGGGCATCTGCGGCGGAGGCACCGACGGGAACGCCGCGCGGGCCCGGTAGACCGAGATCCCGACCACCAGCATCATCAGGACGGGGATCAGGCCGAGCAGCAGGAGCCCGTTCGCGGCCGAGCCGGAGACGACGAAGAACAGCGGGATGATCACGAACGGCGCGGGGAAGCCGCCGCGGGGCCGGTGCGGTCCGCCGTGCCGGTTCGGCACGTTCCCCCCGGCGACCCGCCGGACCCGGCGGGCCGTGCGTTCGCCGGGCCCCTCCCACCGTGGATAGGTGTGGCCCTGCCGGTGCCCGTGTGGACGCGGTCTCATACGTCCTTGGTACCCCCGGAGGGTGATGCCGGCACGCGATCGGGCCGGAAAGAACCCGGTCGGCCGCGTGGCTCTCAGGCCTTCCTCAGCCCGCGGGGTCCGGTGGGGGCCGCGGTGAACGGACGTTCTGCACTCGACGCTGGTCGGAACGCCGTGCGACTCTTCCCGCGTTCTTCCGTCCGGGCCCACCACCGTGGTCGCCGGGCGGGCCGGCATGGGTGAGGAGCTCGATTGTTCAGCAAGGTGTTGGTGGCCAACCGGGGCGAGATCGCGATCCGGGCGTTCCGGGCGGCATTCGAACTGGGGATCTCGACGGTAGCGGTGTTTCCCTATGAGGACCGGAACTCGCTGCACCGGGCCAAGGCCGACGAGTCCTACCTGATCGGAGAGAAGGGACACCCCGTCCGGGCGTACCTGTCGGTCGACGAGGTGATCGCCGCGGCGCGCAGGGCGGGAGCGGACGCGATCTACCCCGGCTACGGCTTCATGTCCGAGAACCCGGACCTCGCCGCGGCGTGTGAGGAGGCGGGGATCGTCTTCGTCGGGCCGCCCGCGAGCGTGCTGCACCTGACGGGCAACAAGTCCCGCGCGATCGCGGCCGCGCGCGAGGCCGGGGTACCGGTGCTGGCGTCGTCGGAGCCGTCCGCGGACGTCGACGAGCTGGTGGCGGCCGCGGAGGAGATCGGGTTCCCGATCTTCGTCAAGGCCGTCGCGGGCGGTGGCGGCCGGGGCATGCGCCGGGTCGCGGAGGCCGCGGACCTGCGGGACTCGATCGAGGCGGCCTCCCGGGAGGCGGAGTCCGCGTTCGGCGACGGGACCGTGTTCCTCGAGCAGGCCGTGGTCAACCCTCGGCACATCGAGGTGCAGATCCTGGCGGACGCCGACGGCAACGTCGTGCACCTCTACGAGCGGGACTGCTCGGTGCAGCGGCGCCACCAGAAGGTCATCGAGATCGCGCCGGCGCCGAACCTGGACCCGGAGCTGCGGGACCGGATCTGCGCCGACGCCGTCGCGTTCGCCCGCAACATCGGCTACGTCAACGCCGGGACGGTCGAGTTCCTCGTCGACGAGCGCGGGAACCACGTCTTCATCGAGATGAACCCGCGCATCCAGGTCGAGCACACCGTCACCGAGCAGGTCACCGACCGGGACCTGGTCATCGCCCAGCTCCGCATCGCGTCCG
>JAOZVV010000004.1 GCA_025869365.1 Pseudonocardia sp.
TGCTCGACGAGGCGGACATGGAGCAGGCGGCGCGCCGCACCCTGGCGTCGCTGTCCGTCCGCACGGTCACCTCCGTCCGCACGCCCGTCGCGTCGCTGTCCGGTGGGCAGCGGCAGACCGTGGCGATCGCGAAGGCGGTGCTGTGGGACTCCCGCGTGGTCCTGCTCGACGAGCCGACGGCGGCCCTCGGTGTCGCCCAGACCCGCCAGGTCCTCGACCTGGTCCGCCGGCTCGCCGAGCAGGGGATCGGCGTGGTGCTGATCAGCCACAACATGGGTGACGTGTTCGAGGTGGCGGACCGCATCGCCACCCTCTACCTCGGCCGGATGGTCGCCGAGGTCCCGACGAAGGACGTCACGCACAGCCAGGTGGTCGAGCTGATCACCGCCGGCCGTTCCGGGGACCTGGGGCTGGCCCGACCCGAGACGGCGGTCATCTAGATGGTCGCGCCCACCGGCTGGAGCCGGGCGGGGAAGAACGAGCCGGAGAAGCAGGACCGAGAGGACGGGGACACCGTGGCCGACAGCCGACCGGCAGGGACGACGGACCCGTCCGTGCCGCCGCAGGAGGACGGGGGCCCGGTCACGTCCTCCGTGACCGACCCCGCCGCCCCGACGACCGCCGCGGAGCGGGCGAACCCCGGCAACCGCGCCGCGGACTTCGGCATCGACACCACCGCCCGCACCACGGGCGAGGCGATCCGGGGGTACTTCACGGGACTTCGGTCCGGTGACCTCGGTTCGCTGCCGGCGCTGCTCGGCCTGCTCGCCCTGTTCATCCTGTTCACGGTCCTGGATGCGGGCGGCACCTTCCCGAGCCTGCTCAACCTGGCGAACCTGCTGCAACAGGGCGCCGGCCCGACGATCATCGCGATGGGCCTGGTGTTCGTCCTGCTCACCGGCGAGATCGACCTCGCGGCGGGCACCGCGTCCGGCCTGGCCGCGGCGCTGATGGCGCTGCACCTGGTCAGCGGCGGGAACATGCTCGGCGCGATGGGCACGGTGGTGTTCGTCGCCCTGGTGGCCTCGATGCTGTTCGCCGCGGTCCTCGCGGTGCTGGTCAAGGTGTACGCCGGGGCCGCGGTCAGCGTGCTCGCCGCGCTGCTGCTGGTCGTCGGGTTCCCGCCGAACCCCTGGCTCGAGATGCTCCTGGCGGTCTGCGTCGGCGTCGTCATCGGCTGCCTGACCGGCTTCCTGATCGCGAAGATCGGGATGCCGTCGTTCGTCGTGACGCTGGCGCTGTTCATCACGTGGCAGGGCGTCATCCTCCAGCTCATCGGCGACGGCGGCACGCTCGGCCTGCGGGACCCCGTCATCAACGCGGTGGCCAACGGCAACCTCACCACCGCCGGATCGTGGATCCTCTTCGTCGTCGGCGCGGGCGGCTACGCGGCCGTCCTGCTCAACCGGCAGCGCTCGCGGCTGAACAAGGGCCTCGTGGCCCAGCCCACGGGGCTGGTCCTGATCAAGGTCGGGACCGTCGTGGTGCTGGCGGCGATCGCCACGTTCCTGCTGACGAGGGACCGGTCGCCGGGCACGATCGTCATCTCGGGTATCCCTTATGTCGTGCCGATCGTCCTCGTCCTCCTCGTCCTGGGCACCTACGTGCTCGACCGGACGCGGTTCGGCCGGCACGTCTACGCGGTCGGCGGCAACCGGGAGGCGGCGCGCCGCGCCGGTATCGACGTCGTCCGGATCCGGGCCGCGGTGTTCGTGATCAGCGCGGCGTTCGCGGCGATCGGCGCGATCGTCTACTCCTCGAAGGTCGGGTCCGTCTCGCCCGCGGCCGGTGGCGGCAACACGCTGCTGTTCGCGGTCGGCGCGGCCGTGATCGGCGGGACGTCGCTGTTCGGCGGGCGCGGCCGGGTGAGCAACGCCGTCATCGGTGGTGCGGTCCTCGCGACCGTGCAGAACGGGCTGGGCCTGCTCAAGCAGCCCGCCGCCGTCGTCTTCATCATCACCGGGCTGGTGCTGCTGCTCGCGGCGTCGGTCGATGTGCTGTCGCGGCGCAAGTCGGCGGCCGCCGGCAGGTGAGCGCACCCACCTCCGGGACCCACACGTCCGGGACACGACCGGACGACGCCCGCCGGCACAACCGGACGGCGCTGATCCGCCGGTTGCACGTCGACGGGCCGTGCACGCGGGCGACCCTGGCCACGGAGCTGGGGCTCAATCGCAGCACGATCAAGGCGGTCGTCGACGGGCTGGCCGAGTCCGGGGTGGTGACGGAGGCCGTCCCGACGCAGCGCAGCGGCGCCGGGCGGCCCTCCCTGCTGGTGCTGCCGGAGCCGCAGGCCGCGGTGGTGCTGGCCGTCGACATCCGGGTCGACCAGGTCTCGCTGGCCATGGTCGGCATCGGCGGGCAGATCCTCGGCCGGCACAGCTGGAACCTGCACCGCACGACCCGGCTGCCGGGCGAGGTGATCACCCACGTCGCGGAGTCCGCCCAGCTGCTGCGCGACGAGCTGGGGGTCCGCGAGCAGGGCGCCGGCATCTCGGTGCCGGGTGTGGTCCGGCGCGCGGACGGCTGGGTCCACGAGGCCCCGAACCTCGGCTGGCGCGAGGTGGCGCTCGGGCAGCGGCTCACCGCGGTGCTCGGGCGGCCCGCCCAGGTCGGGAACGACGCGGAGCTCGGCGCGCTGGCCGAGCACGTGCGGGGCACGGCCCGCGAGGCCCAGGACCTGGTCTACCTCTCCGCGGACTACGGCGTCGGCGGTGGTGCCATCGTCGGCGGCCGGCCGCTGCGGGGGACCGGTGGCTACGTCGGCGAGCTGGGCCACATGCTCGTGCGGCCCGGTGGGCGGGACTGCTTCTGCGGCGCCCAGGGCTGCTGGGAGACCGAGGTGGGGGAGCCCGCGCTGTGCCGCGCGCTGGGCCTGCCCGAGGACACCGCGCGCGGGGTGCTCGTCGCGGAGCTGCGCAGCCTCGCCGCGACGCCCGGCCGGGCGGACCTGCTGCTCGGCGAGTTCTCCGGATGGCTCGCCTCGGGCCTGGTGACGATCGTGAACATGCTGGCGCCGGAGCTGGTGGTGCTGGGGGACCTGTTCGCCGCGCTGCCGCCGGCGCTCGTCGAGAAGGTCCGTGACGACGTCCAGAGGCGCAGCCTGGTCAGCCGCGCGGTGGGGGGCACGCGGATCGTGATGTCCCCGCTGGGCCGCGACGCCAAGCTCGTCGGGGCCGCGGAGCTGGCCTTCGAACCGGTGCTCGGCACCGTCTGATCCCCCTCGCGTCCGCTCCCCGGACCGCGGTGGGGCGACCGTGACCCGACACCGGCCGCCCCACCGCCCCTCCGGTCATCCCACGGGCTGCTGCACCAGCTCGCCGCCGTCGAGGTCCAGGACCGTGAGGGCCGTGAGCGGCGATCCGGCCGGGTCCACGTAGGTGACGAGGGAGGGCTGGAAGAACTGCCAGGGCTCCCCGGTCACCTCGGTCCCGACGACGACCCGGGCGGCGTCGAGCGGGTTCCCGCTGGTGCACCGGACACGGGGCACGCCGAGCGCGTCGACGAGCACCGCGCTGCCGGCCTGCAGCACGGCCTGGTGCGCAGGTGTGCCGAACCCGTGCTCGGTGACGGCGGTGTCGTGGCGGAGCAGCACCGGTGTCAGGCCCGCGGGGGTGTCCGCGCCGTGGGCGTCGGCCCAGGCGCGGGCCTTCGCCGGATCGGCCGCCAGCGCCGCGGTCAGGGCCGCGACGTCGCAGCTCGGGGCGGTCCCGGCCCTGGCGTAGAGACCCTCGGTGTCCCCCGGGAGCCGCCCGGTGACCTCGGCCGGGGGGAGGACGCCCGCCCGGTCCTGCCCGACCGGGGCCGTGTAGGGGGCCGGTCCGGGGTCCGCGGTGCCCTCCAGCCGGACGTCGACGCTCGGGGAGCTCGGGCTCAGCCCGGCCCAGAACGCCGCCCCCGCGAAGACGAGCGCGAGCACGGAGAAGGCCAGCAGGTACGTCGCGCCCGAGCCCTTCCTCCGGGGCCGTGGGGTGAGCACCATCCTGGTCGGTCCTTCCGCGGGGCGGGCCGTGCGAGATCGGGACCAGGTTCCCGGATCTCCCCGGGGAGGGCGAGGGGGCAGGCCCCCGGATCGGCGCGGGTGGGCCCGCGTCAGGGGACGTCCCGGCGCGGGGAGCGGGCGCGGCGCCGGGCCTCGGCGTCCCTGGGCAGCGTGAACAGCACCCGGCTCCACTGCAGCCGCCCGCTCCACCAGCGCCGCCGCACCGCCACGTACCGGATGCCGCAGGTGCACGTGAACTCGTCGCCGGGCCCCTCGGGAACCGGCGGCGAACAGCGGTGCGCGTCGTCGATGCGCCGAGCTTCCCACGTCGTGGCGCCCGGACGCGGACGGAGACCCGACGCGGATCGGGGAATCGACGCGGACGGGTGGCGGGGGAGAACCCCCGTCGAGGTCTAGTGCGCGCTCCCGCGGTCCGGGGGCGCACTCCATCGTCCGCGGGCGCCGGTCGCGGCAAGGTCTTCCGTGACGCCACCGACGCCCGGAAGGGACACGGACATGACCATCACCTCCGCGGACACCGAGATCTCCGCACCGCACAGCGCCGAGTCCGGGTCCTCCCGGGCCCACGGCCCGCAGGTCTCGGTGGTCATCCCGAGCTTCAACGAGGAGGGCAACGTCGACGAGCTGCTCCGCCGCCTCGTCGCGGGCCTCCCGGCCGGGCTGTCCGCCGAGGTGATCTTCGTCGACGACAGCACGGACGGCACGCCCGCCGCGGTCCTCGACGCCGCCACCCGCTTCCCGCTCCCGATCACCCTGATCCACCGCGACGTCCCGGCGGGCGGCCTGGGCGGCGCGGTCGTCGAGGGCCTGCGCGCCGCGGCCGCCCCCTGGGCCGTGGTGATGGACGCGGACCTGCAGCACCCGCCGGCGCTGGTCCCCGAGCTGTTCGCGACGGGTGTCCGGACCGGCTCCGACGTCGTCGTCGCCACCCGGTACGCCGACGGCGGCGACGGGAGCGGCCTCGGCTCCTCCTACCGGCACGCGGTGTCCCGCGGCTCGAAGGTGCTCGCGGCGAAGGTGCTCGGCGGCCCGGTCGGCCGGATGAGCGACCCGCTGAGCGGCTTCTTCGCCGTCCGCACCGCCGCCCTGGACCTCGACGCGGTGGACCCGATCGGCTACAAGATCCTGCTCGAGCTGGTCGTCCGCTCGCGGCTGACCCGGATCGCCGAGCTGCCCTACGAGTTCGGCGTCCGGCACGCGGGGGAGTCGAAGTCGACGATCCGCGAGGGCCTGCGGTTCCTGCACCACCTGCTGGTCCTGCGCACCCGCGGCGACCGTCTGCCGCGCCGGGCGACACGCCGGCAGCACGGCGATAACGAATCCGCCCGGACGTACGACCGCAGCGGTGACCGGGCTCTTCCCGGAGTGACCCAGGCGGAGGCGTTCGCGATGGTGAGCCCGGCGGCGGTGTATCCGCGATGAGCATGCGGACCGAGCGCGGCGCGGCGGGTGGGAGCGTCGTCCTCCTCGCGGGGATCGTGATCACCGCCGCCCTGAACTACGGCATGGGCGTCGCCCTGGCCTGGATGCTCCCCCCGGGCGAGTTCGGCTCGGTCGGCATGCTGATCAACCTCCTGCTCCTCGCCACCTCGGTGCTGGCCGCGGGCTTCCCGTGGGCACTGGCCCGGGCGGTCGCCAAGGCCGCGGGCGCCGTGCCCGAGGCGGGCGACACCGACCCGGAGAACGCCGCCGCGCTCAAGGCCCGGGCGGACTCCACGTTCCGTGCCGCGCTCGTCGGCAACGTCGGGCTCGGCCTGCTGCTCGCCGGGGTGTTCGCGGTCGTCCAGCTCGGCACCGGCGCGATCCTCCCGGGCGTCGGCGTGGTGTCGACACTGCTGGCGGCCGGCGCGATCGTCCTGCTGGCGCTGGGCTCGGTCCTGCTCGGCGCGCTGCAGGGCTCCCGCCGGTTCGACGCGATCGGCTCGTCACGGGTCCTGGAGATCGGCGTCAAGGTCGTGCTGGCCCTCGGCCTGGTCGGCCTGGTCGGGATCGGCGTCCTCGGCGTGGCCGTCGCGCTGTTCGTCAGCGCCGCCGTCGCCGCGGGGTGGGCCTGGTGGTCGCTGCGGGACCGCTGGCCCGGCCGCGGCCCGATCGCCGGGGTGCGCGCGTTCGCCGCCGCCGTCCCGATGGCCGTCGGCACCACCTGCTTCGGGCTGATGGGCACCCTGGACGTCCTGCTGCTGGGCTCGATCGGCCACGGCGCCGGGGTGACGGTCGCCGTCGTCGGCGTCTACCAGGCCGCCGCGATCCTGGCCCGGGCACCGTTCTTCGTCGGCTCCGCCCTCTCCGACGCCGTCTTCCCGTTCATCGCCGGCGCCCCGACGACCGCGGACGCCCACCGGGCCCTGATGGTCGCGCTGCGCTGGGTGCCGCTCGTGCTCGTCCCGCTGCAGCTGGTCCTGCTCGTGACGCCGGGTTCGGTGCTCGACGCCGTGCTGCCGGGCGGCTACGACTCCGCGGCCGGCCTCGCCCGGGTGATCACCGTGGGCACGGCCGGGCTGATCGTCGCGGACATGCTGCTCAAGGCGCTGTTCGCCCGCGGGTTCGCCAACGCCGTCGCCGCGCGGGTGCCGATCGCGGTCGGCCTGCAGCTCGTCGCGCTGTTCGTGCTGGTCCCGCTGTTCGGGGCGACGGGTGCGGGCTGGTCGTTCGCGGTCGGCACCTGGGCCGCGACGCTGCTGCTCGGCGTCTTCTACCTCGCCCGGGTCCGCCCGTCGCGGGTCCGCGGAGCGACGCTGGTGCGCTGGCTGGTGGCGGTCGGGATCCTCGCCGCGATCCTCGGTGGCGCCGCGGTCGCGCCCCGCCCGCTCGATCTCCTGCTGGTCCTGGTCGGCCTGGCCGTCTACGCGGTGCTGGCCGTCCGTACCTCGCTGATCCCGCAGCGCGACGTCGCCGTCGTGCGCCGGGCGCTCGCCAAGGTGACCCGGCGTGGCTGAGCAGGCCCCCACGCCGTCCGGACAGCAGCAGGGCCGGATCGCCGGGACGGAGCTGCTGATCATCCTCGGCGGCGCCGTGCTGGCCGGCGTCGCGATGCTCTGGAACATCGCCCGCAGCCCGGACACCCAGTACGACGAGGTGGTCTACACCCGGGCCGCGCAGGAGGTCGCCCAGGGCTGGCACCTGACCTGGACGAACAGCCCGATGTTCGTCCACCCGCCGATCTCCTTCCTCAGCCAGGCGTTCTGGCTCCGCCTGCTCGGGCTGGGCTCGGCACCGCTGGAGGACGCGATCGTCGCCGCCCGGGTGCTGACGGCGGGCGCGATCATCTTCGCGATCCTGCTGCTCGGCCTGCTCTCGGCCTACCTGATGCCCGCGGCGGGGCGGCGGCGCGGGCTGGTCCTGGTGGCGCTGGTCATGGTGCTCGCCGCCACGGACCCGATCATGCTCCGCTACGGCCGGCTGGCGCTGATCGAGCCGTTCGCGCTGGTCGCGGCGCTGCTCACGCTCTGCCTGGCCATCCGGCTGAAGGACTCGCGCGCGCTGGTCTACGTGCCGGTGGTCGGGCTCGCGACCGGGCTGACGCTGCTCACCAAGGAAGTCACCGTCTTCGCGCTGTTCACGCCCGTCGTGCACGCCCTGCTCGGCCGCGAGCGCCGCCGCATCCTGGTCACCGCGGGCGCGTTCGTCTGGGGCCTGGGCCTCTGGCTGCTGTTCCCGCTCTGGGCGGTGGCCCTCGGGCTGAGCACGGACTTCGTCGACGTCAAGTTCGCCACCTTCCAGCGCCTGCTCGGCCTCATCCAGATCACCGGGTTCAACCGGCCCGGCGTGTCCCTGGTCGACGGGATCCTGGAGCAGCTGGCCCAGTACGCCACGTCGTTCGTGTTCCTGGCCCTCGGCGGGATCTCGCTGCTCTGGCTGATGACCAAGGCCGTCGCCGGCGCATCCCGCTGGTTGCTGTCCTGGCTGGTCACGAGCTACGCGTTCGCGGCGTACATGGTCCTGCTGGGCACCCTCAACGAGCAGTTCTTCGTCTACATCCTGCCGGCCTCGATCGTCGGCACCGTGCTGATGGGGGACGCGCTGCTGGCCCGGTTGGGGCGGAGCGGACGCACGGGCGGGGTGGTTGCGGCCGTCCCGGTCGTCGGGCTCGCGGTGGCGGTCCTCGGGTTCGGGCTCGTCGGCTGGGTCCGCCTCTACGCAGGAGACAACTCCGGGGTCTTCACCGTCGCCGCCACCGTCCGGAAGGACATGCCGGCCTGCGCGACGCTCACTGCGACCGGGGACCCGGACAAGTACGGCTACCTGCTGCCGGGGCGCACGGTCGCGTCCTTCGCCACCGGCGAGGGCGCGCTGAGCCACGGCGTGCACCTGTTCGTGCTCAGCGACAAGGACGTCGCCTCGGGCTACGGCAACGCGACGACGGAGCTCACCTCCTGGGTCCGGGCCCGCGGGACGCTGCTCGAGGAGGTCCCCAGCGCCACCTACCGCGGCCTGCAGCTCTGGCAGGTCCCGATGGACCCCTTCGACCCGCTCGCGGACGTCGAGGCCCTCCCCAACGGCGTGTTCGTCCTCACCGACTCCTACCGCTGCGGCGGGTTCCTGGTCGTGGACGGGCCGGGCGGGGACTTCGCCACGGCCTGGGCGGCGGCGGGCGGCAAGGCGGTCCTCGGCGCGCCGCTGACGTCGAGCTGGACCGCGGCGGGGACCCGCTACCAGGCGTTCACCGGCGCGATCCTGACGATCGACGACGGCGGCCGGGCGTCCGCGCTCCCGGTGGTCCAGACCTTCTCCGAGACCGAGGCCAAGGCCTACACCGACGCGGGCCTGCCGCCGGTGACGATGCGGCTCGGCGCGCCGCGGCAGGCCGACCGTGAGGTCCAGGCCCAGCTCACGGACCCGGCCATCACCGCGGCGTACCTGCAGGGCGGCCCGCTGGCAGCCGCGCGGGAGCGCCTCGGGGACCCGGTCGGCCCCGTGACGGAGATGCCGGACGGGACGGTGCGGCAGGCGTTCGCCGGGGGAGTCCTGGAGCACGCGCAGGGCGCACAGCGGGCCCGGCTCGCGCCGCTGTCGCAGCTGCTGCTCGACGCGGGCACGATCAAGCCGGACACCCAGGCGAGCACCACGATCGCGGCGCCGCCGCTCGCCTCGGACCTCGGTCCGGGCCAGCCGACGACCGTCCAGCCGTTCGTGACCGCCCTGCTCGCCGGGCTGGCCCTCTACATCGGCCTCCCGGTGCTGCTGCTCGAGGTGGTACGGCTGCTCCGCAACCACCGCCGGCCCCCGCCGCGGCGCCGGCAACCGGACCGTCCGAGGGAGAAGGTGAGGTCGTCATGAGCGCGCTCCTGCCCACGACGTCCGCGCTGGGCCGGGTCACCCGGCTCGCCGGCCGGCGGATCGCGATCCGCGCCGCGATCCTCGTGCTGCTGCTCGGCGCCGCCCTCGTCGTCCGGGAGACCGGCATCCTGCACCCGGATCAGCAGCAGGTGGTGCCGCCGCTGCCGGCGGCGGCGCTGGTCCTGCCCGGCGTGTTCCGCTCCGCCACCCCGACCGAGACCGAGCTCGTCCTGCTCCGGGACACCTTCGCCGTCAAGGCGGTCGTGAGCGTCGGGGTGCCGAGCGTGGAGGAGCAGGCCGTCGTTCCCGCGCTCGGGCTGCGGCCGCTGCGCCTCGACCTGCCCGCCGGCGCCGCGCCCACCGCGGAGCAGGTCCTGGCCCTGCGGGACCTCCTGCGGTCCGTGCCGGCACCCGGCACCGTCCTCCTGCACGACGGCACCGGCGACGGGCCCGTCCTCGTCGCCTCGGCGATGGCCCAGCTCGTCGAGGGCCGGCCCCTGGACACCGTGCTGGCCGGGTTCACCCCGGCCGAGACCGAGGCGCTCAGCGCCGCCCAGAAGCAGGCCCTGAAGGACGCCGCCGCGGCGCTCGCGGGGGCTGCGAACCCCTACTCCGCCCTGAAGAGGTGAGGACGTGACCCTGACCAGCCCCGCCCCCCGCGACGTCTGGCGCGCCGTGCACCGCAACGACCCGGAGGCCGTCGCGACCCAGGCCCCGGAGTGGATGGACTGCCTCGCGCTGCGCGGCTACACCGACGCGAGCCGCCTCTACGAGCTGCCCGACGGCCGCCGGATGGTCCTGCCGCTCGCCGCGCGCAGCGTGGCCGGGATCGCGGTGTCCGAGGAGTCCTGGCCCTACGGCTGGGGCTACGGCGGACTGCTGGTCGAGGGGGGCGAGCTCTCCGAGGAGGACTGCCGGGTCGTCCTGCAGGACCTGCAGGAGCGTCCGGCGGTCCTCCGGGCGGTGGTTCCGATGCCCCGCCACGGGGCCGCCTGGTCCGCCGCCGCGCCCGCCCACACCCGCCGGGTGTCCTACACCTCCCAGATCGTGGACCTCGACGGCGGCTTCGACGCCGTGTGGAAGCGCTACAAGCGCCAGGCCCGCAACTCGGTGCGCAAGGCCGAGAAGTTCGAGCTGGACATCCGCCGCGAGGACGGGATCTCCGCCGGCGCCCCGGACGGCCGCGGCGTGCGGATCTTCGCCGAGCTCTACGCCATGTCGGTGGACCGGTGGGCCGTGCAGCGCGGGCAGCCGCTGTGGCTGGCCCGCCGGCTCGCCGCGCGCCGCGACCGGCCGGGCCAGATGGCCGCGGCCGCGGCGGCGCTGGGGGAGCGGTGCGTGGTCTGGTCGGTGTGCCGTGACGGCCAGCCGATCGCGGTCAACGTCGTCCTGCAGCACGGGAACCACGGCGTCGGGTGGCTGTGCGCGATGGACCAGGAACTGGCGCGCCCCACGCTGGCCACCTACCTCCTGCACTCGCTGGCCATCGAGGACGCGTGCACGGCGGGCGCGCGCTGGTTCCACATGGGCGAGTCGGACACGGGCTCGGGCGCCGAACACTTCAAGGGCTACTTCGGGGCGACGCCACTCGAGTACGAGGCCCTGCGTTTCGAGCGGGTGCCGCTCAGCAGCACCGAGGAGCGGCTGCGGGCGGCGTACGGGGCGGTGTCCGCGCGGCGGAGCGCCTGGCGGGGCAGGCGGGCCGCCACGGCCGCACCCGCGGTGGACGGGAAGACGCCGTCGGAGGCGTCCGCATGAGCCGCCCCGAGGTCGTCCTGTCCGTCTACGACCACGGGGGGAACCCGCACTACGGGGGCGGCGGCGCGGTGGTCGTCGCCCGGGTCGCGGCGCGGCTGGCGCGCGGGTACGCGGTGACCGTCTACTGCGGCTCGTACCGCGGGAGCGGCCGGTCCGCGGTCGCGGACGGCGTCCGCTACGTGTTCCTGCCCGTCGGGTGGGCCGGGCCGCGGGCCGGGCAGCTGCTCTTCCAGGTCCTGCTGCCGCTGGTCGCGCTGGTGCGGCGGCCGGCGGTGTGGATCGAGAGCCTCACCCCGCCGGTCTCGGCCAGCCTCGTCCCGCTGGTCGCCCGCTACCCGGTCGTGGGGCTGGTGCAGATGCTGTGCGGGGCGGACATGCAGCGGCGCTACGGGCTGCCCTTCGTCGCCGTCGAACGCCGGGGGCTGGCGCTCTACCGGCACTTCGTGGTGCTCAACGAGATCGACGGCGGGCTCGTCCGGGAGGCGAGCCCGCGCGCGTCGGTCACGGTGATCCCCAACGGGGTCGACCGGCCGGACGAGGTGGGGCGGCCGGGGTCGTCCGTGCTGTTCCTGGGCCGGGTCGACGTGCGGCAGAAGGGTCTGGACCTCCTGCTCGCGGCGGTCGGGCAGCTGCCGCAGGTGCAGCTCGTCGTCGCGGGGTCCGGGACGGCGCAGGAGGAGGCGCGGCTGCGCGAGCTCGTCCCCGCCGCGGACCGGGAGCGGATCCGGCTGGTCGGGCGGGTGGACGGCGAGGCGAAGGAGGCGTTGCTGCGGGACTGCGCGTTCATGGTCGTCCCGTCGCGGTACGAGACCTTCTGCCTCACCGCCCTGGAGGCGATGGCGCACGGTCGCCCCGTCGTGCACTTCGACCTCGAGCGGCTCTCCTGGATCGGCGGGGACTGCGGGATCGCCGTCCCCTCCTTCGACGTCGACGCGCTGCGGGACGCGATCGCGCGGCTCGCCTCGGACGCGACGCTGCGGGCGAGGATGGGTGCGCGGGCCCGGGAGCGGAGCGCGGACTTCGGCTGGGACACGGTGGGGGACAGGTACTCCGAGCTCGTCGCCGGGTTGGTCGGGAGCGGGCCCGGGCGCGGTTGCGGGGCCCGACGGGGTGACGGGGCCGGACGGGGTGGCGGGGCTCAGCGGCGCAGGCGGTTCCGCAGGGCGGAGAGCCGGTCCCTCGCGGGGTCCGGCAGCCGCTCCACCAGCGAGGCCCGCAGCCCGGCGACGGAGACGACGGCGGCGCGCTGGGCGGGCCCGATCCGGCGGTTCGGGAAGACCTGCATCCGGACCTGCTCGCGGGTGCCGCTGGCCAGGTCCGCCTTGTACGCGTCGTTCTCGCCGAGCAGGTCCAGCTCGGCCACCCCCGGCTCGGCGAAGGCGTAGTCGATCAGATGCCGGGTGATCACCATGCCGGGGCCCTGCTTCTGGAACTCGTCGTCCATGCCGAGCTTCAGGAACGACAGTGTCCGGCCCTGCTGCAGGCAGTAGCCGAACGCGATCGGCCGCCCGTCGAGGCGGAGGTAGACCAGCCGCAGGATGCCCTGCTCCGCCGCCCACCGCGCGCCCGCGGTGTAGAAGGCCGTGACGGCCGGGCTCGACAGGATCGCCGAGCCCGCCGCGAGCTTCCACTCGCGTGCCTCGAGCTTGTAGCCCTCCCGGAGCAGGGTGCCGAGGTCCGTGGCGAGGCCGCCACCGGGGGCGCGGCCGTCGTGGACGTCGAAGGTGAGCTCGCCCGCGTCGCGCAGCCGGTTGGTCAGCCGCTTGAGCCCGTGCCGGCGGTTCTTGGACAACCGCTTGTCGAAGGCCGCCGGATCCCCGCTGACGTCGATGTACGGGGAGTGGCGCAGCGTGCGGCTCAGGACGGAGGCCCGGGCCGTGCCGGCGGCCGCGCGCAGCGCCTCGACGTTCGGGTCGTCCGCGGCCAGGGCGTTCAGGTCGATCGACACGGTGCGCAGCCCGAGGAGCTCCTCGCCGAGGGCCGCGGCGGCGTCGGCATCGGCCGCGACGGGCGCGAACACCGCCGTCTCGGAGTTGGTGGGGGAGCTCAGGGTGAGCCCGCCGCGACCGCTGAGCAGGGGCAGGACGGCGACCAGCTCGCCCCCGCGCTCGACGGTCAGCGCGCGCATCGCCGCGCTCTTCCCGAAGGCCTTCGCCCACTGGCCGAGCCAGCCCGGGCGGACGAACGCCGGGGCGCCGGAGTCCAGGGCGAGCCGGTCCCAGCGGGCGGCCAGGTCGTCGTCGAGGGGTCGCAGCACCACCGTGGGGGACCTCCGGTTCCGGCGTGGCGACGGACCGGGCCCGTCGATCTGCGGCAGGCTATCGCCGGGCGGGACCCGCTGTCAGGAGCGTTCGGGCGGACGCCGCCCGAACGGCCGCACCCACGGCGGTACACAGTGGACCGAACGGTGGCAGGGGGGCTCGGGTGAGACGGCTTCTCGCGCTCGCCGCGCTGCTCGTGCCGGTGCTCGTGTCCGCGGCGTGCTCCGCGCCGCAGACGACCGCCGTCCCGGCCGCCCGGTCGATGGTCTACGGCACGCTCGTCTCGTCGGCGGAGCGGTCGGCCCAGGAGGAGCAGGCGGGTGTCACGGCGGCGATGGTCGAGCTGTCCTGGGCCCGGGCGGAACCCGCGGAGGGCCGCTTCGACGAGGACTACCTGGGCTCCGTGCGGGCGGACGTCGACGCCCTGCGCGCCACCGGCCGCTCGATCACCCTCGGCCTCGGCCTCCACCAGTCCGCGCCGTGGGTCGCCCAGCTGCCCGGAGCCCGGTTCGTCGACGAGAACGGCGACGTGTCCGACGAGGTCAACCTGGTGTTCTCCCAGCGCACCCGGGCCGCCGCGGAACAGTACGTCGCGAAGGTCGCGCAGGTGCTGGACCTCTCGTCGGTCGACGACGTCCGGCTGACCTCCGGCGGCCTCCCCGAGGTGCTCTACCCCGGCGGCGGGAACTACTGGGCGTTCGACGAGAACGCCCAGGGCGGCCCGGACCTCCCGGCCTCGATGCCCCCCAACCCGCTGCCCGGCTGGCGGCCGGGGGCCGGGGGAGCGGACGAGACGCAGGTCCGGGAGTGGGCGGACTGGTACGTCGGCGCCCTGGACGACGTGGTCGTCTGGCAGATCGGCATGCTGTCCGGGCTCGGCTTCTCGGGCCGCTACGAGATCCTGACGCCGGGCGTCGGGGTCAGGCCGGGGGAGTACAGCGCGGCGATCCGCGACGGCCTGCCACAGGGCCTGCTCGGCGGCGGCGCGGCGTGGCAGCAGTTCTACGAGCGGCTGCCCCGGCGACCGGACGTCACGGTCTACGTCAGCTCCGTGGCCGACGGCTCCGGGGACGACGACCTCTGCCGTCCGGAGGACCGGGCCGTCGCCCTGGACTCGTCGGAGGTGCGGAACTGGTCCGCGGCACGGTGGCAGGCGCGGCTCGCGCAGGAGTACGGGTACCCGGTGGCCGGGGAGAACCCGGGCTGGCACCAGTCCGACGCGCTCGACCGCAGCTACGTGGACACCTCGGACAGCGGCATGATGGCGCGCGCGCTGGCCCAGGCGCGGGCCTGCGGCTTCCGGTCCTTCTACTGGGCGCACGCGGAGCAGCTGTGGGACGGGACGGTTCCGTTCGCGGAGTACGCGGCGCGGATCGCGGGGTAGTCCCGGAGCCCCGGCTCCCGGGGCGGCGTGCGGGGCTGCGGCGTGCGGGGCTGCGGCGGACGGGCTACGGCGTGCGGGCCTCGTAGTACGTCTCCGGGCCCAGCGGGATGACGCCGTCCGGGAAGAGCGCGTCGACCTGGGTGCGGTAGCCGCGGATCAGCGGCTCCTTGGCGCGGACGTCCGCCCAGCTCCACGGCTCGAGGCGGTGGGCGTCGAGGAACGCGGGATCCGCCGTGCCCGTCAGGTCGTAGGGGAAGTCCGAGTAGTGGACGACGTCGACGCGCTGACCGGCGCCGACGCTGCGGGTGATCAGGTGGTCGACGTGCCTACCGATGCCGACCGGCGCGAGGACGAGGCGGGCGCCGGACTCCTCGACGAGCCCGGCCACCCGCCGGACGAGGTCCGCGGTGAGGGTCCGGTCGCCCCGGGAGACCCGGCCCCTGGCGATGTCGTAGCGGTAGGTGGGGTAGCGGTGCACCAGCTCCGGCAGGGCCCGGCCGAGCGGGCCGAGGGAGGCACTGCGGGGGCGGAAGAGGGCGTCGGTGACGCCGAGGTGCACCAGCCGGGCCCCGAGCTCGTCGAGCACCTCGCGGTCCTCGGCGCGGCGGTCCGCGAAGAGGGTCGCGGCGTCCGGTGCCGAGCACTGTCGCAGGAACGACGTGGCGGCGTGGGTGTGCGGCGGCGGGGCGGCGGCGGTGAAGAGCGTCGCGACCGTCAGGGGGCAGCGCTGCGCCACGGCCGCGAGGAGGCCGCCGCAGGAGAGGACGGCGTCGTCGAGATGCGCGGAGAGCACCAGGACGGGCGAGCCGTCCGCCACCGCCGCCGCGACCGCGGACGCGCCCGGGACGTCCATCAGGAGACCCGGTTGAGCAGCACGAACACGATGACCCCGACGGCCACGGCAACGGCGAGCAGCGCCACCGCGACGGCCAGGGTGCGACCGATCGAGGTGGTCTGCCAGTCGCTCTCGTCGTGCGTGGCGCCGGGCTCCGGCTCCGGCTCCGGCGTCGGCGCCGCCGCGGGCCGCGGCTCCGGACCGCGGCGGTCCCCGCGCGGCGCGGCGGCCTCGTCGGGTGCCGTCCCGTTCTGCGCGGGCCACGACGGCGGGCCCTGCGGCGGCGGACCCTGCCATCCCCGGGGTGCCGGACCCTGCTGCCCGGGCGGCGGGCCGTACGGGCTGGTCCGTCCCGGGTCCGGCCAGGCCTGCGGGGGTCCGTAGCCCTGCTGCGCCCGGCCGGGCGGCTGTCCGCCACCCGGCGGCCAGGGTCCCGATGCTGGAGGGGGCGCCTGGGTCGACGGTGCGCCCTGGGGCGGAGGTGCGCCCGGTCCTCCCCGAACGCCCCGGCCCTGGGCTTCCCGGTTCTGAGCTCCCTGCCCCGGCGCATCCCACGCGGGAGGCGCGCCGGTCCGGGCGCCCGCGGGAGCCGCGGCCCCGCCCGTCGACCCCCACGCCACCGTCGCGGCACCGAGGGCCACGGACTGCTCCGCCTGGGGCTCCACCGCCACCGCGCCGCCGAGCCCCTCGCGCACCATGGCGGCCACCAGCGGGATCCGCGTCGAGCCGCCCACCAGCACGACCGCCCGCAGGTCCGCGGGGGAGACCCGGGCGGAGCGCAGGGCCCGCTGCATCACCCCGATCGTGGACTCCACCGGAGCCCGCATCATGGCCTCGAGCTCGGCGCGGGTCAGGAGCACGTCCTCGTGCCGGCCCGGCAGGTACACGGGGACCTCCGCCTCGGCGTCGACGGACAGGGACTCCTTCGCCAGCACGCACTCCTCCCGGAGCCGGGCGAGTGCCGCCGTCGACCGGGGGTCCTGCTGGTCCAGCCCGCTGAGCGCGCCGCCCGTCCGGAAGTCCAGATGGGCGAGGATCGCGTCGTCGAAATCGGTTCCGCCGAGCCGCTCGATGCCCTCGGCCAGGCCGACCAGCTCGACTCCGCCGGCCACCCGGCGGAGGACGGCGGAGTCGAAGGTGCCGCCGCCGAGGTCGTAGACGGCCACCTGCTCACCGGGCCGCAGGCCCCGGACCTCGGCGTAGCGGAGCGCGGCGGCCTCGGGATCGGACACCGTCGTCGCCCCCGGCAGGCCCGCGAGCCGGGCGACCTCGGTGAGCAGCGCGACCCGCGTCGGTCCCCAGTGGGCGGGCCGGGACAGGACGACGTGGTCCGGCGGGCCGCCCTGCAGCGTCGCGACCTTCGCGACGACGTCCCGCAGGACCGCCGCCAGCAGCTCCGTCACCCGGTACGGCGTGCCGCCCAGCGTGATCGGGGTCGGCTCGCCCAGCCGGCGCCGCAGCTGCCGCACCGTCCGGTCCGGGGCCACCCCCGCCCGGCGCTCGGCGGCATCCCCCGTGACCAGGACGCCGTCCTCGCCCGCGTGCACGACCACGGGCGCGACGACGGACCGGTCGCCGAGCATGACCGTCTCGACACCGTCGGCCCGGGCCACCGCAGCGGCCACCGTCGACGTGCCCAGGTCCACCCCGAGGCCGTAGCGCACCGAACCTCCTCAGGAGCCGGACGGACGGGCGCGATCGTACCCAGCGCCGTCGGGAATCGAACAGATCATCGGGCCCGCCGGTGCTTCCGGCGCGTCCGGGCGCGCGCCAGACTGGGACCGCGGACGGGACGGGCGGGAGGCGGCATGCGACGGGTCCTGTGGTGCGGCCTGCTGGCCCTGGTCCTGCCGTTGCTCACGGTCCTGGTCGCGGGCCCGGCCGCGGCGGACGTCCGGCTGCTCCCGGACCACACGGAGGCGGGTGCGCAGGACGTCTCGCTCGTCTTCCGGGTGAGCAACGACGATCCGGCGGACCCGGTCGTCGGGGTGCGGGTGGAACTGCCCACGGCACGCCCGCTCGCCGGGGTGCGGGCCCAGGCCCCCGATGGTTGGCAGGTGGCCACCACGGCGGGACCCGGTGGGCAGGAGACCGGGACCGTCGAGTGGCGCGGCGGGCCGGTGGGGGCGGAGCCGGTGGACCTCGTCCTCGTGGTCGGCCGGATGCCCGAGGGTGCGGGCCCCGTGCGGTTCGCCGTGGTCCAGACGGCCCGCTCGGGGGCGGCGGCCGTCTGGTCCGACCGCACGGTGACCGGCATTCCGGCGCCGGGCCACCGCTCCCTCGTGCTGCCCTTCGGCGCACCCGCGGCGCCGCCGGCGGCGGCCGGTCACCACGACCACGGCGCCGACACCGCGCGGACGGCCGCGGACTCGCTCGGCGCCCCGCCGGGGACGGCGTCGGTGGTCTGGACGGTGGGGACGGTGGCGGTCGTGGCGCTGCTGTTCGGGTTGTGGATGCGCGTGCTCGGCCGCGAGCAGCGTCGCCGGTTCGAGGCGCTGCAGGCGTCCCCCGACGAGTCCGCGGAGCTCAGGACGCCAGCACCGCGCGACCGGACGCCGTGAGGTGCACGACCCCCGAGCGCGAGTCGTCGGCCTCGATCAGGCCGGCCCCGGTGAGCCGCGGCGCGGCGAAGGGGTCCGCCAGGAACAGGCCGTCGACGACGAGGACGGACGGCCCGGAGAGCCGGCAGCGGCCTGCGGCGATCGCGCGGAGCACGGCGCGGTCCCGCGCGGTGAGGTCCGAGATGCCGCCGAGGCCCAGGCCGGTGGTGCGGGTGAGGGTGCTGGTCGCGGACATCGCGGTCTCCTTCCGTCCGGCCCCCCGGACCTGGTGTCCGGGTGTTCCGTCGCTGGATGAAGACTGCTCGCTCGTGGACCGGGCGGACATCAGGTACTCCCTACGGACGGCGGTGCGGACCCGCCTTCGCGAGTAGGGCCAACCCCCGGTTCGGCGACGTGTCATCCGGTGAGGTCGAGGACGGTGATCGTGCCGCTGTTCAGGTTCGTGATGAACGCGCGGCTGCCGTCCGGGAGGACCGCCACGCTGGTCGGGGCGTCGCCGGTCGGGATGGTCGCCGTCGTCGTCCAGGTCTCGGCGTTGATCACCGAGATCGTGTCCCCCTCCACCGCGGTGACGTAGACGAAGCGGCCGTCCGCGGACCACGCCACGTCCTGCGGCTTCTTCCCGACGGGCACCGTGGCGATCACCTTCTCCGACGTCGTGTCGATGACGGTCAGCGAGTCGCTGTCGTAGTTCACGTTCGCGACGAGCGGCTTGTTCGGCGACACCGCGACGCTGTGCGGGCTGACCTGCACCTTCACCTCGCCGACCACGCTGTTGTTCGACGTGTCGATGATCGAGATCAGGCCGGACTCGTGGTTCGCGGTGTAGGCCCGCGTGCCGTCGTTGGAGATCGCCACCCAGTGCGGGTTGGGCGCCACCTTGATGTCCTCGGTGACCTTGCTGGTCGCGGTGTCGATCACGCTGACGGTGCCGGAGTCGTGGTTCGGGACGTAGAGCCGGCTCCCGTCCGGGGTCACGGCGAGGGCGAACGGCCGGGTGCCGACCGGGATGGTCGAGACGATCGTGTTGGACGTCGTGTCCAGCACCCCGACGACGTTGATCGTCTTCGCGTCGTTGTAGATGCTGACGTACACGCGCTTTCCGTCCGGCGCGAAGGCCAGGTACTGCGGCGGGCCGGCCTGGACCGGGATCGTCGCGACGACCTTGTCGACGGCGGTGTCCATGACGGTGACGACGCCCGCGGCCCGGTTCGCGATGTAGGCGAGCCGGCCGTTGGGCGAGATCGCGACGAAGCCGGGGGTCTGGCCCACCGGGATGGTCTCGCCGATCGCGGGGATCGGGACGGCCGTCTTGATCGTGGGCGCCGGGGCGGGCGCCTGGGCGGCTTCGCCGGAGGAGTCCGGTGCCGCCGAGCCGCCGCCGTTCGCGCTGTTCGAGGGCGCCGCGCCGCTGTCCGAGGACAGCCTGTCGTAGGCGAACCAGCCCACCCCTCCGACGACGAGCACGATCACCGCGATCAGGGCCGCGAGCAGGGGGCCACGGCGGCGTGGTCCTGATAGT
>JAOZVV010000005.1 GCA_025869365.1 Pseudonocardia sp.
TGGGCTCCCGGGCGTACTGCTGGATCTCCAGCACCTTCTCCGGGGTGATGTCCATTTCCTTGGCGAGCTCCTCGGGCGTCGGCTCGCGGCCGAGGTCCTGGAGCAGCTCACGCTGTATGCGACCGAGCTTGTTGATCACCTCGACCATGTGGACCGGGATGCGGATGGTCCGCGCCTGGTCCGCCATCGCGCGGGTGATGGCCTGCCGGATCCACCACGTCGCGTAGGTCGAGAACTTGTAGCCCTTGGTGTAGTCGAACTTCTCGACCGCGCGGATCAGGCCGAGGTTGCCCTCCTGGATCAGGTCCAGGAACGCCATCCCGCGGCCGGTGTAGCGCTTGGCCAGGGAGACCACGAGCCGGAGGTTCGCCTCGAGCAGGTGGTTCTTGGCCCGCTCACCGTCCCGGACGATCCAGCGCAGGTCCCGCCGCAGCTGCGGGGAGACCTTCTCGGACGCCTCGAGCGCGCGACGGATCCGCTCGGCGGCGTAGAGGCCGGCCTCGATCCGCTTGGCGAGCTCGACCTCCTCCTCCGCGTTGAGCAGCGCGACCTTGCCGATCTGCTTCAGGTACGCCCGGACGGAGTCCGCGGACGCGGTGAGCTCGGCGTCCTTGCGCGCCTGGCGCAGGGCTTCGGACTCCTCCTCGTCCCAGACGAACTCGTTCGGCTTCTGCTGCGACGAACGCGTGGTCGGGGCGCGACGGTTCGCTCCGGTGTTGGTCTCCGGCTCGTCGTCGTCATCGTCGTCGTCATCGTCGTCCGACGCGTCCGCGGCACCGGGGGTGTCCGGGGCGTCGTCCTCGATGTCGAGTTCGACGTCGACCTCCTCGAGGTCCTCGGGCGAGACGTCGCCCTCGTCGAGGTCGACGGCGCCGTCCGGGTCGTCGGCGTCCTTCTTCTTGGTCGCCGGCCCCTTGGGCCCGGCCTTCGCACCGGCCTTGGCTCCCGCGCGAGGGCGGGCTGCGGGCCCGGCCTTCTTCGTGGCCGTGCCCGCGGTGCGGGTACGGCGTGCGGGTGCGGGACTCGCCTCAGCAGTGTTGCTGACGGTCGAGTCATTGCGGGTTGCGGAGTCTGCGGCTGCCACCTAGGCCCTCTCGCTGCGTGCGCTTGCGGTCCGCCGGAGTGCGGGGAACCCCGGCTCGGTCCGGCTGGCTTCGAGAATTGTCCGGTGACCTCACCGCGCCGGTCGCCGTCGTGTCGTCGCGTCGACGTGCGTCCCGGGGGCGGGGTACCCGGACCATTGTAACTGCGTGTGGGGTGTGCGCTCGCACCTCGGATGCCCTACCCGGTCGTAGGGGGCCGAACGGGGCCGTCCGGCGGTCCCCGCGATGCTCCGGTCGCAGGCACCGACACCCCCGTCACGCTGGGACCGAATCGATTCCGAACCCGTCCGGTGTGGTCGGATGGCGGGATGTCCGACCAGTTTTCCGACACGCCCGCCACGCGCGCCGAACTGCGGCGTGTCGCCGCGGCCGTCGCGACCGAGGCCGCGGCCCGCCTGCGCGCCCTCCCCGCACCCCGTTCCGTCGACGCGGACCCCGCGGGGGTGTCCACGAAGAGCTCACCCACGGATGTCGTCACCGCCGCGGACAAGGAGATCGAGGCCCTCGTGCGGCGGAGGCTCGCCGAACTGCGCCCGGGCGAGCCGGTGTTCGGCGAGGAGGAGGCGGGGGACGCCGCGGCGGCCCGCTGGGTGGTCGACCCGATCGACGGCACGGTGAACTACCTCTACGGCCTGCCGTCCTACGCGGTGTCCGTGGCGGCCGTGCGGGACGGGGTGTCCGTGGCCGGCGCGGTCGTCGAGCCGGTGTCCGGTCGGGTGTGGACGGCCGCGCTGGGCGCGGGCGCGACCCTCGACGGACGGCCGCTGCGCGTGTCCGGGGAGACCGACCTCGCGCTCGCCCTCGTCGGCACCGGGTTCGCCTACCGTGCCGAGCGGCGGGCCCGCCAGGCGGCGCTCGTGGCCGGGATGCTGCCCCGCGTGCGGGACGTCCGCCGCAACGGCTCCGCGGCGCTCGAGCTGTGCGGGGTCGCCGCGGGCTGGCTCGACGGGTTCCTCGAGCACGGGCTGGGCTGGTGGGACTGGGCGGCCGCGGCGCTGATCGCCGCGGAGGCGGGCGCGGTGGTCCGGCATCCCGTCCCGCCCACCTACGGGCCGGATGGGGGCGGCGGGCCGGGCGGGGACGACGGGCTGGGCCGCGACGCCACGCTCGCCGCCGCGCCCGGAGTTGCCGACGGGCTCGCCGCGCTGGCCCGGGAGCTGGGTTCGGCCGGGGTGTGAGTCCGGGCGGGTCCGGCGCCCGGATGCAGGGCGGGGGCCGGCGTCAGCAGGGTGCCTCGCGGGCCGCGGCCAGGTCGTCCGGATCCACGGACGGACCTGCAGCCTGCCCGTCCGCCGTCGCCCCGCCGGGGTTCGCGAGCTGGTCCAGCACGTTCTTGGTGGCCCGCCCGGGCTTCACGTCCGCGAAGCCGGTCCCCACCGCGACGTCCACGGTGTCGTCCGCGCGCTCGTCCCGGACCAGCTCGGTACAGGGCAGGATGAGCGACAGCGTGACCGCCGCGCCCTGCCCCGCCTGGCCGAACCGGATCTGGCCGCGGCAGTCCAGATCGCCGTCCGGGAAGAACGGGTCGTTGTTCGGCGGTGCGGCCTCGGCGACGCCGAGGTCCCCGAGCTGCGCCGCGACGAGGTTCGCCTGGCCGCGTTGCCCGCCCGCGTTGAACACGGTGGCGCGGACCGCGGCCGCCGGGACGGGGGCGACGTCCGCCAGCGCGTCCGGCTCCACCACCGTGCCGACGCTGCGGCCGTCCGCGGGGGAGTTGCACGCGATCAGCCCCGTGGCGCCCGCCGAGTTGACCAGCACGACCGTCCAGGTCCCGAGGGCCAGGACGGCGAGCACGGACACGGTGACGACCACCGGGCGCGTGCGGCGGCGGCGATAGGGCCGGAGCGTTCCCATCAGTCGATCCTGCCGGACGCGGCGACACCGTCCACGCCGTGGTCCAGGACGTGGTGCCCGAGCGTGACGAGCGGTCCCACGGCGTCCTCGATGCCCTTCGCCATCTCCGGGGGCACGGCCCCGGCGCGCACGCGGGCGAGGATCCCGGCCAGCACGACGGCCAGCTTGAACCCGCCGAACGCGACGTACCAGCCCAGCGAGGACAGGTCGAGTCCGGACTGCCTCCCGTAGGCCGCCGCGATCTCCGCGCGGGTGGGGAAACCGGGCAGGCGCGTGGGGCTCGGCAGGTGCTGCGCCGCGCGCCAGACCTGGGACTCCTCGGCCTGGTACCAGTAGACGAGCATGAGCCCGAGGTCCGCGAGCGGATCGCCGAGGGTGGACATCTCCCAGTCCAGGACGGCCTTGATCCGCCCGGGGTCCGATCCGTCGAACACGCAGTTGTCGATGCGGTAGTCCCCGTGCACGATCGCGTGCCGCTGCGCCTCGGGGACCGTCGACCCGAGCCGCTCGGCCAGCCGGGTCAGCTCCTGCTCGGTGGCCTCGTCGGTGCCGGAGATCCCGTCGGCGCGGGCGGCCTCCCACTGCGTGCCCCAGCGGCGCACCTGCCGGGCCATGAAGCCCTCGGGGCGGCCGAAGTCCGCCAGGCCCACCGACGCCGGGTCCACGGCGTGCAGGGCGACCAGGGCGTCGACGAGGGCCTGCCCGACGCGGGCCCGGTCGGCCTCCGTCTCCGCCCAGCCCGGCGGGAGAGCGTCGAGCGGGACGACACCCTCGACCATCTCCATGACGAAACACGGCGCGTCCACCGGCGGACCGCCGTCGGATGCCGCCAGGACCGCGGGCACCGGGACGTCCGTGCCGGCGAGCGCGGCGATGACGCGCTGCTCGCGGCCCATGTCGTGCGCCGTCGCGGCCACCGAGCCGACCGGCGGGCGGCGCAGCACCACGTCCCCGGCGGCGCTCGACACGCGGTAGGTGAGGTTGGACCGGCCGGCGCCCACCGACCGCAGCGTGGACTCGCGCCAGCGACCGTCGTCCAGCTGCTCGGCGAGCCAGGCGCCGACGGCGCCGGCGTCCGCACCGGGGGTGGAGGAAAGGGTCTCGGAGTGCTCGGTCGTCACGATCGGCACCCTAACGGGCCCGCCCGACGATCCTCGGGAAGACGCAGGCCGAAGGTGGTGTTGGGCACGATCGACGGTGGTGCACCCACGGCCTTGACGGCTGGGCTATCCTCTCGCCCCCGGGGGGAAGTCCGATCGACTCTCAGGGGCACGTGCCGGCCGTCACGGCGGAACGGGCCCCGGGTGGACCCTGCCCGGGCGGCGTGAAGGGTGTGCCCGGCGTCACTGCGGCGTCGGGCACAAAGCCTCGAGCTGCGACGTTGTGCAGCCGCACGACCGCATCAACAGCGAGTGTTCGAGTACTTGGGGTGGAAACGATGGCGACCGACTACGACGCGCCGCGGCGCAACGACAGCGACGACATGGCGGAGGACTCGCTCGACGAGCTGAAGGCCCGTCGGAACGAGTCGCAGTCGTCCGCTGTCGACGTGGACGAGACCGACACGGCGGAGAGCTTCGAGCTCCCCGGCGCGGACCTGTCCGGCGAGGAGCTGACGGTCAAGGTGCTCCCGAAGCAGGCGGACGAGTTCACCTGCGGCAGCTGCTTCCTGGTGCACCACCGGAGCCGGCTGGCGGAGACCCGGGGGAACATGTTCATCTGCCGGGACTGCGCCGCCTGATCGACGGCGCACCCCGGAGACCCCCGGGCACGAACGACGTCCCGCTCGGCCTCGGCCGGCGGGACGCCTGCGTGTCCGGGGGAGGTCGGCCGGGGCTCGACGAGGCCCCGGGAGGTTCGACCCCGGGGGGTTCGACGAGGCCGCGGGCGGTGGCGGTCAGTGGTCGGGGATGCGGTCCAGCGCCGCGACCAGCTCCTCGGGGCGGCGGCTGCTCACGATCCAGTAGGGCACCGGGCTCTGCGGGTCCGTGACCTCGATGCGCACGACCGCGGGGATCCAGGACCGGTGGACGACGTGGGCCACCGGGTCCAGCTCCGGACCGAGGGCCTGCTGCTTGCGGTCCTTCGGCACGATCTGCACGCGGCCCACGTCCGTGCGGGACAGGCGCTCGTCCCCGACGACCAGTTCGGTGTCGGTGACCTGCACGCGGGCGGCCCCGAGCCGCCACACCACGAGCAGTGCCAGCGGGATCAGGACGACGTAGCCGATCCAGGACCGCACGCCCGGGTAGCCCATGTGGATCTCTGCTCCCAGCAGGACGGCGATGCCGAGGCCGAACAGGTACCACCAGAACGGTACGGACAACCGTTCGTCGAACCGGAAACGGCCGGACGTCGCAGGACCGGCGGACGACGGGTGTTCACTCACGGGGTCGAGGGTAGCGTTGCTCGTTGTGCCCGGCCCTGTCGATGCTCCCCCGCACGAGCCGTTGGTCGCACCGGTTGTCGATGTGCTGCTGACCAGGCTCGATCCGGACGTGCCCGTGCCCGCCTACGCCCGCGAGGGCGATGCGGGTGCGGACCTCGTCACCACCTCCGACGTGTTGCTCGCTCCCGGTGAGCGGGTGGTCGTCGGCACGGGCGTCGCGATCGCCCTGCCACCCGGTCACGCGGGGTTCGTCCACCCGCGTTCCGGGCTGGCCGCGCGCGCCGGGCTGTCGGTGGTCAACACCCCCGGCACGATCGACGCCGGGTACCGCGGCGAGATCCGCGTCTGCCTGATCAACCACGACCCGCGCTCCGAGCTGCGGCTGCGCCGTGGTGACCGGATCGCCCAGCTCGTGATCCAGAAGGTCGAGCAGGCCCGGTTCGTCGAGGTCGACGAGCTGCCCGGCTCGGTCCGCGGCGCCGGCGGCTACGGCTCCACCGGAGGGCACGAGCGGCTCGCCCCCGAGCTGGGGAGCGGCCCGCGGTGAGTGTCCGATACGGAGAAGACGTGGTGGCCCCGGAGGTCCCGGCGGCCGACGGGTTCGTCGAGGAGTTCGAGTACGAGGGCCCGCCGTTCGGTCCCTACGACGCGGAGTACCTCGACCCCGAGATGACCGAGGCCGTGGCCCGGATGGACTTCGGCGCCGTGCAGGTTCCGGTCCCGATGACCGGCACGGTCAACATGGAAGAGGCGGCCAAGGGCAAGTTGCAGGCCGTCCACGTGACGATGCCCGGCGGCCGGCTGTCCGTGAGCGCGCTGGCCGCGCCCCGCTCGTCGGGGCTGTGGAGCCAGCTGGCCTCGGAGATCGAGCAGTCCTTGCGCGACGGTGGCGCACAGGTCCGCTCGTTCCAGGGCGAGTGGGGCCGTGAGCTGCACGCCCGCACGGACGGCGCCCGGTCGGTGTTCGTCGGCGTCGACGGCGAGCGGTGGATGCTCTACGGCGTGGCCACCGGGCCCGCCGAGCACTCCGTCGCCCTCGACGGTGAGCTGCGTCGCATGCTGCGCTCCACCGTCGTCGTGCGGGGACGCCAGCCGTACCCGCCGCGGACGGTGCTGCCGCTGTCCGCGCCGGACTCGCTGGACCCGGCATCGCAGGTCGCGGCGGACTCCGGCCCGAAACGGGCGACGATGACGTTGCGGACGAAGCCGGTCGAGCCGGCCCCGGACGCTGCCGAGAGCTCCCCGGAGGACGCCTCCCCGGACAGCGCCGCAGCCCCGGCGGCCGGGCCGTCCGGCGCCGGCGGTGACAGGCGACCCACGGTGGACGGGGGTCCCCAGGCTCGTCCGGTTCCCGGTCGTGCACCACGGCCCGCCCAGGGCCAGCCGAGCCAGGGCCAGCCGAGCCAGGGCCAGCCGAGCCAGGGCCAGCCGAGCCAGGGCGTGCCGATGCCGGGCCAGGTCACGCCGTCCCGCCCGGGGCCGGTCCGGCCGGCCCCCGCGCCGGGCGCGCCGCCCACGGAGCAGATCCCCGCCGCCGCGCGGCAGGGCACCCGGCCCGCTCCGGCCCCGGGTTCGCGACGTCCGGGACTGCCCGCGCAGCCCGTCCAGGAGAGCGGCGCCACCCCGAGCCGCAGCGGCTGGTCGTCGAGGGGGGCCGAGCGCCCCGCCGAGCGCCAGGTGGAGCGGTCCGCGGGCACCCGTCGCACGGAGCAGTCGGACACCGGCATCGTGCCGCCGGTGCCGGGCGGCCGCCGGCGCCGGGCAGAGGACACCGGTTCCTGGGGCCGGGGCTCCACGAGTGGGCAGCACCGCGTCGCCGGGCGGGGCGGGCCACGCCCCCAGCCGGCGCCGGACCGGACCGAGATGACCGAGCAGATCGGCTACGACGACTGGTACGGCGGCGGGGAGACCGTCGCTGCACCGGCGGCCTACCGGGCCGAACGACCCACCCCCGAGGAGACCACGCAGGTCTCGGCGTCGGTCGTGTCGGCGGAGGCGCCGCGGCCGGACGTCGCGCGCCCGTCGGGAGCCGCACAGCCCGCGGCCCAGCAGCCCCCTGCTGCCCAGCAGTCCCCAGCAGCCCAACAGTCCCCAGCAGCCCAGCAACCGCCCGTCCAGCAGCCTGCAGCAGCCCGACGCCCCGCGGAGGGCACCCGGGCCCGTACCGGGAACCGGGCCGTCCCGGACGCTCCGGGGGGTCGTCGGCGGCGGGACGAGCAGCCGCTCGCTGCCGGTGCCACCGCCGGGGTGGAGGCCTCCGGCCCGTCGCGGCGGCACCCGCCCGGCGGTGACGCCACCTCGGCGGCGCCGAGCACACCTGCCGCCTACGGCCGGCCGGACCCGGCGCGGGACGGTGCCGGTCGCAACGGCACCACCCGTCCCGGCGGTGCCTCCCCGGACGGCGTCGTCCGGAGCACGGGCGCCCCGAGCCGCGGGACGCACTCGGCCGACGGCACCGGGCGCACCCCGTTCCCCGGCACCCACCGTGGGCCCCGTCCTGGCGGTGGCGGGCAGCCCCAGCCCGATCTCCACACGGTCGCGGCGTTCGACGCGGACCCGCTGGGCGCGGCGGCGGTGCCCGCCGAGCGACTGGCGGCGATGGAACGTGCCGCAGCCGAGCGCGCGGCACGCGAGCGTGCCGAGCGGGAACTCGCGGAGCGGGAACGTGCAGCCACCCAGCAGCCGCAGTCCCATGGTTTCGGGCCGCTCGGCCCGGCGCTGAACGGCCCGGCGCTGAACGGCTCCACCCACGGGCACACGGCGGACGACCACGGTCGGAACGGGTACGCGGCCCCCTCGGCGTCCGGGGCGTACGCGGCGTACGGCGACTCCCCGTCGGGTTCCTACGCCCTCTACGACGAGGTCTACCCCGCCCGGTACGGACAGCCCCCGGTGCCGCCCGCAGAGTCGGACCCGTGGCTCGACGACCCGTGGGCCGACGAGCCCGCCCGGGACGAGCCTGCCCGCAACGGACCCGGGGCGAGCTCGGACACGGGCTCCGGCCGGCGTTCCCGCAACGGCGTCGCTCCCGGTCAGGCGCTCGACCCGATGGCCCTCATCGCCCGAGTCCGCGAGCAGGACGGCACCCGGGACGGCTCCGCCCGGGGCCGGCACCGCGCTCCCGGCGAGTGACCCGGTCCGTCAGCCGCGGGCGCGGAGCCAGCCGAGCAGTGCGGCCCGGCCGAGCACACCCGGGTCCGCGCCCATGGCGTCCATCCGGGACGTGACGAGCGCGGCCCGGGGGAGCAGCCCCGGGTGCCGTCCTGCTCGCGGACTCGGGCGGGTGCACGGGGTCGTCGCCCAGCGCGGCGACCCCCACCGGGAGGTCCAACCCGCGGAGCTGCCCGGCCGTCGGGCCGGGGGTGCAAGCGGCCCGCTCGAGGACGTCCGCCAACCCCGCGCCGTAGGCGTTCCAGGCCCGCTCCAGCTCCCCGGCGAGCCAGGGGGGCGATCCGGCACGAGCCGCGTCGAGGGCCGCACCGAGGCCGTGTTCACGCACGGTCATGGCCGTCATCCGTGCGGCGGCAGCGGCCGGAGCGCCGGCCGGGGTCCCGGACCAGGCCGGGAGGGCCACCAACAGCCCGGCGATCGGCAGGTCGGGATCGGTCGCGAGCCGCTCGGCGGCCCACGTCGTCGCCACCTGCCCGCCGAGGGAGATGCCACCCGCGAGGAGGCGGGCTCCGGGTGTTCGCACGACGACGGAGAGTGCCTGCTCAAGTGCGCTGCGGAAGCCCTGGACGACCCGTGCGGACCGCTCCGGCGCGGGGGCGACGAGCGTCACGTCGACCGCGCGCAGCGCACCGCCGAACGCTCGCCGGACGAAATGCTCGTCCGACCCGGAACCGGGCAGGATCACCGCCACCGACGTGCCCCGGGGAGGCCTGTCGCCGCCCCGGGAGGGCCGCTCGCCGACACCGTGCACCAGGTGATCCTCCCATCCGGGTTCATCCGGTTGCTGGGGCACCGTCCGGGTTTCCCTGGCGTTACCCTTGTGCGGGCAAGCGGCCGGATCGCCTGGCGAAGATGTCAGGCAGACGGCCCGCGCCCGAGCAGCCGAGGAGAGTTATGGCCAGCACGGACGGTGGGCCCTTCCGCCGTATGCTTCGAAAGCTCACCAGCGACGTCGAGGTCCTGGACGCGGACGACCTGTCCGAGGACGCCGAGCGGTCCGGAGCCCAGCGCGCGAGCGACTGCGCCTGTGGCCAGGAGGTCACCGTGTTCGGGCGGATCCGCAGCGTCGAGTTCTGCCCGCAGAGCGCGGACGCGTCGCTGCAGGCCGAGCTCTACGACGGAACCGAGGGAGTGACGCTGGTCTGGATGGGTCGACGCCGGATCCCGGGCATCGAGCCCGGCCGGACGATGCGGGTACGCGGCCGGATCTCGGTCCGGGACGGGCACAAGGTGCTCTACAACCCGTACTACGAGATCTGTCAGGCCCAGTGACCCGACGGGACATCGAGCACCCCGAGGCGGACACGGAGCGGACGACGCGCATCCCGCGGATCACCGCTCCGCTCGCCGAGGACCCGCCGACGGCGCCCACCGGGTCGCCGGTGGTGGGACCCGCGTCGGACGACGCCCGGGCGGACGACGCCGGGCCGCGCCGCGGCATGCCCACGCTCATGGAACAGATGGGCGGCGTGCCGGGGATCGTCGCGTCGACGATCCCGGTGCTGGTCTTCGTCGTCGCGAACATCCTGTTCGAGCTCAGGCCCGCGCTGATCGCCGCGATCGTCGCCGGGGTGCTCATCGCCGGTTACCGGATCGCCCGCAAGCAGGCGTTGCAGCCCGCCGTCTCCGGACTCGTCGGGGTCGGGGTCTGCGCGTTCATCGCCTACCGCACGGGCGAGGCGCGCGGCTTCTACCTGCCCGGACTCCTCTACAGCGCGGGCCTCGCGCTCGCGTTCCTGGTCTCGATCGTCGTGCGCTGGCCGCTCGCCGGCGTCATCTGGAACGGCATCAACGGCCACGGCCAGGAGTGGCGCAAGGACTCGCGCATGCTGCGTGCGTACATGTGGGCGAGCGGTCTGTGGACCCTCGTCTTCGCCGCCCGGCTGGTGGTGCAGGGCTGGCTCTACAACGAGAACCAGGACACCTGGCTGGGCATCGCCCGCCTCGCGATGGGCTACCCGCTGATCGGCGTCGCCCTGCTGGGCACGGTCTGGGCGGTCCGCCGGGCCAACCGGCAGAACGCGGCCGACCCCGCCTGATCCCGGCACGGTTCAGCAAAGCCACATTCATGAAGCGGTTCTTCATGAATGTGGCTTTGCTGAACCGACTCAGGGGCCCTCGACGACCGCCGCGCGGATCTCCTCCTCGACCGCGGTGGTGGCCACGAAGAGCAGTTCGTCCCCGGGCTCCAGTGCGTCGTCCGCCTGCGGCACGATCACCCGGCCGCCCCGCAGGATCGTGACGAGCGCGGAGTCCGGCGGCAGCTTCAGGTCCTTCACCGGGCGCCCCGCCAGCCGGGTCTCCGCGGGCAGCGTCACCTCGACGAGGTTCGCCTGGCCCTGCCGGAACGTCATCAGCCGGACCAGGTCCCCCACGGCCACGGCCTCCTCGACGAGCGCGGCCAGCATCCGCGGCGTGGACACCGAGACGTCGACGCCCCAGTTCTCGCCGAAGAGCCACTCGTTGCGCGGGTCGTTGACCCGGGCCACCACCCGCCGGACCCCGAACTCGGTCTTCGCCAGGAGCGAGACGACGAGGTTGACCTTGTCGTCCCCGGTCGCGGCGATGACGACGTCGCAGCTCTCGACCCCGGCCTGCTCCAGGGACGCGAGCTCGCACGCGTCCGCGTGCACCCACTCCGCCTCCTCGACCGACGCCGGGTCGATGTGGTCCAGGTCCCGCTCGATCAACATCACCTGGTGCTGGTTCTCGACCAGCTCCCGGGCGATGGACCGGCCGACGGCCCCGGCCCCGGCGATCGCGACGCGCATGCCGCTCATCCTTCCTGCGGCGGGGCGACCGCGGCCGTCGTGACGTCGCTGACGGTGCCGGACACCGCTGCCACGTACACGGTGTCCTCGGCCTGGACGGCCGTGTCGCCGCGGGGGAGGACCCCGGTGCCGAAGCGGACGATGAAGGCGACCCGGCAGCCCGTGGTCTCCTCCAGCTGCCGGATCGGGCGGCCGACCCAGTCCTCGTGCAGGGGCAGCGGCAGGATCGCGACCGTGCCGGCCGGCTCGCGCCAGGCCGTCGCGACGCCGTCCGGGAGCACCATCCGCATGAACCGGTCCGTGGTCCACGGGACGGTCGCGACGGTCGGGATGCCGAGCCGCTCGTAGACCGCGGCGCGCTTCGCGTCGTAAATGCGGGCGACGACCCGTTCGACGCCGAAGGTCTCCCGCGCCACCCGGGCCGAGAGGATGTTCGAGTTGTCCCCGCTGGAGACCGCGGCGAAGGCGTCCGCCTTCTCGATGCCGGCCTCGGTGAGGACCTCGCGGTGGAAGCCGAACCCGACGACCTGGCGGCCGTGGAAGTCCGGGCCGAGCCTGCGGAACGCCTGCGGGTCCCGGTCGATCACGGCCACGTCGTGGCCGAGCCGCTCCAGACCCGCGGACAGCGAGGCGCCGACGCGCCCGCATCCCATGATCACGACGTACATCTCGTGAGGGCCCCTCCCGGGCTCGCGTGCGGTCTCCGCCCGGGCCGTGGTCTCGCGAGCGAGGCATGATCCGTGCGGTCGGCGCACGCTATCGCGTCCGACGATCGCCGAGAGCATAGGCTTCCGCCCGTGTCCAAGCTCGGCGTCGCCGTGAAGCGCATCCTCGTCGGTCGCCCCCAGCGCAGCGACAAGCTCCAGGGCACGCTTCTCAAGAAGCGGATCGCCCTCCCGGTGTTCGCCTCCGACGCGATGTCGTCGGTGGCGTACGCGCCGGAGGAGATCTTCCTGACGCTCTCCGTCGCGGGAGTGACGTCCTACGCGCTGTCCCCGTGGATCGGCCTCGCGGTCGTCGTCGTGCTGCTCACGGTGGTGACGAGCTACCGGCAGAACGTGCACGCCTACCCGTCCGGCGGCGGGGACTACGAGGTGGCGACGGTCAACCTGGGCCGACGCGCGGGCCTCACGGTGGCGAGCGCCCTGCTCGTGGACTACACGCTCACCGTCGCCGTGTCGATCTCGGCGGCCGCGGCCAACGTCGGCGCGCTCGTGCCCTTCGTCGCGGAGCACAAGGTGATCTTCGCCGTGCTCGCGATCGCGCTGCTGACGACGGTCAACCTGCGCGGCATCCGCGAGTCCGGCACCGCCTTCGCCATCCCGGTCTACGCGTTCATGATCGGCATCGGGACGATGATCATCTGGGGTCTGACCCGGGTGCTGCTGCTCGGCCAGGACGTCCACACCGCGAGCACGGACCTGCACCTCGTCGCCGAGGGGGACGCGTTCACCGGGCTCGCGCTCGTCCTGCTGATCCTGCGCTCGTTCACCCAGGGCGCCGCGGCCCTGACCGGCGTCGAGGCGATCAGCAACGGCGTCCCCGCGTTCCGCAAGCCCAAGTCGAAGAACGCGGCGACGACCCTGCTGCTGCTCGGCACGATCTCGGTCTCGATGTTCATGGGCCTGATCGCGCTCGCCCAGCTGACCGGCGTCAAGATCGCGGAGGACCCCGCTCGCCAGTTCCCCGACGCGCCGCCGGGCTATGTCCAGCAGACCATGGTCGCCCAGCTGGCGGACGCCGTGTTCAGCGGTTTCCGGCCCGGCTTCTACTTCGTCGTGGTCATGACCGCCCTGATCCTCGCGCTGGCGGCCAACACGGCGTTCAACGGTTTCCCGGTGCTCGGCTCGATCCTGTCCCAGGACCGGTTCCTGCCCCGCCAGCTGCACACCCGCGGGGACCGGCTCGCGTTCTCCAACGGCATCCTGATCCTCGCGGCGCTCGCCGTCGTGCTGGTGATCGGCTTCCAGGCGGAGGTCACCCGGCTGATCCCGCTCTACACCGTCGGCGTCTTCGTGTCGTTCACGCTGAGCCAGACGGGCATGGTGCGGCACTGGAGACGGTTGCTGGGCACGGAGACGGACCCGGCGGCCCGGCGGAAGATGCGCCGCTCGCAGACCATCAACGGGTTCGGCGCGATCATGACCGGCGTCGTGCTGGTCACGGTGCTGATCACCAAGTTCACCCTCGGGGCCTGGATCGCCATCGCGGCGATGGGCGGGTTCTTCCTCCTCATGGTCGCGATCCAGAAGCACTACGACCGGGTGTCCGCCGAGCTGCAGGCGGGGGACGCGGACACGGTGCTGCCGTCGCGCAACCACGGCATCGTCCTCGTCTCCACGCTGCACAAACCCACCCTGCGCGCGCTCGCCTACGCGCGGGCCGCGCGGCCGGACGTGCTCGAGGCCGTGACGGTCAACGTCGACGACTCGGACACCAAACGGCTCTTCCGGGACTGGGAGAAGCGACGGATCCCGGTGGCTCTCAAGGTCATCGAGTCCCCGTACCGGGAGATCACCAAGCCCGTGCTGGACTACGTCAAGCGGATCCGCAGCGACAACCCGCGAGACGTCGTCACCGTCTACATCCCGGAGTACGTGGTCGGCCACTGGTGGGAGCAGCTCCTGCACAACCAGAGCGCGTTGCGGCTGAAGAGCAGGCTGCTCTTCCAGCCCGGCGTGATGGTCACGAGCGTGCCCTGGCAGCTCGACTCCTCGCAGCGGGCCCAGGTCCTGAGCCCGCACTACGCGCCGGGAGCCTCCCGGCGCGGTTACCCGTCCATGCAGCAGCTGCCCGGAGAGGCGGGGACCGGCCCGGCCGAGCCCGTCGTGGGCGCTGCGCGGACGGGCGAACCCCGGAAGGACGACCGTGTCTCCTGAGGTTGAGTCTCTCGACGCCGGTACACCCGTGCTGAACTGGACGGACCGCGTGCTCGAGCTCGAGATCGGGCCGGTGGCACACGGCGGGCACTGCGTCGCGCGCACGGACCCCGACGACACCGACGGACGTGGCCGGGTCGTGTTCGTCCGGCACGCACTGCCCGGCGAACGGGTGCGTGCGGTCGTCACCGAGGACCAGGGCGGCGGCTTCTGCCGCGCGGACGCGATCTCCGTCCTCCGAGCTTCGCCGGACCGCGTCCCGGCGCCGTGCTCCTGGGCCCGCGCGGGCGGGTGCGGCGGGTGCGACTTCCAGCACGTCGACCCGGCCGCGCAGCGCAGGCTGAAGACGGCGGTGCTGCACGAGCAGCTGCAGCGGCTGGCCGGGCTGACCTCGGACGTCCAGGTCGAGGAGCTGCCGGGCGGCGCGCTCGGGTGGCGGCAGCGGCTGCGCCTCGCGGTCGACGACGAGGGCACGCCCGGGCTGCGGGCGCACCGCAGCCACGAGGTCGTCCCGATCTCGGACTGTCTGCTCGCCCCCGAGGGCCTGCTCGACGACGTGCTGGGCTCGCCCTACCCGCCCGGGGACGAGGTCGACGTCGCCCTGGACGCGGACGGCGTGCGGCACATCGGTGTGGTGTCCACGGCCGGGCGGGGCGGGGGATCGGTCCAGCGGGCGGCCGGCCGTGAGTGGGAGCTCTCGCCGGGTGCCTTCTGGCAGGTCCACCCCGCGCTGGCGGACACGCTCGTCGATCTGGTGCGGGAGTGGGCCGACGCGCCCGCCGGCGGCGCCGCATGGGACCTCTACGGCGGCGTCGGGATCTTCGCCGCCGTCCTCGCCGAGCAGGTGGGGCCGCGGGGGCACGTGACCGTCGTCGAGTCGTCGCGGCGGGCCGTCGAGGACGGGAAGAGCGCGCTGCGGGACCTGCGGCAGATCACCTGGCGCACCGGTCGCGCGGAGACCCTGGTCAGCGGGCTGCAGGACCCGGACGTCGTGGTCGCGGACCCCCCGCGCAAGGGCCTCGGCCGGCAGATGGTCGAGGAGATCTGCGCGCGCGCCCCGCGGCGCGTCGTGCACGTCGCGTGCGACCCGGCGGCCCTGGCCCGGGACGTCGGTCTCTTCGCGGGGCGGGGTTACGAGCTCACGGCCCTGCGCGCCTTCGACGCCTTCCCGATGACCCACCACTTCGAGTGCGTCGCGCTCTTCGCGCCGGTGCGCGAATAGCCGCGAACAGCGTGGTTCCCGCGGTGTTTCCGCGCCCGATCCCTGACGGAGGACGACACATGACAGGACTGGCCGACCACGTGGCCGCCTGGGAACCCGAGCCGATCGAGGAGTCGGACACCATCGGTGCCCGCCCCTCGACCGCGTTCGCCGCCGTCCTGGACCAGGCGAGCCCGATCGACGCCCCGGACGCGGAGCTCCCCCTCGGCTGGCACCGCTTCCACTTCCTGGAGGCACCGGCCACCGCCGAGCTCGGGGAGGACGGGCACGTCCGGGAGGGCCACTTCCTGCCGCCGATCCCGAACCGCCGCCGGATGTTCGCCGGCGGGCGCCTGACGGCGCACGCGCCGATCCGGGTGGGCGACGACATCGTGCGGCGGAGCGAGATCACCTCCGTCGAGCCGAAGACCGGGCGCAGCGGCGAGATGCTCTTCGTCACCCTGCGCCAGGAGTTCCGGCGAGACGGCGAGCTGGTACTCGTCGAGGAGGAGGACGCGGTCTACCGGCAGCAGGAGCCGGGTGCTCCGCGGGCCGCGCCCGAGGCACCGCAGGCGGGCCCGGTGCCGGATGCCGCGCCGTGGCGGGCGATGCTCCACCCGGACGAGGCGATGCTGCTGCGGTTCAGCGCACTGACCTACAACGCGCACCGCATCCACTACGACCTGCCGTACGCGCGCGACGTCGAGGGGTTCCCGGGGCTGCTCGTGCACGGGCCGCTGCTCGCCCTGCTGCTCCTGGAGCTGCCGCGGCGGTTCACCCCGGACCGCCGGGTCGCGGAGTTCGCGTACCGCCTCAAGGCCCCGTCGTTCGCGGGCGCCCCGATCGTCGCGGACGGCACGCTCACGGAGTCCGGCGCGGACCTCGCCGCGGGGGTCCCGGACGCGACGCCCGCGATCACGGGCACGATCACCTACTCCTGACCCGCGAGTCGCGGTATTTCCGTCACCGAGTCGTGGTGGGGCCCGCTCGGGGCCCGGCTCACGGCGCCGGTGGGAGCACGGAAGTACCGCGACTCGGTGGCGGAAATACCGCGACTCGCGGGGTGGTCAGGGGCGGTGGTCGCTCAGTGGCAGTGGTCGCCCTTCGGCTCCGAGGGGGGCAGGTCCAGGCCGGGGTTGCCGTCGAAGAAGCCGCTGGGCTTGAGCATGAAGCCGATCGTGGACACCGGCATCACCGGCCAGTCCTCCGGGCGGACGATGTGATGGGCGCCCATCGTGTACCAGACCACCACGTCCTGACCCTCCAGCGGACGGTCCCCGGACCCGTACACCGGCAGCCCGTCGCTGCGCGGGTTCTGCAGCGGGTAGTCCCCGGCCGCGAAGCGCTGGGTCTCGTCGTACGCCGTCACCCAGAGCTGGTGGTCCGTGAACCCCGCCCGCGGCGCGAACACCGCGTCCGGTGGGTACATCGGCGGCACGTTCGCCCCCGGCATCAGGACGTACCCGGTGGGCTCGCCCAGCGCGGAGAGCCTCGTCGGGTTCTCGATCCGCCAGTGCCGCGCCTTCGACGCGTCGAGGTCCCGCCCGCCGACGGCCTCCGACGTCACGGGCGTCCGCACCACCTCCCACGCGTTCCCGTGCGGGTTCGCCGGCCCGGCCGGGCTCGCCACCGAGTCCAGCTCGACGACGGTGTTCGGCACCCCGTCGACCGTCATGTCCAGCCGCACGCAGAAGAAGTGCTGGTGGTGCGGCCCGTAGAGCCCCGGCGCGACGAGCGTCCCGTGCGCCGGCCTCTCACCGGGCGCGATCGCCGCCGTCGAGATGACGCCCGTCAGCTTGACCTCGTACTCGATCGCGCCGTCCGTCGAGAGGTACCAGAAGTAGCCGTACTCGTAGTTGCCGACGGTCACGATCGTCGACAGCACGAGCCGCCGCTTGCGCCGCACCTCGACCTTCCCGGTCCGGAAGTCCGTGTGCTTCCAGGCGATGCCCACGTCCTCCTCGTGCATGCAGACGGCGTTCGGGATGATCACCGGGGCGCCGTCCTGGTCGTTGACGACGCCGTCGAGGTACTGGATGTGCCCGACGCAGTCGCAGCCCAGGGTGAGCGGGTTCGCCAGCCAGCCGACGCCGTACTCGCCCTGGTCGAACACGTTCTTGAAGCGGTGCGTCGGCGCCGGGTCCCCGTAGGGCACGTACATCTCCGCCAGCGACGCGCGGTGCACGATCGGCCGCCCGTCGTAGGCGACCTGGTGCAGCACGAGCCCCTCGCGCGGGGTGAACCCGATCCGCAGGGACCACTTCTGCCAGCTCACCGCGTGCCCGTCGAGGATGAACGACGGCCCGTTCGGCTGGGTGATCTCCAGCGGCTGCACGTCGCCGCGGTACCCGTCGAACGCGGGCACGTTGTCCGGCGCGAACTGCCACTCGGCCTCGTAGTTGCCCGGTCTCGGCGGGAACGGGACGACGCCGTGGTCCGTGACGTCGACGACGACGCGCTCGTCCAGGTCGACGGTCACCACCAGCCCCTCGACGGGCCGGGCGTAGCCGTGCTCGCCGGGCGCGGACCGCATCCACGTCAGCGGCCGGCAGATCCGCCGGGCGGCCGGGTCGTCGTCCGGGCCGGTCCAGCTCGAGGCCCACGGGTCGATCATGGCGAGCTCGAAGTCCTCGACGCCGCGCCGCCGCATCGCCTCCTGCCAGCGCGGGTCGGCCCGGACGATGTCCTCGCAGGCGAAGAACTCCTCGCCCATGATCGGCGGCTGCACCCCCGGCCGGGCCCTCCAGGCGACGACCTCGCCGGCGGTCAGGGAGACGACGGCCTCGTAGGTGGTCCGGTCGGCCCGCTCGTAGAGGACGATCTCGGCCTCGCGGGGGAGCGGCGCGTCCCCGTCCGTCCAGCCGGTCACCGCGGCCTTCGACGGCTCGTGCAGGCTGACGAACACGAACCGCGCGGTCTCGGTGAGGCCCTTCGCCGAGGTCAGCAGGCTGCTGGCGGCGCGGACCTCGTCGGTGGTGAGCGGTTCGAGCGGATGGCCCAGGTGGGTGGGGGTCTCGGACACGGCGGTCATACAGCGGCCTCCTCGGTGGGCGCGGCGATCTCGTCGTCCAGCTCCAGGGTGAAATGTCCTAGTCCTGCGTACACCACCGGCCGCCTCGCGCGCAGGTACAGCGCGATCGCCGCCCCGGCCAGGAACATCACGAGGACGACCCACGGCAGCAGCGTGATGAACGGGACGTCCTCGGCGCCCGCCAGGGTGGTGCGGTTGTCGATCAACAGGTAGCAGGCGCCGGCCATGGCGAGCCCGCCGAGGACCGGGGCGAGCAGGGTGGTGAAGAAGTGGAACCCGTCGCGGGCCGTCGTCAGGAAGAACCGGATGATCGCGACGCACACCAGGCCCTGCACGGCGAGGATGCCGAGCACCCCGAGCAGCGGTGACCAGGTGCCGAGCTTGAGCAGCGCGCCCTCCGTGCCGGGGTCGTGGAGGACGAACGCGAGGCCGTAGACGAACACGATCGCCGTGACCGTCGACGACGCGACGCCCGGGCTGTGCCAGCGCGACGTCCTCGCCAGGGCCCGGGGGAGCACGCCCTCGCGGCCGAGGGCGAACAGGTAGCGGGACCCGGTGTTGAAGAAGGCCATCGCGCAGGCGAAGGAACTGGTGACGGCCAGGATCTCGATGACGGTCGTCAGCCAGCCGCCGACGAAGCGGTCCGCCAGCGGGTAGAAGGCCGAGGCGTACCTGCCGTCGAACTGGTCCGCGACGGCCTGGACGGAGCCGGTCAGCCCCCAGCCGCTGACGTAGGCGTAGGACACGACGATGTAGAAGATCCCGAGCCCGATGACCGAGCCGTAGGTGGCGATCCTCGCGATCCGCTGCGGGTCCCGGGACTCCTCGGCGTAGTTCGGCGCCATCTCGAAGCCGACCCAGGACCAGAACGCGGCGAACAGCGCGATGCCCGCCGCCGCGCTGCCGAAGACCTGGATCGCGCCGTCGTTGGAGAAGACCTCGACGGGGTCGAGCGGGGCGAGGGACAGGCCCTCGGCCCCGCCCCGGGCGAGCACCGCGACGCTCAGCACGACCAGCGCCAGCACCTCCGCGACGAGCATGACGCCCAGCACCTTGGCCGTCAGCTCGATGTGGAACCACGAGAGCGCGCTCATCACCGCCAGCGCGACCACCATGTAGACCCAGGCCGGGAGCGCGAGCCCGGTCCAGGCCTCGATCGAGGTCGCCGCGAAGTAGCCGAGGACGCCGATCACCGCCGCGGTGAAGACGATGTAGCAGAGCGCGATCAGCACCCCCGAGCCCGTTCCCGCGATCCGGCCCAGCCCGCGGCTGATGAACGTGTAGAAGCCACCCGCGGAGGTCACGCGCCTGCTCATCGCGATGTAGCCGACGGAGAAGATCGTCAACGCGACGGTGGCGAGGAGGAACGCGGCGGGGGCGGCGTACCCGCCGCCGGTGACCGCGACGGGGACGTTGAACAGCATGGCCGTCAGCGGGGCGGCGCCGGTGACGATGCAGAACAGGACCGACGGCAGGCCCAGGGCGCCGCCGGCGAGGCGGCCGGGCTCGGGGGGCGCGTCGGGTGGGGCGGTCAGGGTCATCGGGGCTCCCGCGCGGTCGAGGGACGAGCAGGTGGGCGGGGCCCAGGGTGCGAACCGCGTGTGTCGTCCACGTCACATCCGCGAAAGGCTCCGCTACCAGCGGGTTTCGCCGCCGTGATCCCGAACGGGAATGTGTGGATCGTCCGTTTCCCCGCGGGCCGGCGCGTCTCGTCCGCGCGTCCCACATCCCGGCGGCCGGGGAACGCGACTCGCGCGGCCGGCCGCGCCGGCCCGCGGGATGATCATGGATAGCCGATGCCGGTCGGCGCTGCGCACGGGGGCCGGGCTCGTGCCCGGGCGGGCGGTTCGCCACGATAGAGGGGTGACAGGTTCGGTTCTCCCAGCGCAGTCGTCCGACGCCCCCGCGGCCGGGGGTCAGACCCCCGCGGCACAGACCCCGGCCAAGTCCTACGCCGGATGGTCGATCCCGCAGCGCATCGCGGACGAGATCGGGGTGCGCACCACCCAGGTCGTCGCGGCCGTCGACCTGCTCGACGGCGGTTCCACGGTCCCCTTCATCGCGCGGTACCGGAAGGAGGCCACCGAGGAGCTCGACGACGCGCAGCTGCGCACCCTCGAGGAGCGCCTGCGGTACCTGCGCGAGCTCGAGGAGCGCCGCACCGCCGTCCTGGACGAGATCCGCAAGCAGGGCAAGCTCGACGAGGTCCTGGAGCAGCGGATCCTCGACGCCGAGTCCAAGTCCCGGCTCGAGGACATCTACCTGCCCTTCAAGCCCAAGCGCCGCACCAAGGCGATGGTGGCGCGGGAGAACGGCCTCGAGCCTCTCGCGGACGCGCTGTACGGCGACCCCACGCTGGACCCGCAGACGACCGCGGCGGCCTACGTGAACGACAACGTCGCGGATGCCGCGGCGGCGCTCGAAGGGGCCCGCTCGATCCTCGTCGAGCGCTTCTCCGAGGAGGCGGACCTCATCGGCGGCCTCCGCGAGCGCATGTGGTCGCGCGGGGTGCTCGTCTCGAAGGTCCGCGAGGGCAAGGAGACCGAGGGCGCCAAGTTCTCGGACTACTTCGAGTTCTCCGAGCCCTTCACCAAGCTGCCCTCCCACCGGATCCTCGCGGTGTTCCGCGGGGAGAAGGAGGAGATCCTCGACGTCTCGCTGGAGCCGTCGGCCGAGGCGCCCGAGCCCGGGACGCGCAGCGACTACGAGACCCTCATCGCCGCGCACGTCGGCATCTCGGACCAGGGCCGGGCCGCGGACAAGTGGCTGAACGACGTCGTCCGCTGGACCTGGCGCACCCGCATCCTGCTGCACCTGGGCATCGACATCCGGGTCCGGCTCCGCACCGCCGCGGAGGAGGGCGCGATCGGCGTCTTCGCCTCCAACCTCCGGGACCTGCTGCTCGCCGCGCCCGCCGGCACCCGCGCGACGATGGGCCTGGACCCGGGCCTGCGCACCGGCGTCAAGGTCGCGATCGTCGACGGCACGGGCAAGGTGCTGGCCAAGGACACGATCTACCCGCACGAGCCCCGCAAGGACTGGAAGGGCTCGCTGGCGACGCTGACGAAGCTCGCCGCCGCGCACCAGGTGGAGCTCATCGCGATCGGCAACGGCACGGCCTCGCGCGAGACGGACGCGCTGGCCGGTGAGCTCGTCGCGCTGAACCCCGCGCTGAAGATGACCAAGGTGATGGTGAGCGAGGCCGGGGCGTCGGTGTACTCGGCGTCGGCCTACGCGTCCGCGGAGCTGCCCGACCTGGACGTCTCCATCCGCGGGGCCGTCTCCATCGCGCGCCGGCTGCAGGACCCGCTCGCCGAGCTGGTCAAGATCGACCCGAAGTCCATCGGCGTCGGCCAGTACCAGCACGACCTGCCCGAGTCCTCCCTCTCGCGCTCGCTCGACGCGGTCGTCGAGGACTGCGTGAACGCGGTCGGGGTGGACCTGAACAGCGCGTCCGCGCCGCTGCTGCGCCGGGTGTCCGGGATCAGCGAGTCCCTGGCCGCCGGGATCGTGGCGCACCGGGACGCGAACGGCCCGTTCCGCACCCGCACCGCGCTGGCGGACGTGCCGCGGCTCGGCCCGAAGGCGTTCGAGCAGTGCGCGGGCTTCCTCCGGATCCGGGGCGGCGACGAGCCGCTGGACGTCTCCGGCGTGCACCCGGAGTCCTACCCGGTGGTCCGGAAGATGGTGGAGGCCGCGAAGGTCCAGGGGATCGGCGAGCTGATCGGCAACGCGCAGAAGCTCAAGACCCTGCAGCCCAAGCGGTTCGTCGACGACCAGGTCGGCATGATCACGATCACCGACATCCTCGCCGAGCTGGAGAAACCCGGCCGGGACCCGCGGCCGGCGTTCCGCACCGCGACCTTCGCCGAGGGCGTCCACAAGATCGCGGACCTGCGGCCGGGGATGCTGCTGGAGGGCGTGGTCACCAACGTCGCGGCCTTCGGCGCGTTCGTGGACGTCGGCGTGCACCAGGACGGCCTCGTGCACGTCTCCGCGATGTCCAAGGACTTCGTCTCGGACCCGCGCGAGGTGGTGAAGTCCGGCGACGTCGTCCGGGTGAAGGTGATGGAGATCGACGAGGCCCGCAAGCGGATCTCGCTCACCCTCCGCCTCGACGACGAGCTGGGCGCAGGCAAGCAGCGGCGGCAGCCGGAGGGTGGCCAGGGCCAGGGTGGTCAGGGCCAGGGCGGCGGCCGGCGGGACGACCGCGGGGGAGAGCGCCGCGGCGGGCCCCGGGGCGGCGGCAAGCCCGGGGGCGGCAAGCCCGGCGGTGGGGCCGGGGGGAAGCAGGGTGACCGGCGTGGCGGGGGCGCTCCCCGTCAGGACAAGCCCGCCCCGCTGAACAACGCGATGGCGGACGCGCTGAAGCGGGCCGGCTTCAAGTAGCTCCCGATCACCACGTCGGACCGGCAGGTGCCGAATACGGCACGGGCCGGTCCGACGGACCGGTCGTCGTCGGTGTCGACCCGCGATGCTGCGTGGGTGTGCTGCGCGGGTGTGCTGCGTGGATGTGCGCAGAGCGGTGCGTGGGTGTGCGCAGAGCAGGGGCCGCGCCGGTCAGAGCAGGCGGGCGTCCAGTGCGGCGAGGTCCGCGTCGGTCGTGCCGTGCGCGAGCAGGTGCCCGCGGATCCCGCCCTCGTGCTCCTCGAACTCCTCGAGGGCGGAGCCGAGGACGGCCGCGTCGACGCCGACGAGACCGTCGTTGTTCGCGGGCAGGTGTGCCCCCGAGGCGATCAGCCTGGCCCAGATCCGGTCGAGGTTGTCGTTGGTCCGCAGGTAGTCCGCGACGACCTCCTCGCGGCGGACCCCCACCGCACGCAGCAGGACGCCCACGACGATCCCGGTGCGGTCCTTGCCCGCGGCGCAGTGCACCAGCACGGGCCCGGTGCTCGATCCGACGATCCGCACGATCCGGGCCAGCTCCGCCGTCGTTTCCCTGACGATGAGCCGGTAGGCCCAGGCGAGGTCGTGGGAGATCTCCGGGGCGGCGATCCGCTCCGGGTTCAGGGACTCGCCCAGGCCGACGTGGTGCACCTGCGCCGCGCCGTCGAGCGGGTGCCGTGCGCCCTGGATCTCCGCGGCCGAGCGCAGGTCGATCACCGTCGTCGGCCGGGGGTGCGGCAGCGGCCTGTCGCCCGGTCGCGGCGCGTCGCTGCGCAGCAGCACGCCGGGCCGGACGGTGCGGCCGTCGCCGGTGCGGAGGCCCCCGACGTCGCGGAGGTTGGTGAGGGTGCGCAGTTCGGCGGGCATCAGGGCGGTCACCCCCCGAGCGTCCGAGATCGAGGTGAACGCCGGGCGACATTGTGAGCGGGGCCACGAGGGGAACAGGCGTGGGTCACGTCGTGTTCTGGGACGTGACGAGCGGTACCCCCGCCCGATGTGATCTCCCGTGGCCCTTCGTGTGACAATAGGTGCGTCGGCTGTCAGCGATGACGTCAGCCGAGAGCCCCCATGGTCCATTCACGGCACCTTGCCGCCAGGGCCCGCGGGCTTCCCCGCGGGTGCGTCGTTCCGACATGGGCGAACGGCCACCCCGCTGCGACAAGGACTTGAGTGAGCACCCTGCTTGACCTGCCAGACATTGACGACACCGTGATCGACGAGACCGCGGTCGACCAGACCGCGATCGACGGGATCACCGATCCGACCGAGGACGACGCGGACGACACCGCGGCCGAGGTCGAGACCACCGCCGAGGCGATGGACGACTCCACGGACGACGAGGTCGTGGAGGCCTCCGGCCCCACCTTCGCCGAGCTGGACCTCGAGCCCAAGCTCCTGCGCGTCCTCGACGAGCTGGGTTACGAGACCCCGAGCCCGATCCAGGCCGAGGCCATCCCGTCGCTGCTCGCGGGGCGTGACCTGATCGGTCAGGCCGCCACCGGCACCGGCAAGACGGCGGCCTTCGCGCTGCCGATGCTGCAGCGCCTGCACCAGCGCCCGGGCTCGGGGGAGCGCATCCCCTTCGGCCTGATCCTCGCGCCCACCCGTGAGCTGGCCATGCAGGTCAGCGAGGCGGTGCGCACCTACGGCGCCGGTATCGGCGCCCGCGTGCTGGCCGTCTACGGCGGGGCCCCGATCGGCCCGCAGCTCGGCTCGCTCAAGCGGGGCGTCGACGTCGTCGTCGCCACGCCGGGCCGCGCGATCGACCTGATCAACCGTGGCGCCCTGACGCTCGACGGCATCGAGGTTGTCGTCCTCGACGAGGCCGACGAGATGCTGGACATGGGCTTCGTCGAGGACATCGACACCATCCTGGCGTCCACCCCGGACACCCGGCAGGCGGTGCTGTTCTCGGCCACCATGCCGCGGCGTATCGAGATGCTGGCCCGCGAGCACCTCACCAACCCCGTGATGGTGCGGATCGCGCGCGAGGAGGTCCCGGAGGGCGAGGCGCCGCGTGTGCGGCAGACCGCCTACATGGTCCCGCGCTCGCACACCACCGCCGCGCTCGGCCGCATCCTGGAGCTCGAGCGGCCCACCGCCGCCATCGTGTTCTGCCGGACCCGCGCGGACGTCGACGCCGTCACCGAGACCCTCACGGGTCGCGGGCTGCGCGCCGAGGCCCTGCACGGCGGCATGGACCAGGAGCACCGGACCCGCGTGGTCGAGCGGCTGCGCAACGGCCGCACGGACCTGCTGGTCGCCACGGACGTGGCCGCCCGCGGCCTGGACATCGAGCAGCTCAGCCACGTGGTCAACCACGACGTGCCGAAGTCGCCCGAGGCCTACGTGCACCGCATCGGCCGTGTCGGCCGCGCGGGACGTGAGGGCGTCGCCGTCACGCTGGTCCCGCCGGCATCGATCCGGCACCTGCGCAACATCGAGCGCCTGATCGGCAAGTCGGTCCCGGTCTCCCCGGTCCCGACCGTGAAGGACCTCAACGCCGCCCGCCTCGAGCGCACCCGCACCGCGCTGCGTGAGCAGCTCGTCGCGGACCTGCGCTCGGACGACGACGACGCGGACGGCGTCCTCGCGATGGTGCAGGGGCTCGGCGCCGAGTTCGACGCCACCGCCGTCGCGGCCGCGGCCGTCCGGCTCGCCCGGGCCGGCAGCGCCGCGCCCGAGGACGAGATCGACATCCCGATCGTCTCGGCGCCCCGCGAGGGCAGCCGGAGCACCCGGGACCCGCGCAGCCCCCGTGGCGGCGAGGGTGTCCGCGGCCAGGGCACGCGCCCGCCGAAGGCCGGCACCACCCGGCTGTTCGTCTCCGCGGGTCGCGCGTCCGGCGTCCGCCCGCAGGACATCGTCGGCGCGCTGGCGAACGAGTCGCGGCTCTCGGGCCGGGACATCGGCGCCATCACGATCCACGAGCGGCACGCGCTGGTCGAGGTCCCGGAGCACGCCGCGGACGAGGTGCTGCGCTCCCTGCGCGGCGCCACGACGCTGAAGGGCCGCAAGGCCAACGTGCGCCGTGACCGGGGCTTCGCCACCCCGGTCCGCGAGCGCTAGGAGCTCGTACCGACATGCCCCGCCCCCACAGGGGGCGGGGCATCTCGCATGTCCGGGCCGACCGCGCGTCATGGCTCCACAACGCGCTCTGACGGCCCCGAAACCCGCGTCATGGCTCCACGACGCGCTCTGACGGCCCCGAAACCCGCGTCATGGCTCCACGACGCGGGCCTCGGGGCCGTGAGGAGCGGGGCTGTCAGTGGATCTCCACGCGGTCGCCCACCTGGAGGTCCTGGTACCAGGCGACGGCGTCGTCGTGGGCCAGGTGGACGCAGCCCGCGGACGGGTTCTGCGGGTTGCCCTCGTGGAAGGCGATCCCGCCGTCGGCGAAGAACACCGAGTACGGCATCGGCGCGTTGTTGTACTCCGCGCTCCGATGGTGCTCGTCCTTCCACTGCACCTGGAAGTGCCCGGTCGGGGTCTCCTTGCCCTGACCGCCGTGGCTGATCCCCACCGGCCCGCGGGTGATCTTCCCGTCGTGGATCAGCCAGGCCTCGTTCGTCGCCAGGTTCACGCAGGCGCGCGCCTCGGCGCTGCAGGGGGTGCCCTCGGTCACGGCGGGTCCGTCGCCGTCCGCGAACGCCGTGCCGGTGAGGACGGTGCCGGCGACGGCGGCCACGGCCAGTCCGGTGACGGCGATCCGACGGCGCCTCCCGACGGTGCGGCCCGGCTCGGGCGGGTCCGTCTCGGTGGGAGTCGTGCCGTGCGGGGTCCTGCTGTGCGGGGTCCTGCCGGGCCGAATCCTGCCGGGCCGAGCCGTGGTGGGCCAGGAGTGCCGTGCCATCGAAACCGTCGGTTCCTTCCGTCGTCCCGGGACGGCCGACCGGCATGCGCGCCCGCGCGTACCCACCGTCCCCGGTGCCGAAACGAGCCGCGGCCAAGCGGGTGACGGTCGGTGAGGAAACGGTTCCGGTACGTGGTCGGATGGGGTGTTGGGGGCTCCTGGTGCCGGTGTCCGGGTTCGATCGGGACCAGCGGTTGTGACGGGTGCCGTGCGCAGGTAGGCAGGGGCGCGACGTCGAGAGTCCGAGGGGGAGCGATGGTCCAGCCCGAGCCGGCCACCGGGACGACCGTGGTGGTCGCCGAGGCGATCCGGAAGGCCCGGTGGCGGCTGTTGCCGCTGCTGGGGTTCTGCTACCTGCTGAACTACGTCGACCGGGTCAACGTCGGGTTCGCGGCGGTGAGCATGCGCCCGGACCTGGGGATGTCCGCCACGGCCTACGGGCTGGGGGCGGGCCTGTTCTTCATCGGCTACTTCCTGTTCGAGGTGCCGAGCAACCTGATCCTGCACCGGGTCGGTGCCCGGATCTGGATCGCCCGCATCATGATCAGCTGGGGGATCATCGCGTCGGCGACGGCGTTCATCCAGGGTGAGATCAGCTTCTACGTCGTGCGGTTCCTGCTCGGGTTCGCCGAGGCCGGGTTCTTCCCGGGCATCCTGCTCTACCTGACCTACTGGTTCCCCCGCGTGCAGCGGGCGCGGGTCGTCGCGCTGACGTTCCTCGCCGTGCCGCTGTCCTCGGTGTTCGGCGGCCCGCTGTCCGGCTGGCTGATCGACAACGGGGAGGGCGTGCTCGGCTTCGACGCGGGCTGGCGGTTCATGTTCTTCGTCGAGGGCCTGCCCGCGGTGGTCCTCGGCGTCGTGGTGCTGATCGTGCTGCCCAGCCGGCCACGGAACGCGAAGTGGCTCTCGGTCGAGCAGCGCGAGGCGCTCGAGCGGACGATCGACGCCGAGGACGACGAGCAGGTCGGCCACGGGGTCGGGGTGCGCGAGGCCCTGCGGGACGGCCGGGTGATCGCGCTGTCCGTCGTCTACTTCGGGATCGTCTTCGGCCTCTACGTGCTGGCGTTCTTCCTGCCCCAGGTGGTCGACGACCTCGAGGGCTCCCTGTCGACGACGCAGATCGGCCTGGTCACGGCCATCCCGTACGCGGTCGCGGCGGTGGTGATGGTGCTCGTCGCCCGGCACTCCGACCGGACGGGGGAGCGGACGTTCCACGTGGCCGTCCCGGCGCTGATCGGCGCCGCCGGGGTGGCCGTCGCGCTCTACCTGGACTCCCCGTTCCTGGTGATCACGGCCGTGACGGTCTGCGCGTGCGGGGTGTTCGCCGCGATCCCGGTGATCTGGCAGATCCCGAACGCGTTCCTGGCCGGTGCCGGCGCCGCCGCGGGGATCGCGTTGATCAACTCCTTCGGCAACCTGAGCGGGTTCGTCGGGCCCTACCTGACGGGCTGGCTCTCCGACGTCACCGGCAGCTTCCGGCCGGGGATGTGGGTCGTCGCGGGGTTCATGACGCTGTCCGCGGTCATCGTGATCGGGCTGGCGCGCAGCGGGCGGGCGAAGGCGGACGGGCTCCCGGAGGTGTCCCGGCAGATCCGCTGACGTGGTCGTCGGGCAGACTCGGGGCGTGGCAACGAGACGTCGTCCGGCGGGTCAGAAGAGGGCGGCGAAGGTGGCCGCGCGCAAACGCAAGGCGGGGGAGCGGGCACCCGTGCCGGCGATCCGGGGCATCGACACCTACCCGGGCCCGGACACCTACCCGGACGCGTACGCGGGCCCGGGCGAGGACGACATGGCCGGCCTCGACGAGATGCGGCTGACGCTGGCCCAGGTCCGCGCGGACCAGCAGCTCGGTGTCGAGGCCGAGGGCTCGGACGCGTGGGAGGAGGCCGTCGACCGGCACCTCGCGGAGATCGAGGCCGCCGGCCTGGACCAGGCCGCCTGCATGGCGGGGATCATCGAGGGCCGGCTGATGCGGGCCGTCGAGGACACCCTGCGGACCGACTCGCCCACGCCGGCCCGCGAGGAGATCCGGATCTTCGAGACCTCGGACGGCGACCTGGTCGATCCGGGGGAGACGCCGCCTGCGCAGGCCATGGCGTTCGCCACACTGCTGGGCTGGCTCGCCAACCGCGGCCCGCGCCCCGTCCCCTCGACGGCCACGCAGCGGGTACCGGCCTGGGTGCGGCAGGCCCTCGGCGACGGCCCGGCGGACGCCGTGGACAGGGTGGTCGGCATCCTCGGCGGGGACGAGGAGCGTTCGGCGGCCCTGGCCGGTCCGGCGGATGCGCTGGGAGCGGAGTTCCTGCCCGCGCTGGTGTGGATGGCGGCCGGGCTGGTGGCGGTCTACGGCGGCGGGGACGCACGCTGGCTGCTCGGGCGCACCTGACCCCCGCAGCACCCGACCCCCGCAGCCCCGACCCCGCCGGGCCGGACCCCGGTGGCGCCGGGGGCACTCCCGGGGTCATGGTGGAGCCATGAGTACGAAGCCCGACAGGACCGGCTCCGAGACCCTGGCCGTGCTGGCCGACCGGCTCGGCCGGGAGCAGGTGTTCGGCGAACCCGTCGAACGGGGCGGCGCCACCCTGGTCCCGGTCCTGAAGGTCCGCCGCGGGAAGGGGCCGGGCCGCGCCGCCGGCGCGTTCGCGATCGCCGCCGACGGCAAGGTGGCCTGGTACCCCGCCGTCGACGTGAACCGGATCGTCTGGGGTGGTCAGCTCGCCCTGGTCGTGATCGCGGTGGCGGTGGCGGTCACGACGGCGATCCGCCGCCCCCGCGCACCCCGCTAGATCGAGCAGCTCCCGTCCGCGCACGCGGCGTCGTCGCTCCCGCCGGCGGGGGTGAGCACCTGCAGCGGGTGGGTCTCGGCCCATGCCTTGTCCAGCACCTCCCGCAACGCCTCGGCGGGCTGGGCCCCGGACACGCCGTAGGTCTCGTCGATCACGAAGAACGGCACCCCGGAGATGCCGTAGCGGCGGGCCTGCGCCTCGTCCTCCCGGACCTCGGCGGCGTAGCGGTCCCCGGCGAGCACGGCCCGCGCCTCGTCGGCGTCGACGCCCGCCTCGGCGACGAGCCGGACGAGCGTCTCGGGGTCCCCGATCGGCTCACCCTCGGTGAACGTGGCCCGGAGCAGCCGCTCCTTGACCGCGTCCTGCAGGGCGCCGCCGCCGCTCGCGAACGCCAGGTGCAGCAGGCGGTGCGCGTCGAAGGTGTTGCCGTCCCGCGTGTCGTCGAAGCGGAAGTCCAGCCCGTCCGCCGCGGCCGTCGCGGTCATCTGCGCGTGCATCGTGCGGGCCTGCTCGACCCCGACGCCCACCTTGTCCGCGATCCGCCGGTTGCGGTCCCCCGGATGCTCGCGCGGCGCCGTCGGGTCCAGCTCGAAGCTGCGCCAGCGGACCTCCACCTCCTCGCGGTGGGGGAACGCGGCGAGCGCGGAGCGGAACCGCTGCCGGCCGATGGCGCACCAGGGACAGACCACATCGGACCAGATCTCGACCTTCACGCTGGGGGAACACCGGGACGTCCCCGTCGATTCCGCCCGGGGCCGCGAGTGTGATCGACCGGGCGTGTGGCGTCGTCCCGGGATCCGGCGGGGCCCCTTACCTGCCGGAAACGCCCCGGATCCGGCCCGGACACATGACCGTTCCACCGTGACCCCATGCAGGACAGCGTCGGGAGTGCGGCCGGGATCGCGGACGACGGGGAGCTCGCTGCCCAGGGTCCGACGCCGACGACCGGGGTGGGTGTGATCGTCCCGTTCGACTTCGCGCTGGACCGCGAGCTGTGGCGCTGGGTGCCCGAGGCCGCGGCCCTGCACATCACCCGCACCCCGTTCGTCCCGTCCCCGGTGACGGCCGAGATGGCCCGCGCGATCAGCGACCCGGAGCCGGTCCGCCGCGCCACCCGCGACGTGCTGGAGCCGGAGCCGCAGGTCGTCGCGTACGCGTGCACGTCCGGCAGCTTCGTCGACGGCGCCGCGGGCGAGATCGCGCTCACCGGCGTGATGCTCGAGGCCGGGGCGCCCGCGGCGCTCACCACCGCGGGCGCGCTGGTCACGGCCCTGCGGGAGCTCGGCGCCCGGCGCATCTCGGTCGTCACCCCCTACGTCGACGACCTCACCGAGCGCCTCGAGTCCTTCCTGGCCTCGCACGGGGTCTCCACCGCGGCGAGCGTGGGACTGGGCCTGCTCGGGCAGATCTGGCGGGTCAGCTACGACGAGGTCGTCCGCGCGGTCCGGGCGGTGGACCGGCCGGACGCCGAGGCCGTCTTCATCAGCTGCACCAACCTCTCCACCTACGACGTCATCGCCCCGCTCGAACGGCTGTTGGGCAAGCCGGTCCTCACCGCCAACCAGGTCACCGTCTGGGCGGCGCTGCGGGCGCTCGGCCACCGCGCGGTCGGGCCAGGGCAGTCCCTGGTCACGGGGAGCGGCGTGCTCGCGAGCGCGGGTGCGCGGGGCTCCCACCTGCGGGTGGTGCCCGAGCAGAGCGCCCCGGCGGACACCGTCTCGTCGGACCTCGGGCAGCTCGGCGGCGGCCCGGGCGGGCCGGGGGAGCAGGCGCTGCACAAGGTCCGCGTCCGGCTGCCGGACGAGGCGGGCGCGCTGGCCCGGCTCACCGGCGCGGTCGCCGAGGCGGACGGCAACATCCTGGCCCTCGCGGTGCACGGGCAGGACTCCCGCTCGGTCGTCGACGAGATGTTCGTCGGGTCGTCGGCCGGTGCCGAGGAGCTGGCCGCGATGATCCGCCGCGGCCTCGGCACCGCCGATCCGGGCGCGGTGCTCGTCACCCCGGCGGACCCGCACGACCTCGTCGACGCGCCCACCCGCGCCCTGGACCTGGCCGTGCAGGCGATCGGCGGAGCCGGGGCCGGGGCCGGGGACGACACCGCGTTCGCCCGCGGGCTGGGCGCCCTCGTGCACGCGGACGACGTCCGGCTCCAGCCGCGGGAACCCGCCGCGGACCCGCACGTGCTCGCCGTCCCCGCCCCGCACGGGGGCTGGCTCGTCGCGGTGCGGGACTGGGCGCCGTTCACCGTCACCGAGGAGGCACGCGCGCAGTCCTTCCTGCGGGCCGTCACCGCCGAGCGGCACCGCCCGCGGTGGGACATCGTGCTGCTCTCCGGGGCGGAGCTCACGGCCGCGCCGGCGGCCGGGAACGAGATCGACGACGTCGAGGCCCTCCTGTGCGCGTGTCTGCACGACGCCGATCACCCGGAGAGCCACACCGCGAGCTGGACCGACTCCGAGCTGCAGGGACTGCTGCTGACCCCGCACGGCCCGGGGATCCTCGTGCGCGACGAGCACGGCGGTCTCGTCGCGCTCGGTGCGGTTCTGGAGGGGGCGGCCGCAGGCCCCGACGACCCCGCCGGCGCCGAGATCGTCCTCCTCGTCCATCCGCGCCACCGCGGGCTGCGGCTCGGCACCTGGCTGCGCAAGCGCCTCGCCGCGGTGGCCGCGAGCGCGTGAGACCCTGGGCCCGTGCCCGCCCCACTGCCGTCCGACTGGTCCCGCTGGCGGGACCGGGTGAACCTCGACTCCTACGACGCCCGCTGGCAACGGATGGCCGAGGCGGGTGAGGACCCGCACGGCGAGGCCACGCTCGTCATGGCCTACGAGCCGGCGTCCGTGCTCGACGGTGGCTGCGGCACCGGCCGGGTCGGGATCGAGCTCGCCCGGCGCGGGGTGCACGTCGTGGGGGTGGACCCCGACCCGGACATGATCGCCGCGGCCCGCGCCAAGGCCCCCGACCTGCGCTGGGAGCACACCGGGCTCGAGTCCCTGTCCCTCGACGAGCGGTTCGACGTCGTCGTGCTCGCGGGGAACGTGGTGCCCTACGCCGATCCCGCGGTCCGCGCCGCACTGGTCGCCGCCTGCGCGCGGCACCTGACGCCCGGCGGCCGCCTCGTCTCGGGCTTCCAGCTCCAGGCCGGCTGGCCCACCCTCGACGAGTACGACGCCTGGGTCGCCGCCGCCGGGCTCGGGCCCGAGGACCGGTGGTCGACCTGGTCCCGCGAGCCCTACACCGGCGGCCCCTACGCGGTCTCGGTCTCCAGGGCGAAGCCCCGGTAGCCGTCCGCCGCGACGGCGTCGCAGATCTCCCGGTACGGCCCGACCCCGCCCACGTACGGCATGACCACCCGCGGCTTGCCCGGCACGTTCGCGCCGACGTACCACGAGTTCGCGTGCTTCATCAGCGTCATGTCCGCGGCGTCGGCGACGTGCGCGACCCAGCCGTCCTGCGCCTCGTGCGTGGGCTCGATCGTCGCGACCCCGTCCGCCTCCAGCCGCGCGAGGCAGTCGCTGATCCAGTCGACGTGCTGCTCGATGGAGACGATCATGTTGCTGAGTACCGACGGGCTGCCGGGCCCGGTGATGGTGAACAGGTTCGGGAACCCGGCGACGCCCAGGCCGAGGTAGGTCTTCGGGCCGTCCGCCCAGGCGTCGGCGAGGCTGACGCCGTCCCGGCCGCGGATGTCGATCGCGAGGAGCGCGCCGGTCATCGCGTCGAAGCCGGTGGCGAGGACGACGTCGTCGACCTCGACCAGCTCGTCGGTCGTCCGGACGCCCTCGGCGGTGACGTCCAGGATCGGCGTCTTGGCGATGTCGACCAGGCGGACGTGCTCGGCGTTGTAGGTCTCGAAGTAGCCGGTGTCCAGGCAGGGGCGCTTGGTGCCGAAGGGATGGTCGGTGGGGGCGAGGGCCTCGGCGGTCTCGGGGTCCCGCACGGCGTCGCGGATCTTGTTCCGGATGAACTCCGCGGCCATGTCGTTCGCCTCGAGGTCCACCCCGATGTCCGCGTAGGTGGCGCGGAACGACGTCAGGCTGCCCTGCTGCCACGCCGCCTCGAAGGCGGCCTCCCGCTCCTCGGGCGTCGCCTCCAGTGCCAGCGCCTCCGGCACGGCGCCGAGCAGCCCGCCCAACGAGCGCCGCGCCTGGTCACGGTAGGTGCGGTAGTCCGCCTTCCGGGCGCGCTGGGCCTCCGGGTCGAGCGGGGTGTTGCGTGCGGGCAGGACGTAGTTCGCGGTGCGCTGGAAGACCGTCAGCGCGGCGGCCTGGGCCGCGATCACCGGGATCGACTGGACGCCGGACGAGCCGGTCCCGATCACCGCGACCCGGCGGCCGGTGAAGTCCACGCCTTCGTGCGGCCACCGGGCCGTGGAGTACACCGGGCCCGCGAACGTGTCCAGGCCCGCGATCTCCAGGTCCTTCGGCCTCGACAGGCAGCCGGTCGCGAAGATGCAGTAGCGCGCCGAGACCACCTCGCCGTGCTCGGTGATCACCTGCCAGCGCTCGCCGTCCCAGACCGCGCTGGTCACGCGGGTGTCCAGCTCCACGTCCCGGCGCAGGTCGAACCGGTCCGCGACGTGCTCGATGTAGCGGAGGATCTCCGGCTGCGCGGGGTAGCGCTCGGTCCACTCCCACTCCTGCTCGAGCTCGTCGGAGAACGAGTAGGAGTACTCCAGGCTCTCGACGTCGCAGCGGGCGCCCGGGTAGCGGTTCCAGTACCAGGTGCCGCCGACGCCGCTGCCGGCCTCGAAGACGCGATGGCTCAGGCCGAGGCCGCGCAGCCGGTGCAGCTGGTAGAGGCCGGCGAGGCCGGCGCCGACCACGACGACGTCCGGGGAGCTGGCGCGCTCGGTGGAACTGGGGCGGGTCATCGGCACTCCCTTGTGCATGGTCCTCGCTGTCCCTTCCAGGATGCACCCTGGAGTGCTCCTGAGCGAGCGATCGTTCAGCTCCGGTCACACGATCCGGAAGACCGGGATCGCCTCGCCCCCCTCCGCACGCTCGAAATCGACCCGGACCCCCATCGCCGTGGAGATGCGGTCCGGCTCGACGTCCACGAGCTGTCCCTCGAGCCACGGCCCCTCGTCCAGCTCGACCAGGGCGACCGGCGTGCGCACGGTTCCGGCGCCGTTCCTCGTGTGCACCACCGTCCAGGAGACGACGCGCCCGCCGCCCGCGGCCGGTGTCGCGTCGAACGTCCGCCCCGTGCAGGACGGGCACGTCATCGTCGAGGGCTCGCAGAGGTGCCCGCACGCGGTGCAGCGGCGCAGCAGCAGCTCGCCGCGGGCGGTGCCGTCGAAGAAGGCTGTGGACGGGAGGTCGCGATGGATCGGACCGACGGGCATGGCTGGCTCCGTACCTGGGAGGGGTTGCTGGTCGGGGATGCTGGTCAGGCGTGCGGGTGCGGGCTGAGGACGAGGGTGCTGTGGTAGTCGAGGATGCCGCCGTTGCCGCTCACGAGGACGACGTCGTGCCGGGCGGACTGCCGCGCGCCGCCCTGTCCGCGGGCCTGGATGACCGCCTCGGACAGCGGCGTCATGCCCCACAGGTAGTAGCTGGACAGCTCCCCGCCCCCGGTGTTCACCCGCAGCGTGCCGTTCGGGCCCAGGGCGCCCGAGGCGGCGAGCGGGCCGCCCTCGCCCTTCTCGCAGAAGCCGTAGTCCTCGAGCGAGACGACGGTCGTGTAGGTGAAGCAGTCGTAGATCTCCGCCACGTCGACGTCCTGGATCGTCACCCCGGCCATCTTCAGCGCCTCGGGGCCCGACCTCGTGGCCCCGGAGACGAGCCCGAACTCGCTGCCGCGCTCGCGGACGTAGCCCGGATGCGCCTGACCCCAGCCGAGGACGTGCACGGGCGGCTGGCGCAGGCCCGCGGCCCGGTCGCCGGAGGTGATGACGAGCGCGACGGCGCCGTTGCTGACGAGGCAGCAGTCCAGGAGGTGCAGCGGCTCCGCGATCCGGCGGGACGCCTGGTGGTCCGCGAGCGTGATCGGCTCCCGCATCTGGGCCAGCGGGTTGAGCGCCGCCCACTCCCGTGCCGCGACGGCCACCGCGCCGAACTGTTCGCTCGTCGTGCCGTAGGTGTCCATGTGCCGGCGTGCGGCCAGCGCGTACATCGACGGGGCGCCGCGCAGCCCGCTGGCGTACGGGATCGCCGAGAAGCCCGCGGGTGTCGCGCGGCTCGCCGCGTAGGCGTCCCCGGTCCCGCCGCCCTCCTGCAGCGGGGCGTCGGCGAACACGCACACGACGACGTCGACCATGCCCGAGGACACGGCCATCGACGCGTACTGCACCATCGCCCCCGCGGAGGAGCCGTACGCCTGGATCTCCGAGAGCAGCCTCAGGTCACGCAGCCCGAGGTCCTTCTGCAGGGACAGCCCGATCCCCCGGGTGATCCCGGCGTTGGTGAGCAGGCCCTGGACGTCGCCGAGCTCGAGCCCGGCGTCGTCGAGCGCCAGCCGGACGGCGTCGACGGCGAACTCCGGTGCGGTCCGGCCGTAGATCCGCCGGGTCATGTCCGTGATGCCGAGCCCTGCGATCACGGGGCGGCGGTGGGGGGCGGGGACGGGGTCTGACATCGACGCCTCGCTCTCGATGGTCGGTCGCACGGAGGTCGCGCGGTCGGTACCGGTGATCGGTCGCCACCGGTGGGACGGGCGGCGAGCCGGACGTGGTCCGTAGCCAGATGTAGTTCGTGCGGCCTTGCGGGGCAACGCCTGTGGGTCCGGTGCCTGCATGTCTGGGCCGGACCACGAATTGATCACCGGTCTTTCGTGGAGCCCGCCAGTTCCCAGTCGAGTGTGATCCGGGTCATGGTCATCGGCGTCACTCGTCCATCGCTGCACGAGGGAGCAACACCACATGGCATTCGCACCGCTGCACGGGGTCCGGGTCCTGGACTTCTCCTGGAACGTCGCGGGCCCGACGGCGACGAAGGTGCTCGCTGCCCTGGGCGCCGACGTCGTCAAGATCGAGTACCCGACGCGGCCGGACCCCGGGCGGGTCTTCTCGTTCTCACCGGTGACGCCGGGCGTGTACGACAGCGGCGGCTTCTTCGCCGATCTCAACGTGGGGAAGCGGAGCCTGACCGTGGATCCCCGCAGCCCGGACGGCCTGGCGCTGGTCGAGGAGCTGATCGGTGCCGCCGACGTGCTGGTGGAGTCCTACTCGCCGCGGGTCATGGCGGGCTGGGGACTGACGTTCGAGCGGATGTCCGAGCTGAACGCCGCGATCGTCTACCTGAGCGTCTCGGGGTTCGGGCACTCCGGACCGCACGGCACGTACGTCAGCTACGGCCCCACGGCCCAGGCGGCCAGCGGGGTGACCTACGCGTCCGGGGAGCCGGGCAGCCCACCCGCCGGGTGGGGCTACTCGTTCCTCGACGTGATGACCGGCTACCAGGCGGCCTACGCCGTGACCGCGGCCCTGGCCCCCGCCCCCGGTGACCGCGCCGCGACCCGGATCGACCTCTCCCAGCTCGAGACGGGCGCGGCCATGCTCGCGCCGTTGCTGCTGGACGCGACGGTGAACGGGACGGACACCGCCGCCGGGGCCTTCCCTCCCGGCAACCGTGCGCACTGGCCCGGCGGCGGGATCGACGGCTACCGCTACGAGACCGGGGCGCCCTACGGCGTCTACCGGACGGCCGACGACGGCACGGACGGCTTCTGCGCGATCACCGTCCTCGAGGACGCCCAGTGGCGGGCTCTGGTCGGTGCCATGGGCGACCCCGAGTGGGCCGGCGACGCCCGCTTCGCGGACCACGCCTCCCGGGTCGAGCACCAGGAGGCGCTCGACGACCACCTCGGGCGGTGGACGCGCACGCACACCAAGTACGCCCTGATGGAGCTCCTGCAGGCGGCCGGCGTGCCGGCCGGGGCGGTGCAGAGCGGCCGGGACCGGCTGGAGCACGATCCGTCGCTCGCGGCCCGGGAGGTGTTCCAGCGGCGGACGCACGCCGTCGTCGGGGAGCACCGGTTCGAGTCCCTGCCGGTGCACGTCGACGGCGAACCGCTCCCGCTGCGGGACCGCTGGCCGCTGCTCGGCCGCGACACGGACCGGGTGCTCGAGGACTGGCTGGGCTGCGGCGCCGACCGGTGCCGGGAGCTGCGCGAGTCCGGCGTGACCTGGCCCGTCGGCCTGCCCGCGCCCACCTACTACGAGGCGGTATGAGGATGAACGGCTCCGGACGGCCCCCGCTGACCGGGATCACCGTCGTCGAACTCGACGACGGAGTGGCCCAGTACGCCGGGATGCTGCTCGCCGGGCTCGGCGCGGACGTGATCAAGGTCGAGCCGCCGGGCGGGTCGCGCGCGCGGCGGGCCTCCCCGTTCCGCGCCGGTGTCGACGACGGCGAGCACAGCCTCCCGTTCCGGCACTACAACGCGGCCAAGCGCTCGGTCGTCCTCGACCCCGGTGCGGACGCGGACCGGGCGGCGCTGGAATCCCTCGTGCGCGCGGCGGACATCCTGCTCGACGGGCTCGGGCCGGGCGGCGCGGCGGCGATCGGCCTGGACGACGCGACCCTGGAGGCACTGGCCCCCGGGCTGGTGCACGTCGTGGTGACGCCGTTCGGGCTGACCGGTCCGTGGCGGGACCACCTGGCGTCGGACGTGGTGTCGATGTCCCTCGGCGGGGTGACCGGGCAGACCGGCTACGACGGCGTCGGCGACGAGCCCGGACGGCCGATCACCCCGGTCGGGCATCAGGCCCGGCACTTCGGCGGGGTGCTCGCCGCGATCTACGCGGTGGCCGCGCTCCGCGAGCCGAGGTCCGCCGGGGTGCGCACCCTGGACGTCGCGCTGCACGACAGCATCGCGGTCTCCACCGAGATCCCGGTGTCGATGTGGGAGTTCGGCGGGCAGGAGGTGTTCCGGCACACCGGCCGGCACGCGGCCGCGGTCCTGCACAACCCCGAGTGGCAGTTCCGGTGCGCGGACGGCGGGTACCTCTGTGCGCTCACGCTCTACCTCAACGACCGGCGGTTCGCGGCGATCCTCGACTGGTTCGACACCACCGGCTTCCCCCACGACCTGCACGCCGAGCGGTTCGTCGCGGAGGCGGACCGGGTCGCCAACCTGCGGGAGATCGTCGACGCGATCGCCCGCTTCTGCGCCCTGCACGACAGCGAGGACCTGTTCCACGAGGCCCAGCGCCGGGCCCTGCCGTGGGCGCGGGTCCAGCCGGTCGCGGACGTCGCCGCCGACCCGCAGCTGCAGGCGCGGGAGTTCTTCACGCCGGTGGAGCAGTCCGACGGGAGCACGGCCGCGCAGCCCGGCCTCCCGTGGCGGGGCATGCCCACCGTGTTCTCCCACCCGACGTCCTCCCACCCGACCCGCCGCGTGCGCGCGCCACGGTTGGGCGAGGACACGGCCGAGGTCCTGGCCACGTTCCTGGGTGCCGGGCCCCTCGCTCCCGAGGGCGCGGCCCGCGACGCCGTGGCGGGGGACTGAGCCGTGCGGGCACGCAGAATCCTCGCCTGCGCGGTCGCCGGGCTGTGCGCGGTGCTGCTCGCGGCGTGCGGGACCGCGGCCGGAGCGCCCGCGGACGACGGGCGGATCCTGCGCTACGGGGTGGACCTGACCCCGGGCGGCGGGCCGATCTTCGACCCGATCCAGGCCTCCCGCTCGCTCACGCCGAACCAGAACGCCTGGCTCGACCTGATCTACGACCGGCTGATCTACCGCGACGACGACGGCACGCTGCGGCCGGGCCTGCTCACCTCCTGGGAGGCGCCCGACCCGCTGACCGCGGTCCTCACCGTGCGCGAGGGCGTCCGGTTCCAGGACGGGACCCCGCTGGACGCGGCCGCGATCGCGTTCAACTGGGAGAGGGACCTCGCCGAGCCGACGCTGGCGAAGTCCCCGGACTTCCGGGCGTTCGAGTCGCTGGAGGTCGTCTCGCCGTCGGTGCTGAAGGTGCACTACAAGACCCCCGTCACCGCCTACGCGTTCAACGTGACCTTCACCCGGTCCTCCTCCTTCGGGCAGATCGCCTCGCCGACCGCGGTGAGGGCGCTCGGTGCGGGCTACGGCGCCGCACCCGTCGGCGCGGGGCCCTACCGGTTCGAGAAGCTCGACCGGGGCTCCCTGCTGTCGGTGCGCCGCTGGGACGGCTACTGGAACCCGTCCGTCCAGCACCTGGACGGGATCGACTTCGTGCAGAACGGGCGCGGCGCCCCGATGATCTCGGCGCTGGCCGCCGGCCGGATCGACATCGCGCCGATCAGCCTCTCCGACATCCCGGTCGTCCGGTCCCGGGAGGGCCTCACGACCCTGGTCAAACCGGGCAACGAGGTCCTGTACATGCAGCTGCGGGTGGACCGCCCGCCCTTCGACGACATCCGGGTCCGGGAGGCCCTGGCCTGGGCGTTCGACCGGAAGATGATCAACGACGTCGCCTACGCGGGCGCGGGGGAGCCCACCCGGACGCTGTACTTCCCGGGATCGCCGTACCACGACGCGGCGCTCGACTCGCCGCCTCCGTTCGACGCGGCGAAAGGCCGGGAGCTGCTCGCCGCGGCCGGGTACCCGGACGGCTTCCGGATCGGGATGCTCGTCCAGAACCAGCCGGTGATGGTGGCCGCCGCCGAGGTGCTGCAGGCCCAGCTCGACCAGATCGGGGTCGAGGTCGAGATCAACGTCTCGCCCAACTACATCAACGACGCCCTGGCCAAGCCGGACTCGATCATGGCCTCGACCACCAGCTTCGCGGTCGCGGACTCCTTCCTCGTGACCAAGGCCCGGCTCGGGCTCGGCTACAGCAGCCCGGCCTTCGACGCGGCCTACGCGGCGACGCTCGGCGCGACGGGGCGGGAGGCGGAGATCGTCGCGAACGCCGGGCTGCAGAAGGTGATCATCGACGAGACGCCGATCTTCTTCCTCGCGCAGGAGCCGATCGCGGTCGGGATGCGCGCCGGGGTCACCGGCGTGACCGAGGTCCGCGGCGACCTGGAGGGGCCGGACCTGCGCGACGTCTCGTTCGGTCCCCGGCCCTGACGATCCGGCCGTGACCGAGCCCTGACACGCCGCACCGAACGGAAAGGACGGATCACCCGTGCTCACACTCATCGGACGGCGGCTGCTCTCGCTGATCCCGATCCTGATCGTCGTCTCGTTCGCCGTGTTCATGCTGACGTCGCTGCTGCCCGGCGACCCGGCGGTGACCCTCGCGGGCGGGCCCAACGCGACCCCGCAGGCGGTCGAGGCGATCCGCGACCGCCTGCACCTCGACGATCCGCTGCTCCTGCAGTACCTCTACTGGCTCGGCGACGCCGTCCGGTTCGACTTCGGGACGTCGCTGTTCAGCGGGGTGCCGGTGATGGAGTCGATCGGTGCCCGGCTGCCGGTGACGATCAGCCTCGTCATCGCCGCGGTCGTCGTCGCGCTGCTCATCGCGGTGCCGCTCGGTGTCCTCGCCGGTACCCGGCCGGGCGGGACCGCGGACCGGATCAACCGGGTCACCTCGACGCTCGGGGTCGGCGTGCCGAACTTCTGGTTCGCCGCGATCCTGATCATCGTCTTCGCGGTCGGGCTCGGGTGGCTGCCGCCCGCCGGCTACGTCCCGTTCACCGACTCGCCCGGCGGCTGGCTCCAGTCGATCCTGCTCGCCGCGATCGCGCTGGGCTTCTTCCTCTCCGCCGAGCTGAGCCGGCAGCTGCGGGCCGCGCTGATCAGCGAGCTCGGGTCGAACTACATCCGCACGCTGTGGGCGAAGGGTGCCTCGGCGAGACGGGTGATCGGGGGCCACGCGCTGCGCAACGCGGCGGGCCCGGCCATCACGGTGTTCGCGGTGCACGTCGGGTACCTGCTCGGCGGCACCGTGATCATCGAGCAGATCTTCTCCATCCCCGGCCTCGGTTCCTACCTGCTCGACGGGATCGTCGGCGGGGACCTGCCGGTGATCCAAGGGGTGACGATGATGTTCGTGCTCTTCCAGGTGGGTATGAGCCTGCTGGTCGACATCAGCTACGGGCTGCTCAACCCGAAGGTGCGGGTCGGCTGATGGCGAGTACCGAGATCCCGTCCGCCGCGCCCGCGCCGGACCCGGTGGTCGAACACCACCTCGCCCCGCCGCCCCCGGCGCCGGCGGCACCGGGGGGATCGCTGCTCCGGCGGGTCCTGCGCCGCCCGGCGCCCGCCGCCGCCCTCGGATTCCTCCTGTTCGTCGTGCTGGTCGCGATCTTCGCCCCGCTGATCGCGCCGCACGACCCGACCACCCTCAACGTCGCGCCGCCGATGTCGGGCCCCGGGCCCGGCCACCTGCTGGGGACCGACGACCTCGGCCGGGACATCCTGAGCCGGCTCATGTACGCCGCCCGGCTGTCCATGCTCGCCAGCTTCTCCACGGTCGCGATCGCGCTCGTCCTGGCCCTGGTGATCGGTCTCGCGGCGGGCTGGAACGGCGGCTGGATCGACAACCTGCTGATGCGGATCACCGACGCGGGCCTCAGCTTCCCGCCGCTGGTGCTCGCCCTCGCCGTCGCCGGGATCCTCGGAGCGGGCCTGGACAAGATCGTGCTGGCGCTGGCGGTCGTGTTCACCCCGGGCCTCGCCCGGCTCATCCGCGGCCAGACCCTCGCGATCCGCGAGGAGACCTTCGTCGAGGCCTCCCGCACGATCGGGACGTCCCGGCTGACGATCCTGCGCCACCGGGTGCTGCCGAACCTGCGCTCGCCGCTGATCGTCTCGGTCTCCTTCTACCTGGGAACGGCACTGCTTGCCGAGGCCGGGCTGAGCTACCTCGGCCTGGGGGCCCGGCCGCCGGAGGCGAGCTGGGGCAACATGCTGCGCCGCGCCTACGACCACGCCCTGTTCACCGATTCCTGGCAGCTGGTGATCCCCGGCCTGGCCATCACCCTGAGCGTGCTGTCGTTCACGGTGCTGGCAGACGGCCTGCGCACGGCCCTCGGCGGAGGCGGGGAGACCCGGATCGCCCGCGGGGAGAAGCGGGGTCTCACGGTCGTCTCCCGCCTGTCGGCGCCTGCGTTGTCGACGGCCCGGGAAGGGACGGCACTGCAGGTCAGGGACCTGTCGGTCCGGTTCGACGAGGGCCGCGGCCCCGCGGTCGTGGAGGACCTCGACCTGGACGTGCCGAGCGGCTCGGTCGTCGGCGTGGTGGGGGAGAGCGGGTCCGGCAAGTCCGTCACGATGCTGTCGGTCCTGCGGCTGCTCGCCCCGTCGGCGCGGATCACCTCCGGCACCGTCGAGCGCCGCGGCGCCGACCTGCTCGGCATGCCGCTCGACGCGATCCGCGCGGTCCGCGGCCGGGACATCTCGATGATCTTCCAGGACCCCATGACCAGCCTGGACCCGTCGTGGACGATCGGCAGCCAGATCGCCGAGTCCGTGCGCCTGCACTCCGACGTCGACCGTCGGACCGCCCGCAAGCGGGCGGAGGAGGTGCTGACCCAGGTCGGGATCCCCGCGGCGGGGGAGCGGCTCGACGACTATCCGCACCAGATGTCCGGTGGCATGCGGCAACGCGTCATGATCGCGATGGCGCTGGCCTGCCGCCCGCGGATCCTGATCGCGGACGAGCCCACCACCGCGCTGGACGTGACCATCCAGGCCCAGATCCTGGACGTCCTGCGCGAGCTGCAGCGCGAGCTGGACTTCGCGGTCGTCCTGGTGACCCACGACCTCGGCGTCGTCAGCGATCTCTGCGACCGGGTCGTCGTCATGTACGCCGGGCAGGTCGTGGAGGAGGGGGAGGTGACCGAGGTCTTCGCGCGGCCGCGGCATCCCTACACCGCGGGGCTGCTGGGGGCGATGCCGCAGGTCGGCAGGCGCGACGAGCGGCTGACCGTCATCCCCGGGACCGTCCCGCAGCTGGACCGGCTCCCGTCGGGCTGCCGGTTCCGTACCCGGTGCCCGCACGCCGTCGACGAGTGCGCGACGGCCCCGGTGCCGCTGGAGATCCTCGGCGGAGGGGACCGGGTGCGCTGCATCCGCTTCCCCGAGCTGGACCTGAAGGGAGCGCGCTGACATGACCGCGACGACCGGCCTCGACGCCGAGATCCTGCTGAGCACCACGGGCCTCACCAAGCGGTTCCCGGTGCGCCGCGGCCCGTTGCGGCGCAAGGTCGGTGAGATCCGGGCCGTGGACGGGGTGGACATCGCGGTGCGGCGGGGGACGACGCTGGGGCTGGTGGGCGAGTCCGGGTCGGGGAAGAGCACCCTCGCCCGGCTCGTCCTGCGGCTGATCGAGGCCACGGCGGGCGAGGTGCGGTTCGACGGGCACGACCTGCGCTCGCTGCCCGACGCCGAGCTGCGCCCGCTGCGGCGGCGGATGCAGATGGTCTTCCAGGACCCGTACTCCTCGTTCGACCCGACCTCCACGCTCGCCGACAGCGTGGGCGAACCGCTGCGGACCCACGAGCGGGCCGCGCCGGACACGTCGCGCGGGCGGCTGGTGGAGCTGTTCGAGCTGGTCGGGCTCGCGCCGGAGTATCTCGAGCGCTACCCGTCGCAGCTCTCCGGCGGGCAGCTGCAGCGTGCGGCGATCGCCCGGGCGCTCGCGGTCGGCGCGGACCTGCTGGTGCTGGACGAACCGGTCAGCGCGCTCGACGTCTCCACCCAGGCGCAGGTCGTCAACCTGCTCCAGGACCTGCAGCGGACGCTCGGGGTCAGCTACCTCTTCATCGCCCACGACCTCTCCGTCGTCCGGCACGTCAGCGACCGCATCGCCGTGATGTACCTGGGGCGGGTCGTCGAGGAGGGCCCGGCGGACCAGGTGTACGAGACGCCGACCCACCCCTACACCGAGGCGCTCCTCTCGGCCGTGCCGGACCCGAACCCCCTGCGCCAGCGCGCCCGGGAGCGGGTGATCCTCTCGGGTGACCTGCCGTCGCCGGCGAACCCGCCCTCGGGATGTCACTTCCGGTCGCGCTGCCGCTTCGCCATGGAGATCTGCGCGACGCAGGCACCGAGCGCATTCGTGACGAAACAGGGTGTGACGACGTACTGTCATCTGCACACCTCCGGTCCGGTCCTGGCCGGGGCTCCCGTCCGGGAGCACGGCGAGGCCGGGAGCCGGCGCATCCAGTGACGGAAGCGGCGCTCGTCGCCGCGCGAGCGCGGAGGTCGCGGCGATGTCGCTCACCACACCCCTCGGTCCGGTCGGTACCACCCCGTCCCTCCCGCTGCGGGACGTCCCGGTGAGCGCCGAGGGTGGCAAGGTCCCCGTCGAGGACCTCTACGCGACGTTGACGTCGTGGCTGCACACCCTCGGCGAGCTCGGCTCGGAGCTCGACCGCTCGGCGAGCCTCGGGGACTTCCTGGACCACGTGGCGACGACGGCCGCCACGATGCTCGGCTACGACTACGCCATGGTGCTCACGATGGACGGCAACGGCGTCCTGCGATCGACGGGCTCCTACGGGCTGAGCAGGGACTACATCCGCAACGTGAAGATCCCGCCCGCCCGCGCGGGTCGCCGCCCGTGGACGCCGGTGCGCGAGGCGTTCCAGCGGGGGGCGCCGTCGATGGTCTCCGACGTGCAGAGCGAGCCGCGCCTGCACTACTTCCACCCGGTGTTCCGCAGGGAGGGCGTGCGCGCCTACGCGAGCTTCCCGCTCCGCTCGCGGGACTGCTGCCTGGGCGTCCTGACGGTGTACCTGCGCAACCGCCACGAGTTCGCCCCGCTGGAGATCACCCTGCTCAGCGCCCTGGCCGGGTTCGCGGCGTCAGCGGTGCGGACGGCGACCCTGCGCCAGGAGCGGGACGCCCGTCTGGCCGAGCAGCAGGCGCTGCTGCGGCACCGGGAGCGGTCCGCGGAGATCCACGAGACGCTGATGACCGTCGTGCTGTCCCGGCAGGGGCTCAGCGGGATCGTCACCGCGCTGGCGGAGCTGCTCGAGGGCACGGTGCTGATCGAGGACCTCGGCGGCCGGGTCCTGGCGCTGGCCGGTCAGGGCGACCGCAGGGAGGAGGCCCGGGCACTGGTCCGGGCCACCGCGGACCGGTCGTCGACGGGGCCCACCACCGTCCACGGGCGGCGCGCCCACACCACACCCGTCGTGGTCGACGGGCGGGAGGTCGCGCTGATCAGGGCGATGATCCCCGAGCACCTGGACGGCTCGCTGGCCCGGCAGGCCCTGGACCACGGGGCCGTCGCCTCCGCCCTGCACATGCTGGGGGAGCAGGTCCAGCAGCAGAGCCGGCAGCGGACCGACGCCGAGCTGCTGACCGAGCTCCTCGCGCTCCCTCCGGGGGACCCGGCGGACGAGTTCCTGGACCGCGCGGACCGGCTGGGCTACCGGCTGCGGGGCGGCCTCGACGTGCTGCTCGTCGGTTCCCCCGAGCGGGGTGACCCGGACCTGCGCGGCCGGCTCCCGGCCGCCGTGCGCGGATGGCTCACCACCTGCGTGCACGGTGCATTCGTGGGATCGCACGGCCCGGGCGTCGCGGTCCTGGTCCCGCGGGAGACCCCGGACGTCCTGCCCGCCGTCGTCGACCGGCTGGAGCGCACCCTCGACGACACGGACCCCGGCGGAGCGGTCCGGGTGGTGATCACCGGTTCGTCCGACGGTCCGGGTGGCGTCGGCGAGCAGCTCGGCTTCGGCGCCAGCCTGCTGCGGCTCGTCGCCGCGGACGGCGGCCGGTCGGGCCGGCCCCGCGTCGTCGACGGCCGGCGGCTCGGCATGTACCGGATCCTGACCTCGGTCTCGGAGCCCGAGCGGCTCACCGAGCTGCGGGACCGGATCATCGGCCCCCTGCTGGCCTACGACCGGGAGCACCGCAGCGAGCTCGTCGCGACCCTCGAGTGCTACCTGCGCAACGGCCTGCGGGCGAAGGCCACGGCGCAGGAGCTCGTCGTGCACGTCAACTCCCTGGCGTACCGGGTGCGCCGGATCGAGGAGATCCTGGGGCTGGAGGTGCGTGCCGCGGACGACGTCGTGCAGCTCCAGTTCGCCCTGCAGCTCGACACGGTGCTGCGGGCGGGGTCGGCCTGACGGAGCGGATCGGGCAGAGTGCCGGACATGGATCAGGTACGTCTCGCCGGCGACGCGGTCGGCGGCTGGCTGCAGCTCCCCGGCCCCGCGACAGCCGAGCTGATGGGCTCCGTCGGGTACGACTTCGTCTGCGTCGACACCCAGCACGGGCTGATCGGCGACGACGCGCTGCTCCCGATGCTGCAGGCCCTGGCCGCCACCGGGACACCGTCGCTGGTCCGGGTCTCGCACAACGGCCTCGACGTGATCGGCCGGGCCCTGGACCGGGGCGCGTCCGGGGTGATCGTGCCGCTCGTCGAGTCCGTGGAGCAGGCCGCCGCGGCCGTCTCGGCGTGCCGGTACCCGCCGCACGGGACCCGCAGCTTCGGCCCGACCCGGGTGTCCTGGTCCGGCCGCGACGTCCTGGCACCCGGGTTGTGCGCGGTGATGATCGAGACGGCGGCGGGGCTGGACGCGCTCCCGGGGATCCTGCAGGTCGACGGCCTGGACGCGATCTTCGTCGGCCCGTCGGACCTGGCGCTCGGCACCGGCCGGACCCTCGCGGAGCAGGACACCGACCCGGCCTACGACGAGCTGCTCGGCTCGATCGCGGCCCGGTGCGGCGCGGCGGGTCTGCCGGTCGGCATCTACTGCGCCTCCGCGGCCCACGTCCGGCGCTTCCGGGATCTGGGGTTCACGTGGTTCGCGGGCCCCGCCGAGGGGGTGCTGCTCCGCTCCGCCGCCGCGACGTCCCTCCGCGAGAGCCGCTGAGCCGCCCGCGGCTCGGGCCCTGCACCCACACCCCCGCGAGTCGGGGTCTGGGGCCGGGCGAGTCGGGGTCTGGGGCCGGGCGAGTCGGGCCGTGGAGCCCCGCGAGTCGGGGTCTGGGGCCGGGCGAGTCGCGCCCTACGACCCGGCGAGTCGTGCCCTACGGTCCCGCGAGTCGCGCCCTGAGGCCGGGCGAGTCGGGCCGTGGAGCCCCGCGAGTCGGGGCTTGGGGCCGGGTCGGACTTCCGGTGGGGCAGGTCGGGAGCCGAGCCACCCGTCGATCATGGGTGCTCCGTCACTGTCGTCGGTGATCGACGGCTGAGGCTGGCAGATGGAGATCAACTGGCGCCTCTTGCCCGCAATCGTCGAATCGGCGCCCGCGCCCTCCGGCGGCCCGAGCACATGCTCGTTGCGATGGTCGCGTCGGCGTTGCCGGCCGCGCACCGAGGGCACCTCCCGGACCGATCACCGGGGTGGTGATCCGGCCGGCCGCCGCCTCGGCGTAGTGACGACGGTGGTGAGGTGGCGCTCGGATCGATCACGGCAGCTCGTCAGCCCGGGACCTCGCCCCGTGGGCTGCAACGCCCGACTCGCGCGGCCCCAGCTCCCGACTCGCGGGGCCAGAGCTCCCGACTCGCGCGGCCCCAGCTCCCGACTCGCGGGGCCCCAGACCCCGACTCGCGGGGCCCCAGACCCCGACTCGCCCGGCCTCAGATCGCGACTCGCGGGGTCGTAGGGCGCGACTCGCGGGGCCGGGGCGGGACGCCGGGGCGGGTCAGGCTCGGGCGAGGAGCTCGCCGTGCGGGATCGTGAACCAGCCCTCCGGGCTCGCGGCCCACTGCGACCAGGCCGCCGAGATGTCCGCCAGGTCCCCGCGGGTCGCGAGGCCCCGGGTGACTGCCTGCTCCGCGATCGAGGAGGACACGATCCGCTCCGCCCACGAGCCGCCCCACCACTGCCGGGTCTCCGGTGTCGCGTAGCACCAGATCGAGGCGGACGGCGTGACCTCGGTGAAGCCGGCCGACCGGGCCCAGCCGAGGAGGCGCCGGCCCGCGTCGGGCTCCGCGTCGTTGCCCCGCGCGACGGCCCGGTACAGCGCGAGCCAGGCGTCGAGACGCTCGTCGTGGGGGTACCAGGTGAACCCGGCGTAGTCCGCGTCCCGCACCGCGACGACCCCGCCCGGCCTGGTGACGCGCCGCATCTCCCGCAGGGCGGCAACCGGGTCGGAGAGGTGCTGCAGGACCTGGTGGGCGTGCACCACGTCGTAGCGGTCGGCCGGGTCGTCGAGGGCGTAGACGTCCCCGACGGCGAACTCGACGGTGGTCCCGCTCCCCGCGGCGCGGGCCTCGACCAGCGGCGCCTCCACGACGTCGATCCCGCGGACCCGTCCGGGGGCGACCCGCGCCGCCAGGTCGTGCGTGATCGTGCCGGGCCCGCACCCGACGTCGAGCAGGTCGAGGCCGGGGCGGAGCAGCGGGAGCAGGTACGCCGCGGAGTTCTCGGCGGTCCGGTTCCGGTGCGAGCGCAGCACGCTGTCGTGGTGACCGTGGGTGTAGACGTCGTTCATGGAGCCCATTCTCGATCAGGAGAGGATGGCCGGGTGCTCCTGCTGCTCTCCAACTCGACCAACCACGGCTCCGCGATGTTCGCCCACGCCCGCGAGGCCCTGGCGAGGTTCTTCGACGGGCGCGAGGTCCTCTTCGTGCCGTACGCGGCCGCGGACCACGAGGCCTACGCGGCGAAGGCAGTCTCGGCGTTCGCCGAGGCGGGGGTCTCCGCGACGCCGCTCCCGGTCGGGGACCCGGCGTCCGCGGTCCAGGGGTGCGAGGCGGTGTTCGTCGGCGGGGGGAACTCGTTCCGGCTGCTCAGGGAGCTGCAACGGAGCGGGCTGACGACCGCGATCCCGGAGGCGGTGGCGGCCGGGGCCCACTACGGGGGCGCGAGCGCGGGCACCAACATGGCCTGCCCGACCCTGCGCACCACGAACGACATGCCGATCGTCGAACCGGCCGGGTTCGCCGCGCTGGGCCTGCTGCCCTTCCAGATCAACCCGCACTACCTCGACCCCGATCCCGGGTCCCGGCACATGGGGGAGACGCGCGAGACCCGGATCGCGGAGTTCCACGAGGAGAACGACGTCCCGGTGCTGGGCCTGCGCGAGGGCGCCTGGCTGCTGCGCGAGCAGGACCGGCTGACCCTGCACGGCCACACCGCGCGGCTGTTCCGGCGCGGCGCGGAACCCGTCGAGTACGGCCCCGGATCCGACCTGGGTGCGCTGCTCGGTGGCTAGGGGCGGGCCCGGCGGATCCTGATCGGACCCTTCGCGGTGGCGGGGTCCACGACCCGGCCCTGCTGCGTGATCTCCACCCGGCCCTCCTCGACCAGCCGGCGCGCGACCCGGCGGGCGGGTTCCATCAGCTCCCGCCATCCCTCGGGGTCGACGCGGCGGGCGGCGTCGGACGGGCAGATGGTCGAGGTGACGGCCCGGGCGTCGAGCAGTTCCTCGATCGCCGCCTCCAGCGCGGCGGTGGGCTCCGCGCTCATCGCCGGACACTCATCGCCGGGCGAGCACCGCGTCGTCCAGCGCGGTCCGCATCGCCTCGACCGGCCCGGGCCGCCCGGTCATCAGCTCGACCTGCGCGACGGCCTGGTGCAGGAGCATGTCCAGCCCGCTGACGATCCGGCATCCGGCCAGCGCCGCACCGGCGGCGAACGCGGTGGGCCAGGGTGCGTAGACGACGTCGAGCACGGTGGTCGACGGGCGCCAGCGCGCGCCGCCGAGCTCGTCCGCGGCTCCCCCCGGAAGCGTGGAGACGACGACGTCCGCGCCGGTCAGGAACTCGGCCGCCCGCGGTGGATCACCCAGGACGGCCTCGACGACGGGGGAGACCTCGAGCCGCTCGGCGGCGTCCCGCAGCTCCCGGGCCCGTCCCGCGTCCCGCACGAGCACGGTCGGGGTGCGGGCGCCGAGCTCGCGCAACGCGGCGAGCGCGGCCTGCGCCGTCCCGCCGGCCCCGAGGACCACGGCGCTGCCGGCCCGCTCGACCCCGGCGCCGCGCAACGACGCGACGATCCCGGTGACGTCCGTGTTCTCGACGAACCGCCCGTCCGCGGTGAGGACCATCGTGTTGGCGGCGCCGGTGGCCTCGGCCAGCGGCGACACGCGGTCCGCGACCTCGAGGGCGACGCGCTTGAGCGGCATGGTCAGCGACAGCCCGGCCCACTCCGGCCCCAGCGCGTCGACGAACGCGGGCAGACCCGCCTCGTCGACCTCGTGCGCGTCGTAGGACCAGCCGTGCAGGCCCAGCGCCGCGTAGGCGGCACCGTGCAGGACGGGGGACAGCGAGTGGGCGATGGGCGAACCGAGGACCGCGGCCCGATGGGAGGTGCCGTTCACCGTCGCAGTATGGCCCGCGTACCCACTTCGGGTTAACTGCGGTTCTTGGTGCTAATGGTCCATCGACTTCTGCGACATACGGGTGTAGGTCGTCCGTGTCGAGTCAGGAGAGCGTCATGAAGCGGTCCGCCACCAGCAGCTCGACCCCGATGATCCCGGGCCAGCGCGGGCCGTCCGACCGCACGATCGACGAGGTGCTCGGCCTCCGCCCGGCGCCGGCGTCCGCGCTGGTCGGCGCCCCGGACGGCTTCTGGTTCGCCTCCCGGATCCACTCGGGCGAGCCGACGGGTGACGTCGTCTTCCGCACCGGATCCTGAGCTCAGCGCCGGAACGCCTCGAGCGTCACGCTCTCGTCCGTCGCGAACCGGGCCGCGGCCCGCTCGATGCCCGCCATCGTCATCACGGACTGGGCACATCCGACGCCGTACTTGGCGCGGACCCGCTGGTCCGCGATCCGCATGCACTCCCGGCTGCGCTCGACGAAGTCCTCGAGCGGATAGGCCGAGCCGGCGTCGAAGTACTCCTCGACGATCAGCGACGGCGAGTAGAACGACTGGGTCGACCCGTCCGGCCAGCGGACGTCGAAGAGCATCTCGGGCACGTCGCCGACAGTAGGGCGCTGCTGTTTCCGGTTCGTTGCTCCCGAACTTCCGTCGGATGTCCGACGTGTCGTCGTAGCAGCCGACGACCCCCGAGCCGTGATCAGTCCGGCCAGGTCAGCGCGCTCAGCCGCAGGATCGGGCCCGCCCGGACGTCCTCGCCGTAGGCCACCGGGTCGTCGATCGCGGTCGGGTGGACCCGCAGCGCGACCCACCCCGCGAGTCGCGGTATTTCCGTCACCGAGTCGCGGTACTCCCGTCCGCGAGTCGGGCTCTGCGGGCTGCGCGGTCCCGACGTGGTCAGCGGGGGAGGCGGCGCCAGATCGCGCGGGGGAGGTGCCGCATCACCGCGAAAGCGGGCCGCAGCACACCGGGGACCCAGACCTCGCCGCGCCCGGCGCGCAGGGCCTTCACGGTGGCGTCCGCGACCTGCTCGGGGGTGCTGGAGAACGGCGCCGGGGACATGCCCTCGGTCATCCGGCCGATCACGAAACCGGGCCTGACCAGCAGCAGGCGCACTCCGGAGCCGTGCAGCGCGTCCGCGAGCCCGGAGGCGAACCCGTCCAGACCGGCTTTCGCGCTGCCGTAGACGTAGTTCGCGCGGCGCACCCGGACCCCGGCGACGGACGAGAAGACGATCATCGTGCCGGTCCCCTGCGCCCTGAGCACCCGCGCGAGCTCCGTCAGGACCTGGACGTGCGCGACGTAGTCCGTGTGCACGATCCGCACGGCGTGCTCGGCGTCCTGCTCGGCCCGGGGCTGGTCCCCGAGCAGCCCGAACGCGACGACCACGACGTCGATCGCCCCGTGCCGGGCCACCACCTCGTCGAGGAGGGGGCGGTGGGAGGCGAGGTCGTCCGCGTCGAACTCGAGACGCTCGACGGTCTCCGCCCCCGCCTCGCGCAGGACCTTCTCCTCCGCGTCGAGGTCGGCGCTGCGCCGGGCGGCGAGGACGACGGTCCGCGCCTCCCGGCCGGCGAGCCGCTCCGCCACCGCGATCCCGATCTCGCTCCGCCCGCCGAGCACCAGCACCGTTCCGCCCATGGCCCGAGTCTCCCAGCGGCCGGGGGAGATCACGACGCGGGAGTGTGGGAGCGACCTCAGCGCATGCCGATCACGAATCGGGTGCGCTCAGGTCGCTCTCACGTCGGGGTGCTCCACGCGACCGCGACTCGCGGACGGGAATACCGCGACTCGGTGACGGGAATACCGCGACTCGCGGGGTCGGTCAGGCGGTGAACCGTTCGCGGAGGACGTGCTTCTGGATCTTGCCCACGGCGGTGCGGGGGAACTCCGTCACGAAGTGGACCGCCTTCGGCGTGTTGTAGCCCGCCAACCGCGTGCGGACGAAGGTGGTCAGCTCCGCCGCGAGGGCGTCCGAGGGCTCGCCCGAGGGCACGACGATCGCCACGACCTGCTCCTCGTACACCGGGTCCGGCAGCCCGATCACCGCGGCGTCCGCCACCCCCGGGTGCTGGGAGAGGCAGTCCTCGACCTCCTTCGACCACACGTTCTGGCCGCCGGAGCGGATCATGTCCTTCTTCCGGTCGACGATCGTCAGGAAGCCGTCCGAGTCCGCGACGGCGACGTCCCCGGTGTGCAGCCAGTCCCCGGCCAGCGCGGCCTTCGACGCCTCGTCGTTGCGCCAGTAGCCGCTCATCCGCGGCCCCCGGACGCAGATCTCACCGGGGGAGCCGGGCTGTACGGGAGCGCCGTCGTCGTCCAGCAGGGCGACCTCGACGCCGGGCATCGCCCGCCCGATCGAGCCCCACTTCGCGAAGACGTCGTCCGGCGGGCACCAGGTGACGAACGGGCCGCCTTCGGTGAGCCCGTAGGTGTGCCCCATCGAGATCTTCCCCTCGCGGGCGCCGAACGCGTCCGCGGTGCGGTCCATGATTCCGCTGGGGTCGTAGGCGCCGTAGTACAGCAGCCGGACCGACGAGGTGTCCGTCGCCTCGAAGGAGGGGTGCGTGATGAGCGAGTGCAGCATCGTCGGCACGCCCAGGACCACCGAGACGCGGTGGCGGGGGAGCAGTTCGAGCACGACCGACGCGTCGAACTCCCGCAGGAGGACCACCTTCCCGCCCATGAGCAGGAAGGGCTTCATGTGGTCCCAGTTCCCGACGTGGAAGGGCGGGAAGTAGTTCATGAAGACGTCGCGGTCGGTCACCCTCAGGGTGGCGGCCATCGCGAGGCCGTCGTCGACGGTACGGCGGTGGGAGAGCATGGCGCCCTTGGGCTTCCCGGTGGTCCCCGAGGTGTAGAGGATCATGTGCGGGTCCCGCTCGTCGACGGTCACCGCCGGCGCCGTCGACCCGCCCGCGGAGAACTCGTCCCACTCCGCGCGGTCCCCCTCCGGGCCCGGGATGCGGATCACCGGGAGGTCCGGCGACGCCGCGCGGGCCTCCGCCGACACCTCGTCGTAGTCCTTCTCGACGAAGAACAGCGACGGCTCGGCGTCGCCGATCGTGTAGGCGTGCTCGGCGCCGCGGTGCCAGAAGTTCAGCGGCACGAGGATGGCGCCGAGCGACGCCGTCGCGAAGTAGAGCTGGACGTACTCCAGGCTGTTCTTCGCCAGTACCGCAACCCGGTCCCCGTAGCCGATCCCGCGGGCGGTCAGCGCGCCGGCCGTCTCCTCGATCAGGTCCTGCAGGTCGGCGTAGGAGACGTCCCGGGACCCGACGACCAGTGCCGTCGAGGAACCCCGGGAGCGGGCGTTGTTCCGGATGATGTCCGAGACGATCATCGTGGGTCCCTTCCCGATCAGTCCCGGCCGAGCAGCCGCAACGCGTTGCCGCCCAGCCACTTGTCCATCACGTCGTCCTTCAGCGGCAGCGCCCGGACCTCGGCGACGAGGTCCGCGGGCGGCACGCCCAGCAGTGTCCAGGTGGACGCGAACAGCACCCGGTCCGCCAGCTGCCGGTTCCCGAACTGCAGCAACGACTCCCAGCCCGAGTTCGGCCGGGTGAAGGTCCGCGGACGGTGGGCCGAGAGGTCGACGTAGACGTTCTCGTGCCGCCAGGTCACCATCATCATGTCCTCGACCCACGGCCACGCGGCGTGCAGCGCGACGAGCTTGAGGTCCGGGAAGGCGGTCGCGACGGCGTCGATGTAGCGAGGATGCCCCACGTCGTAGGCGGCGTCGAGGGACCAGTTGATCCCGGTGTGCAGCAGCACCGGCACGCCGAGCGCCTCGCACCGGCCGAAGACCCGGGCCATCCGCGGGTCGTCCGGCAGCAGGCCCTGCTTGAACGGGGAGAGCACGAACCCGGAGAGCCCGAGCTCCTTCACCGCGTGGTCCACGTTCAGCGCCGCGTCCGGCTCCCACGGGTCGATCCCGCCGAACCCGACGACCTTGTCCGGCGCGGTCCGCACGAAGTCCGCGACGAGCTGGTTGCCCGCCGTCGGCACGCCCAGCCGGGACCCGAAGGCCTCGGTGTAGACGCCGGCGAGTCCGATCCCGCCCTCGTCGAGCATGCCCAGGAAGTCCTGCTCCGACGGGCAGCGCGCCAGCGCCTCGTCGTGTGCGGCCGTCCAGCGCTCGGAGACCTCGGCGTGGGTGCGGGCGGGGGAGAGCTTGCCGCCGAAGTGCTCGGCGTACCCGCGCAGCCGCCCGAGCGTCACCGCCTCGGACAGCGCGAAGGCCTCGGGGCGCGGGACCGCGCCCGCGAGGAAGTCGACGATCATGACTGCGTTCCTTTCAGCGTTCGTTCCAGGGCCTCGTCCACCGAGAGCGGACGCTGCGAGGTGAAGTCCGGGCGACGGCCGGCCAGTGCGGCCGCGGCGCCCTCGGCGAAGTCCGGGCCCCGGAACGTCGCGAAGGCCGCCGCCTGCTCTGCGTCGTCGAAGGGGCGGCCGGCGGGGCCGTCCCCGGTCAGGCCGTAGCAGCGGTGGATCCCGGCCTTGGTGAACGGCAGCGCGTACGGCGCGTAGGCGGCGTAGCGGGCGGCGGCCCGCTCGACCTCGGCGGGGACGTCGTCGGTCACGGTCGTCACCAGGCCCAGGGCGAGGGCCTCGTCCGCGGGCAGCAGCCGCCCGCCGTAGAGGAGCTCCTTCGCCTTGCCGATGCCGACGTAGGCGGTGAGCCGCTGGGCGGGGGAGACGAACCCGACCTTCATCTCCGGCAGCCCGATCCGCACGTTCGCCGCGCAGATCCGGAAGTCGCAGGCGAGGGCGAGCTCGGTCGCGTTGCCGACGCACGGGCCGGCGAGCACCGCCACGGTGATCAGCGGCAGGTCCTCCAGCTCCGCGAACAGGGCGTACTCGGTGGCGATGTAGTGCTTGTACTCGTCGTCGGTGAGCCCGCCCATGTAGCCGAGATCCGCGCCGCCGCTGAACACGTCCTCCCGTCCGCGCAGCAGCAGGACGCGCACGTCCCGCTCGTCCCGCAGCTCGCGCACGTGCGAGAGCAGCCGTTCCAGGGTGTCCGCGGTGAACACGTTCATCGGGTGGTCGCTCGCGAACCGCAGGGTGGCGACGCGGCCGTCGGCGGACCGGTCCAGGGTGACGCTCATGTGCCTCCTCCTCGAGGGATGAATCTGTCGGTCTGTATCAGTGGTCGACCTCGACGGCTCCCTCTCGGCCCACGCCGGTCATGGCGCGGACGTGCAGCTCGTCGTAGGACGCCTCGTCGGTACGCCGGGTGCGGGCGCTGAGCACGGTGCCCAGGTAGCAGCCGAGGAACCCGATGGGCACGGAGACCAGCGTCGGGTAGGAGAGCGGGTAGATCGCCGCGGTGCCCAGCACGCCCGGCCCGATCAGGACCAGCACCACCGAGCTGATCAGCCCGGCGGTCACGCCGCTGATCACCCCGACGGTGTTGAGGCGCTTCCAGAACAGCAGCAGGAGCAGCACCGGCACGTTGGCGCTGGCCGCGACGACCACGGCCATCAGCGCCAGCAGCGCGATGTTGGTGTTCTGCGCGCCGAGGGCGAGCACGATCGCGACCGCGGAGATCCCGACGGCGGCGAGGCGCCCCGCGACCATCTGCTGGCGGTCGGTCGCCTTGCCCTTGCGGATCAGCGAGTTGTAGATGTCGTGGGCCAGCGCGCCGGACCCGGCGATCACGAGCCCGGCGACGACGGCGAGGATCGTCGCGAACGCCACGGCCGAGACCAGGGCGAAGAGCACCGGCCCGCCGAGGAAGTCCGCGAGCTGCGGGGCGGCCAGGTTGCCCGCCTTGTTCGCGGTGGCGATCTGCACCTGCCCGACGAGGGCCGCGGCGCCGTAGCCCAGGAACGGGATCGCGAGGAACGCCAGGCCGAGGATCCACAGCGCGACGTTCATCGACTTCCGGGCGACCTTCGCGTCCGGCACGGTGAAGAAGCGGATCAGGATGTGCGGCAGCGCGGCCGTCCCCAGCACCTGGGCGATGGCGACCGAGAGCAGGTCCAGGCCGGGCATGACGCCGGTGGCGCGGCTGAACAGGTCCGTGGGGGACTGCTCGGCGACGGCGGCGAACAGCGCGAACGGGTTGAAGTCGAAGCGCGCCAGGACGAGCACGACCATCGCCGCGATCGCGGCCAGCAGCAGCCCGGCCTTGACGATCTGGATCCAGGTCGTCGCGAGCATCCCGCCGATCGTGATGTAGACGGCCATCAGCACGCCGACGACTATCACCGCCACCCAGTAGGGGATCCCGACCAGGAGGCTGATCAGCACGCCCGCGCCCACCAGCTGGGCGATCATGTAGAAGATCGTGACGACCAGGGTGTTCACAGCCATCACGCCGCGGACGCCCTGCGAGCGGAAGCGGGTGCTGAGCACGTCCGCGATGGTGTAGCGGCCGAGGTTGCGCAGCGGCTCGGCGACGACCAGCAGCACCAGCATGAAGGCGACGAGCCCGCCCGCCACCAGGTAGAAGCCGAAGACACCCTGGAGCGCGATGATGCCGACGACGCCGAGGAACGTCGACGCGGAGAGCAGGTCCCCGCAGATCGCGAGGCCGTTCTGCCAGCCCGTGATCTGGCCGCCGGCCACGTAGTGCGAGCCGGCGTCGCGGTTGCGCCGCCCGGCCCAGGCAGTGATCGCCAGGGTCAGCGCGATGACGGCCAGGAAGATCGCGATCGTGATCGGGTCGGCGGTCATGATGTCCGGACCTTCGTGGAACCGGCCTCGGCGACGGCCTGCTCGGCCAGGGTGTCCCACTCGGCGGCGCGCCGCCGGTAGAGCTCGGCGAGCAGCCAGACCAGCGGGAAGATCAGGACCGTGAGAACGGCCGTCCAGCTGAGTGCACCCAGTGCCGGGCCGTTCAGCACCGTGGTGAACCCGGACAGGATCATCACGAGCAGGTAGGCGCCGAAGCCCAGGATCGCCGCGGGGACGGCGAACCGCGCACGGCTGCGGACGAGGGCGCGGAAAGCGGGGGTCCGCGCGATGGCGGCGGCGTCCGGGGTTCGTGTGGCCCCCGGATCGTGGTGGCTGGTGTCCATGAAGTCCTGCCTCATACGTCTCTGTAGGGCGTACCCACACACGTCGAGCGACGGCGTGCGCTCCCTAACCAAGCGCTTGCTTGGTAACGTGTCAAGCGTCTGCTTGGTAACGTTCGGCGGACCGAGTGCAGGACGACGGGGAACCGGGAGACACCAGTGACGATGGCGCGACCGCCGCGACGACGTCGGAAGGCGGTCCAGGGTGCGGACGACCGATGGCCCGAGATCCTCGAGCGCACCGCGGAGATCTTCGCGGAGAAGGGCTACGAGCGGACGACCGTCCGGGACATCGCGGAGTCCCTCGGCATGCTCAGCGGGAGCCTCTACTACTACATCAAGACCAAGGAGGACCTGCTCTTCGCGCTGATCGAGGCGTTCCACGTCCGCGGCCGGGACGGCATCGCCGCGGTCGAGCGGGAGGTGACCGGGGACCCCGTGGCGACGCTGCGTGCGGTCGTCGCGAAGCACGTCGAGCTCAACGCCGACCACCTCGTGCAGACGACGGTGTTCCAGAACGAGTTCCGCCATCTCACGGGCGAGCGGCGCGAGGACATCGCGCGGACCCGCCGCGAGCACGAGAAGCGGGTCGAGCAGCTCATCCGCGAGGGGCAGGAGGCCGGCGCGCTGCGTACGGACCTCGATGCGCGGCTCTGTGCGCTGTCGATCCTCGGCATGCTCAACGCCACCCACACCTGGTACCAGCCCGGACGCGGGGTGTCCCCGGCCGAGCTGGGAGCCCTGCAGGCGACCTTGGTGATCGACGGCCTCGGCGTGGGCGGGGCCGGGAGCGCGGCCGGCTGACCCCTCACCGGCCGCCGTGGACCACACCGCCCTCGAACAGGGCGTCGACCTCGGCCTCGTCCAGGCCGAGCACCTCGCCGAGCACGTCCCCGGTGTCCGCGGCGATCGGGCCCACCGCCTTCCCGGGGCGCACGTCGAGGCCGGAGAACCGGAACGGCGCGGTCTGCATCAGCACCTCGCCGTGACCCGGGAACTCGACGGGCCCGAGTGTGCCGCGGGCGATCAGGTGGGGGTCCGCCAGGTTCTCGCGCACCCCGCGCACCCGGGCCGCGGAGAGCCCGTGCGCCACCAGGTGGTCGACGAGGGCGTCCGCCGTCGGCCAGGTCGCAGCCCAGGCCTCGATCCGGTCGTAGAGCGGCCCCGGGTTCTCGACGCGCGCGGCCACGGAGTCGTAGTCGTCCCGCAGTTCCGGCGCGTCCATCGCCGTCACCAGGCGCTCGAAGAAGACGTCCCCGCTCATCCCGTACGCGATGTGGGTGCCGTCCGCGGTGGTGGCCACCCCGGAGGGGACGCTCGTCGTGTGCCGGTTGCCGTACTTGCCGTGCACCGCCTCGCCGCCGGTGAAGGCGCCGGCCGCGGGCTGCTGGTCGATCATGGCGAACAGCGAGTCGAACGCGGAGATGTCCACGTGCGTGCCCTCGCCGGTGCTCGTCCGGTGGTGCAGCGCGGCGCCGATCGCGGCGAGCGCGTGCACGGCGGAGTTGACGTCCGCGAGGGCCGTCCCGAAGTGCATCGGCGGCCCGCCCTCCTCCCCGGTCAGCGACATCAGCCCGGAGTAGGCCTCGGCGACCAGGCCGAACCCGGAGAGGTGCGAGTACGGGCCCTCGGCGCCGAAGGTGGACAGCGAGCAGAGGATGGTGCGCGGGTCCCGCGCGTGCAGCACGTCCCAGCCCAGGCCCAGCTTCCCGAGGACGCCGGGGGAGAAGTTCTCCACGACGACGTCCGCCCAGTCCGCGAGCCGCAGCGCCAGGTCCAGCCCGGTGTCGGACTTCAGGTCCACGCCGATCGAGCGCTTGCCGTTGTTGTACTGGGCGTAGGCGCTGGAGACGCCGTCCCCGACCTGGACGGGCAGGCCCCGCATCAGGTCCCCGGCCGGCTGCTCCACCCGGACGACGTCTGCTCCCATGTCCGCGAGCATCCGGGTGCAGAACGGCCCGGCGATGACGTGGCTGAGGTCGAAGACCCGAAGTCCGGAGTAGGGTCCGGCCATACCTTGCACACCTCCGTCGAACGATCGTTCAGCGAACCGTAAGCCTCTCCACCTGCGACGTCAACCGGGGGTTGAACGATCGTTCGGCACAGGGCAAGGTAGGGGCATGGCCAGTCCCGAACCCGTTGCACCGCCCCGGCGGAGCCGAGGTGCCCCCGCGCTCCCGGCCACCTCGGTCGTGTTCCCCGGTGATGAGCGCACCGCCGCCGCGTTGATCTCCGCGGCGGTCGAGGTGATGGCCGTGCACGGCTACCACGGCACGTCGGTGCGGGACATCGCCGCGGCGGCCGGGGTCAGCCCGGCCGTGCTCTACCACCACTTCGCCTCGAAGCAGGGGCTTCTCGCCACCGTCCTGGACCGCGGGATGGACGTGCTCGTGCGCGCCACCGAGGAGGCGCTGTACGCCGCCCCGGACGATCCCGCGGCCAGGCTCGAGGCGATCGTCGGCGTCCACGTGCGCGTGCATCTGGAGTCGCAGCGGGAGAGCCTGCTCGGCAACAGCGAGCTGCGGGCTCTGGAGGCGGGTGCGCTGGCACTCGTCGTGGCGAGACGCGACACGCAGCAACGGATGTTCGACCGGGTCGTCCGGGACGGCTGCGCCCGGGGCGTGTTCACCACACCGCACCCGGACGACGCGTCCCGCATGATCACCTCCGCGTGCACGGCCGTCGCGGCCTGGTACCGGCCCGGTGGCCCGCTGACCGGGGACGAGATCGTGGCCCGGTACCAGCGGGTCGCCCTGGACACCGTGGGATACGCCCCCGTCGGCGAGCCTGCGAGCGGGTCGTCGGCACAGCGCTTCGGTGGAGCGGGGGGAGAGCGATGAGTGACGATCTGGCCGCGGCGCTGGCGGAGATCTGCACCGACGCGTTCGGCGAACCGCTGACCGTCACCGGGCTGACCCGGCTCTCGGGCGGCGCGAGCCGCGAGACCTGGTCGTTCGACGCCGGGGGTCACCCGTTGATCCTGCGCCGGGACCCGCCGTCGGCCCCGAACCCGGAGGGCATGGCCCGGGAGGCGTCCTGCTTCGTCGCGGCCGCCGAGGCGGGCGTCCCCGAGCCGGTCCTGCGGGCCCACGGCGACGGGCGCAGCGGTATCGGTGCCGGGATCGGCGCGGCGTTCCTGCTGATGGACCGGCTCGACGGCGAGACCATCCCGCGCAAGCTGCTCCGCGACGAGCGCTGGGCCGGTGTCCGGCCGCGCCTGGCGCGCGAGTTCGGCACGATCCTCGCCCGCATCCACGCGGTGCCGCTCGACCGGGTCCCGGGGCTGGCGGACGGTGCCGGGTTCAAGTCCTCCGGTGCGGACGCGGCGGCGCGGCTCGCGGGCCTGCGCGCCCAGCACGACGCGTACGGCGAACCCCGGCCCGCCCTGGAGCTCGCCTTCCGGGTGCTCGCGGACACGCTCCCGGCCCCCGTCGCACCGCAGCTGGTGCACGGGGACTTCCGCAACGGCAACCTGCTGATCGGTTCGGGACCGGACGGCGACGGCGGGGTCCGGGCCGTGCTGGACTGGGAGCTCGCGCACGTCGGGGACCCGCGGGAGGACCTGGGCTGGGTCTGCACCAAGGCCTGGCGCTTCGGGTCGGCGCTCCCGGTGGGCGGCTTCGGCACCCGTGACGAGCTCCTCGACGGCTACGCCGAGGTCGCCGGGGTGCGGCCGGATCCCGAGGCGCTGCGCTGGTGGGAGACCTTCGGCGCGGTGCACTGGGCGGTGATCTGCCGGCGCCAGGCCGAGCGGCACCTCAGCGGTGCCGAGCACTCGGTGGAGATGGCGGTGCTGGGCCGGCGGATCGCGGAGTCCGAGCACGACGCGCTGCTCGCGCTCGGCCTCACCGAGCCCCTCACCGTCGAGGATCCGCTGGTGGGGGCGTTCTCGGGGAGCGAGTCGCTGCACGACCGGCCGACGGTCGACGAGCTGCTGTCCGCCGTCGCCGGGTTCCTCACCGACGAGCTCCCCGCCGCGGACCCGCGGACCCGCTTCCTGTCCCGGGTCGCCGCGAACGCGCTGACGATCGCCCGCCGCGAGCTCCGCGTCGGCGCCGCGCAGCAGGAGGAACACCGACGCCGGCTGGCCGCCCTCGGCTGCGCCGACGACACCGACCTGGCCGCCGGGATCCGTGACGGCGCGCTGGACACCGGCCGCGACGACGTCGTCGCGGCGGTGCGGGCGGCCACCACGGCGAAGCTCGTGGTGGCCAACCCGAAGTACCTCGCGCTCCCGGGCTGACCCGGGTCCCCGCGAGACGCACCACCCATCACCAGAACCGAGCACGACGACGAGGTCGAGGAGATCCGATGCGCACTCCCACACGCGGTGCCGTGGTCCGGCAGGCCCCCGGCAAGTACGAGGTCGTGGACCTGGAGGTCGACGACCCGCGGGACAACGAGATCCAGGTCAAGATGGTGGCGTCCGGCATGTGCCACTCGGACGACCACATCGCGACCGGCGACATCCCCGTCGGCACCTACCCGATGGCGGGCGGCCACGAGGGCGCCGGGATCGTCGCCAAGGCCGGCCGGAACATGAAGGGCATCAAGGAGGGCGACCACGTCGTCTTCTCGTTCCTGCCCTCCTGCGGGCACTGCCGCTGGTGTGCCAGCGGCATGCAGAACCTCTGCGACCTCGGCGCCGGGATCCTGCAGGGACCGCGGGCCAACGACCCGTCGAGCTACATCCTGCAGCTGCCGGACGGCACGCCCGTCGGCCAGATGGCGGGGATCTCCACCTTCTGCGAGATCACCACGGTGTCGGTGGACTCCGCGGTGAAGATCGACGACGACCTGCCGCTGGACAAGGCCTGCCTGGTGGGCTGCGGCGTCGGCACCGGCTGGGGCTCGGCCGTCAACGCGGCGGCGGTCCAGCCGGGGCACACCGTCGTGATCATGGGTATCGGCGGGATCGGGATCAACGCCGTCCAGGGGGCGCGGCACGCCGGGGCGTCGAACATCATCGCGGTGGACCCGGTGGCGTTCAAGCGGGAGAAGGCGCAGGAGCTCGGCGCCACCCACTCCTGCGCGTCCATGGAGGAGGCCACCGAGCTGGCCAAGCAGTTCACCAACGGCCAGGGCGCGGACTCGGCGATCGTCACCGTCGGGGTGACCACCGGCGAGCACGTGGCGCAGGCGTTCGGCTCGGTCCGCAAGGCCGGGACGACCGTCGTCACCGGGCTCGGGGACGCCAGCGCGGTGGGCCTGCCGATCTCGATCTCCGAGCTCACCCTGATGCAGAAGCGGCTGCAGGGCGCGCTGTTCGGCAACTCGAACCCGAACTGGGACATCAAGCGTCAGCTGCAGCTCTACCGCGAGGGCGTCCTGAAGCTCGACGAGCTCGTCACGAAGACCTACACCCTCGACGAGGTCGCGCAGGGCTACCAGGACATGCACGACGGCAAGAACATCCGCGGGGTCATCGTCTACTGACGGGGACGGACCACTGGCAGGAAAGCCACCTGCACGCACGCTTCCGGCGTGCAGGTGGCTTCCCTGCCATCAGGCGCCCTCCTCCACCACCGAGTCGAAGCGCCTCTGCAGGTTCGGCGGCAGCAGCTCGCGGAGCTGCTCGGGCAGCAGCGGCAGGTCCAGCAGGCTGAGCTTCACCCGGCTGCGCTGGTGGTGGACGGCCGGGTCGAGCCGGATGACCTGGCCGGCCTCCGGCTGCACGGTCACGTCCAGCACGGTCCCGGGGCCGACCTCACCGCGGCCGACGCCGTCCGCCTCGAGCACCAGGGTCCCGCACCGCGGGCCGAGCTCGAGCCGCAGCACGTCGGACTCGCCGAGGACGAGGGCCCGGGAGATGCCGGACATCGGCGCGGACGGCGTCACGACCACCCCGCCGACGGACGGCGAGACCAGCGGCCCACCCGCCGCGTAGCTGTAGGCGGACGACCCCGCGGGAGTGGCGACGACCAGGGCGTCGCAGCGGTAGTAGCCGTGGCGCAGCCCGTTGACGGCGAGCGTGGCGTCGACGGTGCCGCGGCCGGGGTTCCGGGCGAGCGCCAGGTCGTTGAACGCGACCAGGTTCCGGGCGCCGGTCGTGACGCGCAGCGCGCTGTGCGACTCGACGATGAAGTCCCCGGAGATCACCCGGTCCAGCGCGGCGTCCAGCTCGGTCGGCTGCACTTCCACGAGGAACCCGAGGTGGCCCAGCTGCACCCCGAGGACCGGCACCGGCGTGTCCGCGACCAGGCGCAGCGCACCCAGCATCGTGCCGTCCCCGCCGAGGGACACCACCGCGGTGGCGCCGTCCGCCAGCTCGTCCGCGGGGACGGGGAGCACTCCGCCGTCGATGCGCAGGGCGTCCTGGGCTCCGACGACGAGCTCGACGCCCCGGGCGTCCGCCCAGCTCACGATCCCGGCGACGACCTCCCGGAGATCGCGGTGGGGATGCAGGACCAGGGCGAGCCGGGGGCCATCCATGATCCCAGTCTGCCCGACCGGGACGGCCGGGCGGACGGGCGCTGGGTGATACTCGCCCCGTGACGCTCACGGCTTCGGACCTCCTCCGCGCGACCCCCCTGGTCGACGGGCACAACGATCTGCCCTGGGCGCTCCGGGAGCTCGGCGGGCCGGTCCCCGACCTGGCGGCCGGGGAGCCGCGGCTGCACACGGACCTGCCGCGCCTGCGGGCCGGCGGGGTGGGCGCGCAGTTCTGGTCCGTGTTCGTGCCGCCGTCGCTCACCGGGGACAGTGCGGTGACGGCGGTGATCGAGCAGGTGGAGCGGGTGTACGAGATGGCGGAGCGCTACCCGGCGGACCTGCGGGTCGTCACCACCGCGGGCCAGGTCGAGGCCGCGTTCGCGGACGGCTGGATCGGCTCGCTGCTCGGCGCCGAGGGCGGGCACAGCATCAACGGCTCGCTCGGCGTGCTGCGCGCCCTGCGCCGGCTCGGCGTCCGGTACATGACCCTGACGCACAACCTGAACACGGACTGGGCGGACTCGGCGACGGACGAGCCGATGCACGGCGGGCTGACCGACCTCGGCCGGGAGATCGTGGCCGAGATGAACCGGATCGGCATGATCGTCGACCTCTCGCACGTCGCCGAGACGACGATGCGCGACGCCCTCGCCACGACCACGGCACCGGTGCTGTTCACCCACTCCTCGGCCCGGGCCGTCACGGACCACCCGCGCAACGTCCCGGACGACGTCCTCGCCGCCCTGCCCGGCAACGGCGGCGTCTGCATGGTGACCTTCGTGCCCCGCTTCGTCTCCCGCGACGTCGCGGAGTGGGACGCCCGGCTCGCGGCGGCGATGGCCGCGGCGGGGGAGGACCACCGCAACCTGCGGAACCGGGACGCCTTCGCCGCGCGCTGGTCCGGTCCCGCGATGCCCGGCGCGACGATCGACGACGTCGTCGCCCACCTCGACCACGTCCGGGAGGTGGCCGGGATCGACCACATCGGGATCGGTGGGGACTACGACGGCGTGCCGGAGCTACCGGCCGGGCTCGAGGACGTCAGCGGCTACCCGCGCCTGTTCGACGCGCTGCTGGCCAGGGGCTGGAGCGCGCAGGACTGCGGGAAGCTCGCGGGCCGCAACGCCCTGCGGGTGCTGCGTGCGGTGGACGAGGTGAGTGGCTGACCTACCGGGGGCGGAGTGCGGGCGCCAGGTCCGCGGCGGTCAGCGTCTCGGTGCCGGAGCGTTCGATGCGGGCGGCGAGGTCGAAGCCGTGCCGCTGGATCCCGCGCAGGTCCAGGTCCGCCGGGGCGTCCCCGACCCAGCGGGCGATGCCGTCCGCGCCCCGCTCCAGCAGCGACGACGCGCCGCGGGCGTTGCCGCGCTGCGCGTGCGTGAGGCCGACGGCGAGCTGGGCGAGCGCCCGCCACAGGTCCCGGGTGGCCGGGTCCGCCGCCTTCCAGGCCGCCTCCAGCACCTCGTGCGCCTGGAACGGCAGCCCCTCGTCGAGCAGGCGCTGGGCCTCGGTGACGCTGTCCTCGGGGCTCAGCACGAGGTCCTCGGGGACGCGCGGCACGCCGGACTGCCCGTAGGGCAGGGGCCGACCGCTGGCGTCACGCGGGCGGGCGTTGCGGGCGCGGCCCTCGGGGTCCCGGTCCCGCCGGTGGTCGTCGACGGACATGGCGTCGACCCTAACCCGCCCCCGCCGGCACCGTTCCGCTTTCCGTGGCCGGCGGGCCGGCGCGGCGAGTGGTGGCGCGCGTGCGCGGCTAGTTCTCCAGCACCTGCAGCTCCTGCACGAACTGGTCCAGGAACCCCCGCCAGGACGCGATCGGCGTCGCGGGCCGCACCACGAACTTCGTCAGGCCGCCGTCCACGTACTGCCGTACCCGTTGCCGCGCCTGCTCCCAGCCGCGGACGACGAGCAGCTCCGGATCGAGGTCCGGGCGCCGGTCGAGGGATCCGGCGAGTGCCGCGGCGACCTGGGCTTCCGTGGCCTCCGGCGGGACCACGGCGATGTTGGTGCCGTAGTGGTCGTCCTCGATCTCCCGCCCCGCCGCCGCGGCCGCCTGCTCGATCTGCTTGCGGCAGGCCGCGGCCTCGTCCGGGGTGACGAAGCTGCCGAGCCACCCGTCGGCGAGGCGGCCGATGCGGTCCAGGCCCACCGGGGCGCGGCCGCCGAGCCAGAGATCGAGGCGGCCGGGCGCGCGCGGGCCGATCGAGGCGTCGTCGAAGTGGAAGTACGTGCCGTGGTGGGTGACCCGGGGCTCGTCGAGCAACTTGCGCACCACGACCAGGGACTCCTCGAAGACCGCGGCCCGCGCACCGTCCGGGACCGGGTAGAGCTGGCGTTCACGGCCCCGCGCGGGTCGCACGCCGAACGCCGGGAGGATCCGCTTCGGGGCCAGCGCGGCGAGCGACGCGAGCTGGGAGGCGACCAGCACCGGGTTGCGTCCCGGCAGCACCAGGACACCGGTACCGATCTTGAGCTTGCGGGTGCGGCCGGCCGCGTAGGCGAGACCGACGAGCGCGTCGACCGCGTCCGTGGAGACGAGGTCGGGGAGCCACAGGGAGTCGATGTCCCGCTCCTCGAGGGCGTCGACGAGCTCGTCGAACCCCAGGTGGCCGGCGGAGGCCGGTTCCGTGGGGAGCGACCCGATACCGATCCGGACCTTCACTCCCCCGACGCTAGACGGGCGTCACCCGAGTCGCCACCACCACTCGGCGCACCGCCACCATCACGGGGAGTCACCTCGTCCGCCCGGAGCTCGGCCTTCAGGATCCGGGCGGAGCGCCCGAGGCTGCGCGCGGCGTCGGGCAGCCGCCTCGCCCCGAACAGCACCACGAACACCCCGATGACGATCAGCCAGTGCCACGCGCTCAGCTCGCCCATTTCCCGGTCCTTTCCCTCCGTTGCCGAACCAGTGTGCGCCCACCGGGGGCGTCGTGAAATGTCGGGCCACGACCTCCCGGAAATGTTCCGATGGGGCTTTCTGTCGTTTTACGGATGGTCCGCGCCACTCGTCCGGGTCCGGTGCGACATACCCCACCGGCGCCGGGAGACGGCGGCCGGTCGTCGTGCGGACCTCACATCGATGCTGGTAGAGATGCGTCCGTGGGTGTGATGCGTGACGTGCGGCGGCTCGCCGTGTTCGGCCTGATCGCGGGGGTCCTCGCAGCCGGCGCGCTGTTCCCGGTCGCCGCCGGGGTCGGGTTGCTGGCCGGTGAGGTGAGCGATTCCGCGATCGGGTCGAATTCGGATCTGAAAAGCGGGAACCTGCCGTCCGCCACCACCGTGACCGATTCGTCCGGTGCGCCGATCGCCTACCTCTTCGACCAGTACCGGGTCCCCGTGACCAGCGACAAGATCTCCACGGCGATGAAGGCGTCGATCGTCGCCATCGAGGACCGCCGCTTCTACGAGCACGGCGGCTTCGACCCGATCGGCGCCGCCCGGGCGGTGGTCAACAACTCCAACGGCGGCGCGCAGCAGGGCGCGTCGACGCTCACCGAGCAGTACGTGAAGAACTACGACCTCTACGTCGCCGCGAAGACCGACGCCGAACGGGAGGCCGCGGTGGCCCCGAGCTACGCCCGCAAGCTCAAGGAGGCCGAGCTGGCGATCAGCCTGGACCACGAGCTCACCAAGGACCAGATCCTCACCGGCTACCTCAACATCGTGTACTTCGGACACGGTGCCTACGGCGTGCAGGCCGCGGCGCAGACCTACTTCGGGGTCGACGCCGCGCAGCTCGACGTGCCGCAGGCCGCGCTGCTCGCGGGCATGGTCCAGAGCCCCGCGCAGTACGACCCCACCGCGCACCCGGACGCCGCGACCGGCCGGCGCAACATCGTGATCGAGCAGCTGCGGCTGCAGGGCTCGCTCTCCCCGCAGCAGGCGGCGGCGGCCACCGCGGCGCCGCTGGCCGTCAACGGGAACCCGGGTGTCCCGGCCGAGGGCTGCATCGGCGCGGGCGACGCCGGCTACTTCTGCGACTACGTGCTGTCCTACCTGAAGCAGTCGGGTTTCCCGACGGACCGGCTGGCGGATGGGGGCTACACGATCCGCACCACGCTGGACCGCAACGCCCTCGCCGCGGTGAAGGCCGCCGTCGACGGGCAGGTTCCGCCCACGCAGCCCCACGTCGCGGACGTGATGGCGACGATCGTGCCCGGCCAGGACGGGCACCGGGTGACCGCGATGGCGGCGAACCGCACCTTCGGGAACAAGCCGGGCGAGTCCAGCTACGGGCTACCCTACGAGCCGGAGAACATGGGCGCCGGCTCGGTGTACAAGATCTTCACCGCGGCCACGGCGATGGAGCAGGGGCTGGTCGGGATCGACACGATCCTGGACGTCCCGGCCAGCGGGTACACCTCGCCCATCTACCGCAACGGCGACGGGCGCCCGATCCCGGTCGGGAACGCCGGCACCTACCCGTCGACCCTCTCGCTGACCGATGCGCTGGCCCAGTCCCCGAACACGGCGTTCGTGAAGCTGGAGGAGAGCACCGGGATCCCGCCCGTGGTGGACATGGCGGTGCGGCTCGGGCTCACCTCCCTCGCGGACACCCCGTACAGCGGCAAGAGCGGGACCCCGTCGATCGCGGACGTGATGAAGGCGCAGAACCAGGCGTCGTTCACCCTCGGCGTCACCCCGACCAGCGCGCTCGAGCTCGCGAACGTCGACGCCACCCTGGCGAGCCACGGCACCTGGTGCCCGCCCACGCCGATCGAGTCGATCACCGACCGCGCGGGGAACCCCGTCGAGCTCACCCAGCAGCCGTGTCGGCAGGCCCTGGACCCGGCGATCGCGGACACCCTGATGAACGGGATGAGCAAGGACGACCGGCCCGGCGGCACGTCCGCGCCGGCGGCGGCCGCGGCCGGCTGGAACCGGCCCGTCGCGGCGAAGACGGGGACCACGCAGGAGTACAAGTCCGCCGCGTTCGTCGGCGCGACGCCCCAGCTGGCGGGGGCGGCGATCGTCTTCGACGACTCCAACTCGCCCAAGCCGATCTGCGACGGCACCCCGCCGCGGAGCTGCGGGACCGGCAACCTCTACGGCGGCAAGGCCCCCGCGCGGACGGCCTACCAGGCGTTCGCCGAGATCCTCGCCGCCCAGCCGGTCGTGCCCCTGCCGGCGCCGGACCCGCGCTTCCTCAAGGGGAGCCTGGCGGACGTGGTGCGGGTCGCGCCCACGCCGCCGGCCGACGCGCCAGCCGAGGGCCAGGACCCCGGCGCCCAGGGTGGCCAGGACCAGGGGGGCCAGGATCAGGGCGGCCAGGACCGGGGCGGCCAGGATCAGGGGGGCCAGGATCAGGGTGGCCAGGGACGGGGCGGCGGGGAGAACGGGTAGCTCAGCCGACCCGGTCGAGGGCCTGGCGCAGGTCCGCGACCAGGTCCCGCGGGTCCTCGAGTCCGGCGGAGAACCGCAGGTGCCCCCATCTGCGGAACTCCTCGGGGTAGTACCGGTCCCGCTCGCCGTCCGGTGCGACGTGCACCACGAGGGACTCGTCGTGCCCCAGTGACACCGCGGACGTGATGATCCGCAGGGCGGAGACGAACCGGTTCTGGGCGTCCCCGTCGCCCCGCACCGCGAACGCCAGCATGCCGCCGAACCCGCCATCGAGGGTGCGGGCGGCGAGGTCGTGCTGCGGGTGCGACGGCAGGCCGGGGTAGGCGACGTAGGCGACGCGCGGATTGCCGTCGAGGAACTCGGCGACGGCCTGCGCGTTGGCGCAGTGCCGGCCCATCCGCATCGGCAGGGTGACCGACCCGCGCATGATGAGCCACGCGTTGAACGGGCTGATCGCGCCGCCGACGTTGACCATCGCCTCCGCGCGGATCCGTTCGACCAGCTCGCCGCGGGCGATCACCGCGCCGCCCATGGCGTCGCCGTGGCCGTTGATGTACTTCGTGAGCGAGTGGACGACGAGGTCCGCTCCCTCGGCGAGCGGGCGCTGCAGGACCGGCGTGGCGAACGTGGCGTCGACCGAGAGCAGGGCGCCGGCCGCGTGCGCGATCTCGGCGACGGCGGCGACGTCGGTGATCCGGGTGGTCGGGTTGGCCGGGGTCTCCACGTGCACGAGCCGGGTCTCCGGCCGGATCGCGGCCCGCACCGCGTCGGGGTCGGAGGAGTCGACGAGCGTCGCGGTGATCCCGAACTTCTCCGGCAGGATCTCGGTGAGCAGCCGGAACACCGCGACATAGGTGACGTCGGAGGAGACGACGTGGTCCCCGGAGCGCAGGAGCGTGAAGAACACCGCGTGCAGGGCGGCGACGCCCGTCGCCAGCACCACCGCCTCGACGTCACCGGGCTCGCCGGCGGTCTCCAGCAGCGCCAGCTTCTGTTCCAGCCACCCCTGGTTCGCGCCGCCGTTGCGGGTGTAGAGCGGCGTCCCGGTACCGGACCAGCTCAGCTCCGACGGGTCGTCGGGCAGGGCGTAGGAGTTCGCCATGACCACCGGGCGCCGGATCGCGCCGGTTCCCCGGTCGACGGCGTTCCCGGCGTGGACGACCAGGGTGTCCAGGTGAAGGGGCGTCTCCAGGCGGTGGGGTGTGTTCTCGCGGGGTTCGGGCACCCGCTCATTCTGCGGTCGGCGCGCTCCAGCGCGGATCGCGGCCCGCCAGGCCGAGCACCCGGTGGAACGGCGGCGCGTCGTCCGGGACGGGGACGACCGGGCCGAACAGCCCGCCGCGGTCCTGCCCGGGCTCGGCCATCGCCTCGACGAACCGCAGGCACGCGGCCACGCTCGCGGCGTCGACCCGGTACGCCTGCCCGGTGCCGCGGGCGAGGTCCCAGCCGTGCAGCACCAGCTCGTCCAGGGCGACGACGCCCATCGTCGACGCCGGCATCCTCACCCCGCCCGCGTCCGCCATGCCCTCCCAGGCGGCGGGATCGCGCCAGGCCTCGGCCAGTGCGTCGAGCCGGGCCGGCAGGACCGTGCGCCACCCGGGATCGAGGTCCGCACCGGACGGCACGGGCGCGGGGCCGTCCGTGACCGTCTTGCGCGCCGCGTCGGTGAACGCCCTGGTCAGGCCCATGAGGTGGTCGAGGACGGTCGCGACGTCGCAGTCCGACGGCGTCGGGTTCGCCAGCTGGTCGTCCGTGATCGGGGCCAGCAGGGCGGCGACGTGACGGGCCGCCGGCCCGAGGTCCAGGCGGGTGCTCTGCGTGGTCGTCATGTCCGGTGGACCGCTGCGACCGGGGAAACTCATCGCCGTCGACCGGGCCGGGAGAGCGCGTGATCATCACCTGCGGTACCTCCCGGCCACCGGCGGCCGGGATGTACCGCGGCTGATGATCAGCCGCCTCGGCGTGGCCTTCGACACCCGGTAGAAGTTCGGGCGGGACGGTACGGCACAGTGGAGGCCATGACCGACACCGTCGCGCTGTCCGGACCCGGCCGGCTCTTCCGCATCGTCGCGATCGCCGAGGCCTGCTCCTGGACGGGGCTGCTCCTGGGCATGTTCTTCAAGTACGTCGTGGTGGGGAACGCGATCGGGGTGCACGTCTTCGGGCCGATCCACGGAGCGCTGTTCGTGCTCTACGTCGTGGTGTCGATCGTCGTCGCGCGGCTGCACCGCTGGGACCTGCGGACACTGGCGGCCGCACTGCTCGCCAGCATCCCGCCGCTGGCCACGATCTGGTTCGAGCGCAAGGCCGCGCGCGAGGGGAAGCTCGCCGCGCCGGTCGCCGCCTGAGCTCAGTCCTGCGGGTAGCCGTGCAGCTCGTGGTAGGCCACCCGGAGCAGGTCCGTGACCCGGTGCCCGCGGATCTCCACCGGTAGCTCCGGGACCTGGTCCAGCAGGGCGCCCGGGCTCGTCACCGCGGGGGCGAACCGGCCCGCGTCGTCGAGTGAGGGGCCCGCGGAGAAGAACCTGTCCAGGGTGTCCGCCAGCGGGGGAGTGCCCTCCCCGGGCGCGGCGGGTTCCGCGGCCGCGGCGGTGACGCCGCGGCGGGTGCGCAGGTTCGCCAGCAACGTCTCCCGGTCCCGGCCGCGCAGGGCGAGGACCTCGAACGGGTCCGCGTCGAAACGCTCGGCGAGGACGTAGAACACCGCTGCCAGGTGCTTGCACGGGACCGCGAAGTCCGGGCACGTGCAGTCCATGGACAGGTCCCGCTGCTCGGCCGGGAAGAGGGCGAGGCCGAGCCCGGCGAACAGCTCCTCGATCTCCGGCGGCATCCCCCCGGCCAGCAGCGTCGCGGTGTACCACGCGTCGTCCGCGAGGGCCTGCTCCGCGCGTCCCCACTCCTCCTTGCCCCAGGTGGGCACCCCGATCCGGGTCTTGTACGGGGTGGGCCGCGAGCCCTGGACCAGCGCGACGACCGCGCCGGCGTCCAGCTCCAGGGACACGATCTGCCCGGCCCGGGCGTAGCTCCTGCCGCGGGAGAGCCGCCCGCCGACCCCGAGGCCCTCCAGGACGGCGATGAACCGCGCCGACCACCAGGTGCGCGCGACGGACCCGCGGGTGCTGTTGATCTGGATGCCGCCGGTGACGCGGCGGGGCCGGGCGGAGTACCCCTCGTCCGCCCAGAACGGCTGGTCACTCACTCGTCATCGACCGCCTCCGCGCCCAGGGCGAACACCTCGCGGAGCTCGCCGGTACCCAGGTTCCCGAGCCAGTCCTCGCCGTCACTGATCACCATGTCCGACAGTGCCTTCTTGGACTCGATCAGGGTGTCGATCCGCTCCTCGACGGTGCCGGGGCAACAGAACTTCCGCACCTGCACGTTGCGGTGCTGGCCGATCCGGAACGCCCGGTCCGTCGCCTGGTTCTCCACCGCGGGGTTCCACCAGCGGTCCAGGTGCACGACGTGGTTCGCGGCGGTGAGCGTCAGCCCCGTCCCGCCCGCCTTGAGCGAGAGCAGGAAGATCGACGGCCCGTCCGGGGACTGGAAGCGCGCGACCATCTCGTCCCGCTTCTTCTTGGGCGTGCCGCCGTGCAGGTAGAGGACCTCCTGGTCGAACCGGGCGGACAGGTGCGGGACGAGCATCGCGGCGAACTCGGTGAACTGGGTGAAGCAGAGGACCTTGTCCCCCTCGGCGACGATCTCCCCGAGGATCTCCTCCAGCCGCGTCACCTTCCCGGAGCGCCTCCCGATCGGCGATCCGTCGTGCAGCAGCTGCGCGGGGTGGTTGCAGACCTGTTTGAGCTTGGCCATCGCGGCGAGGACGTTGCCGCGGCGCGCGATGCCCTGGCTGTCCTCGATCTTCTCCATCATGTCGTCCACGACCGTGCGGTACAGCGACGCCTGCTCGCGGGTGAGCCGGTACTCCTGCCGGATCTCGATCTTCTCCGGCAGGTCGTCGATGACCGTGGGATCGGTCTTGACCCGGCGCAGCAGGTAGGGCCGGGTGATGCGGCGCAGCTCGTCCGCGGCGTCGTCGCTGCGGTGGCGTTCGATCGGGACGGCGAAGCGCTGCCGGAACCGTTCGGGCGCCCCCAGCACGCCGGGGTTGAGGAAGTCCATCACCGACCACAGCTCGGCGAGCCGGTTCTCCATCGGCGTGCCGGTGAGGGCGATGCGGTGTCCGGCGGTGATCCGCCGGGCGGCCTTCGACGGCGCGGCCTGCGAGTTCTTGATCGCCTGCGCCTCGTCCAGGACCAGCCGGTGCCAGGGCAGGCTCTCCAGCTCCTCGATGTCCCGGGCGGCCGTGCCGTACGTGGTGACGACGATGTCCGTGCCGGTCAGCAGCTGGCGCAGTGCCTCCCCGAGGGGCCGGCCGATGCCGTGGTGGGCGTGCACGCGGAGCATCGGGGCGAACCTGGCCGCCTCCCGCTGCCAGGTGCCGACCAGGGACATCGGGCAGAGGATCAACGTGGGACCCGGTGCTGTGCCCGCTCGTTCGTGCGCCTCCAACGCCAGCATCTGGACCGTCTTGCCCAGGCCCATGTCGTCCGCGAGGCAGGCGCCGAGGCCGAGCGAGGAGAGGAAGGCGAGCCAGGACAGGCCGCGCTGCTGGTAGGGCCGCAGGGTGGCGAGGAAACCGGGAGGCGGGTCCAGCGGGGTGAGGGTGCGCTCCGCGGTGCCCTCGAGCAGGTCCCCGACCCAGCCGCGGGCCGCGACCGCGGTGATCGGCAGGGGGGTCTCCGGGCCCCGGCCCTGGGCGATGGCCAGCAGCTCGGCGGCCGTGGGCGGGGCCGCCCGCCGCCGCTCCCGCTTGAGGAACTCCAGCCCCTTCGCCAGCGCGTCGGCGTCCACGCTCACCCACTGCCCGCGCACCCGCACGAGCGGGGCCTTCGCCGCCACGAGCTCGGCGATCTCCTCCTCGCCCAGCTCCTGGTCCCCGACGGCGATCGCCCAGCGGAACTGCGCGAGCTCCTCGCGGCCCAACCCGCCGCGCAGGATGACCCCGGGGGCCGGCGTGGAGCTGGTCGAGAGCCGCAGCCCGATCGGCCGGGTGCCGTTCCAGCCCGCCGGGAGCTGTACCCCGAAACCCGCGGCGACCAGCGCCGATGCGTCCTCGGTGAGGAACGAGTGGGCCGACGCCACGTCCAGGTCCACGTACGCCGGACGGGCCTGGCGCAGCGCGGAGGAGAGCATCGGGTAGACGAGCGCCGCCCGGCCGAGCTCGGCGAGCAGCAGCTCCTGCGCGGAGACGATCAGGCGGTCCGCGTTCCCGGCCCAGACCGCGTCCGCGGGCAGGATCAGGCTCGGGTCGTCCGTGGACTGGAGCTGGAACTCCAGGACCCAGCGGGTACCGTCGCCGGTCTGGTCCGCCTCGTCGGCCGCCGGGTCGGCGGGGTCGTGCAGGGTGCGCATCTCGACCAGTCGGAACAGGGCCCGGCCGGGGCCGGTCTCCTCGGTGCCGACCTCGTCCCACGCCCCGAGCGCCGCAGCCAGCTCGGAGATCTCCCGCTCCGGCGCGTCGAAACGGGCGTCCGCGCTGGTCAGCGCGCCGAGCCAGGCCTCGGTGGCGGGCAGGGAACGCGGTGCCCGGCCGCGCCGGCGCGGCACCAGGTCCAGCGGGACGTCCGCTCGGCCCAGCTGCTCGCGGACCGCGGCGTCGGTGAGTGTCGACAGCGCCGCGTCGACGAGGGTGGCGGGATCGCGCCCGGCGACGTCCCCGCCGCGGCGCTGCTCGGCCCGCGCGACCGGGGGCAGGCCCTCGACCAGCGCGCGCCGGGTGACGGCGTCCAGGCCTTGCACGATCGGCCGCCACCGGGCCTCCGGCCGCCCCCCCACGTGCCCGAGGGTGGGCCGGACCCGGCCGCGGGAGGCGAGCACCCCGGCGCACCGGGCGACGGCGCGCCGATGGGGGACCGCGGCGCCGTAGCGGACGTCCTCGGCCGGGTCCTCGAGCTCCGCCGGATCGACGACGACGCCCGGCACGCTCCACGGGCTCAGGCTCAGCTCACCGCTCCGCCGGGCCGCCGGCGTCACCCGGACCAGCTCGGGGGAGTCCACGGGACCGCTGCTGCGCGAGGGCAGCAGCATCGTGAGCATCGTCTGCTTGCCCGGATGGACGCCCGCGAGGGCGGAGGCGGGCAGCGCGAACGGATGCGGCCGCGCACTGCGGAGCGAGCGCCGCGACGTCGTCGACGGGCGGGAGCCGTCCTCGGCCCACAGCACGACTCCCCGCCCCGGGGACCACAGCGCATGGACGACCAACACGGCGTCAGGCTACGGCGACCCCCCGACACTTTCCGCCCGCCCACGACCGGACGTGAGTCGGCACCTCCCGTCCCTCCGCCGTCTCCGCCGCGGAACGCGGGGAGCGCACACTCGGCCGACGGAAGGCACCGACCCGCGGATCAGAGCTGGTAGCGCTCCCGTACGGCCTCGGGGACGAGGTCGACGTAGTCCGGGTGCTTACCGATCCAGGACCGGATGAAGGGGCAGTCCGGGTAGACGTCGAGCTCGCGCTTGCGCACCGCGTCCAGGGCCGCCCGCGCGAGCTTCCCGCCGAGGCCCTGACCGCCGAACTCGTCGTGGATCACGGTGTGGGTGAAGGTGATCCGCCCCGGCTTGAGGGCGTAGTCCGCGTAGCCCGCGAGCTTCCCGCCCACGTGGATCTCGAAGCGGGACCACTCGGCGACGTCCAGCACCTGCGGTTCTGTCACGGCATCGGTCATGACGTCGATCCTCCCAGCCCGCCGTGCGGGACGTACGTCGCGGGGATCACGCCCAGCTTGCCCTTCTGGTAGTCCTCGAACGCCTGCATCACCTCGGCCTTGGTGTTCATCACGAACGGGCCGCCCCACGCGACGGGCTCGCGGATCGGCTGCCCGCCGAGCACCACGACGTCCAGCGCGGGGGTGCGCGAGTCCTGACCCACGTTGCCCGCCACCGTGATCAGATCCCCGGGCCCGAACAGGGCGAGCTGCCCCTCGCGGATCGGCCGGACGTCCGTGCCGACGGTCCCCGCGCCGGAGAGCACGTAGACCAGGGCGTTGAAGTCCCGCCGCCACGGCAGCCGCAGCTGCGCGCCGGGGGAGAGCGTCGCGTGCATCATCGCCATCGGCGTGTAGGTCGAGCCCGGCCCGGTGTGCCCGGCCAGCTCGCCGGCGATGACGCGGATCAGCGCGCCGCCGTCCGGCGTCGTGAGCAGTGCGGACTCACCCGCCCGCAGGTCCTGGTACTTCGGCTCGAGCCACTTGTCCGCCTTGGGCAGGTTCACCCAGAGCTGCAGGCCGTGGAACAGCCCGCCACTGGCGACCAGCGACTCCGGCGGCCGCTCGATGTGCAGGAGCCCGCCGCCCGCCGTCATCCACTGGGTGTCCCCGTTGGTGATGCTGCCGCCGCCACCGTGGCTGTCCTGGTGCTCGAACTCGCCGTCGATGATGTAGGTGACGGTCTCGAAGCCGCGGTGCGGATGCCAGGACGTGCCCTTGGGCTCGCCCGGCGCGTACTCGACCTCGCCCATCTGGTCCATGTGCAGGAACGGGTCCAGGTCCCGCAGGTCCACGCCCTGGAAGGCGCGGCGCACGGGGAAGCCCTCGCCCTCGAACCCGCGGGGCGCGGTGGTGATCGAGCGGACGCCGCGGTCGAGCTCGGTCGGGCCGGGCTCGGGTACCCGCGGCAGGGTCGTCACGTCGGAGACGGTCACGGCTGGCATCGCTACCCCCTGATAGATAATTGCGTGTGCAACTGTCTCCGGAACCCCACGGCGGCCGGGATTGTTCCGCCTACTCCGGCGTCGACGCGCTCAGCTTCGTGCGCAGGTAGGTCCGGATCGCCTCGCGGGGACGCTCGGTGATCTCCGGTCCGTGGGTGAAGGCGGCCACGTCGTACTCCAGCTCGCCGAGCCGGTGCGCGGTCCGCTGCGTCATCCGGTGGTCCGAGCACAGGGGCCTGGGCGAGAGCCGCACGCCCAGGACGTTGAACAGCGCGTCCCCCGTGATCAGCACCTTGGTGTCCTCGTGGAGCAGGGAGATGTGGCCGGGGGAGTGCCCGGGTGTCGCGACGACCCGCAGCCCGCCGCCGACGGGGAGGACCTGTCCGTCCGTGAGGTGCTCGGCGACGCCGAACGGGGGCCAGGAGCCGCCCGGCGCCAGCCGGGAGAACAGCCGCCCGGCGAGGTGCGAGGCGTCCGCCGGCGGGGACGTCCCGGCTTCGGCGTACTCGACGTCGTCGCCGTGCACGGCGATCGGTGCCCCGGTCCGGCGGCCCATCTCGGCGGCGCCGCCGGCGTGGTCCGGGTGGGCGTGGGTCAGGACGATCCGCACGACGTCCGACGGCTGCTTGCCCATCGCGGCGAGCCCGGCCACGAGCTTCGGCGGGGCGGCCTTCAGCCCGGTGTCGACCAGGGTGACCGAGCCGTCGTCGTCGACGAGGGCGTAGGAGTTGACCTGCCAGGATCCGACCGTCGGGATGCGGAAGACGCCGGGGACGAGCTCGGTCGCGGGGGGATTCGCCACGCCGGGACAGTAGGGCATCCGGGGTGGTCGATCGCCGACGCTTCGCCCGTCCGGCCGCGAGCGGTGGGTCCGGACGCCAGCAGTGGTCACGGAACCGCCCGCGCGCCAGACTCGGCAGCGTGTCCCCGCCACCGTGGCCGGGCCGGAGGAGGTGCTCGTGAGCGAGCTGTCCGTCGTGCTGGAGAAGCAGTCGTTCCTGGAGGGGCCGCGGTGGTTCGGCGGCCGCGTGTTCGTCAGCGACTTCTACACGCACCGGGTCCTCAGCATGCAGCCCGACGGCTCGGACCTGCGGGTGGAGGCGTCGGTCCCGGCGCAGCCGTCCGGGACCGGGCTGCTGCCGGACGGGCGGCTGCTGATCGCGTCGATGCGGGACCAGCGGATCCTGCGCCGGGAGAACGACGGCACCCTGTCCGTGCACGCCGAGCTCGACGGCTTCACCACGAGCGTCCTCAACGACATGGCCGTGGACCCGCAGGGTCGGGCCTGGGTCGGCTGCTTCGGCTTCGACCTGATGGGCGGCGCCGCGATGGTGCCCGCCCTGCTGATGCGGGTGGACCCGGACGGCAAGGCGGAGGTCGTCGCGGACGACATGTACTTCCCGAACGGCACCGTCGCGGACGGCGAGACGGTGATCGTCGCGGAGAGCTTCGGGAACCGGATGACGGCCTTCGACGTGACGGCGGACGGCAGCCTGACCAACCGCCGGGAGTGGGCGCGGTTCGGCCCCGCGCCGCAGACCCGGGACGTCGGCGCGGCCCTGGAGACGCTGGCCGTCGTGCCGGACGGGATCGCCGAGCCGGACGACGAGGGTGCGATCTGGGTGGCGGACGCCGGCAACAAGCGCGCGATCCGGGTGCTCGAGGGCGGCGAGATCACCGACGAGATCTCCACCGGGGACGACGAGTGCTTCGCCGTGGCGCTCGGCGGCGAGGACGGCCGGACCCTGTTCCTGGCGTGCGCACCCGGCTTCGCCGAGCACGAGCGCCGCCATACCCGCGACGCGCGGCTGCTCTCCGCGCGGGTGGGCGTGCGGCTGGCGCTCTAGGTGCCCGCTCTCGACGCGGACGCCTGCCGCCGCCTGGTCGCGGCGGCACCCGTCGGCCGGCTCGCGACCCTGCGCCGCGACGGCACCCCGCGACTCGTCCCGATCACCTACGTCCTGGTGGACGGCGTGGTCTGCTCGGTGGTGGACGAGGTGAAGCCGAAGACGAGCACCCGGCTCGCCCGGCTCGGCGACGTGGCCCGGGACCCGCGGGCGGCGTTGCTCGTCGACCGGTACGCAGCGGACTGGGCACAGCTGTGGTGGGTCCGGATCGACGGGCGGGCCGCCGTCCACGAGGCCGGTGGGCTGCGCGACCGGGCCCTGGACGCGTTGTGTGCCAAGTACCCGCCCTACGCGGCGGCCCGCCCGGACGGGGTCGTCCTCGTCCTCGAGCCCACCGCGTGGAAGGGCTGGACCGCCGCCACCGGAGCGCCGCTCGCCGGAGGTCCGGTCACAGGGACGTGAGGAAGGCGGCGGTGGTCCCCTCCACGAGGACGGGCCGTTCGAGGTGCGGGGCGTGGCCCCCGTGCAGCATCAGCAGGTCCGTCGGGCCGGTCGCGGCCGCCCGGACCGCCTCGACGTGCACCGCGCTCCCGTAGGGGTCGTCGTCGCCCTGGATGCCCAGCACCGGGCAGGAGATCCCGGGGAGCTCCGGGCGCAGGTCCCAGTCCGCGAAGGCCGGGTCCAGCCAGACGTCGTTCCAGTTCCGGAAGGTCACCTCGGCGTCGCGGTGGTGCCGGGCCATGCGGCGGGCGAGGTCGCCGTCGTCGAAGGCCCGTTTGGCGGCGGCGATCCCCTGCAGCCCGCGCTCCTCGACCAGCACGTGCGGGGCCAGCAGGACCAGCCCGCGCACCGGTAGCGCCGCCGCGGCGAGGAGCGCGATCGACGCGCCGTCGCTGTGCCCGACCAGGACGGGCTCGCCCAGGCCCAGGGCCTCGATCAGCGCGGGGACGACGACGGCGGCCTCCTCGTGCATGAACGCCGGGGTCCGCTTGTGGGCGGGCAGGTCCGAGAAGCCGTGGCCCAGCCGGGAGTAGGCGACGGCTCGCCGCCCGGTCGCCGCGGCGAGGCGCCGGTGGAACCCGCGCCAGAGCCCCACCGAGCCGAGGCCCTCGTGGAGGAAGAGCAGCGGTGCCAGGTCCGGGTCCCCCGGGACGTCCTCGTACTCGTGGCCCGCCCCCGAGAGGAGCAGGTGCGGCAGTGCGGTCACCGGGGCGATGCTAGCGATCCAGCTCCGCGAGGAGCTTCTTCGGCGCGATCTCCCGGTAGGCGTCCACCACGATCTCGCCGATCTCCGTCCAGTCGACCTCGACGTCGAGGCGGACCCCGAGCCAGCCCCGGCCGCCGACGTAGGGCGGCCGGAAGAACCGGTCCGGCTCGGCCTCGACCAGCTCCTCCTGCGCCCCCGGAGGGGCGGCGCACCAGAAGGCGAGCCGGTCGTCGTGGTGGTGGTCGGCGAACATCACGAACGTGCGCCGGACGAGCCAGACGGGTTCACCGTGGCTGAGCTTCTCGGTGACCTCCGGGAGCGCGAGGCACAATGCCCGGAGCCGGTCGAGCGGGGTGGTCACGGCGCGGGGACCCGGCGCGGCGTCGGGGTTCTCGTCGACCGGCACGCGACCAGGATGGCCCGCCCGGCCGGTGTCGCGCCAGCGCGGGGGTGGGTGCTGTTCACACGGCTCGGGACGCCCTTACGATGTGCGCCGACGGGCCCGGAACGCCGCCGTCGTCGGGGGGAGGCTGCCGTGGGATCGGTCGACGGGCTGTCCGCCCAGCTCATCGACCATGTCCCGGTCGGGCTGTTCGCGCTCGACCCGGACGGCACCATCCTGCTCTGGAACCGCGAGGCGGAGCGCCTGTCCGGCTGGACCGTCGCCGAGGTCCTGGGCCGCAACGGTTTCGCCGACGAGAAGCGGCCGGTGGACATCGCGGGCGCGCGGCACATGCTGGACGAGCTACGGGCGGGTCGGCGGTTCAGCGCACCGCTGCCCGCGGCCGTGCCCAGCGGCCGCACGCTGTACGTGCACGCCGCCCCGGGCGCGCCGGACGGAGCACCGATCGTCGGCGTCCTGCAGGACGCCGGGGACGCCCTCGTGGGCCCCGACGCGTTCTCCCTGCTCGACGCCCTCTGGCAGAACGCCCCGGTCGGGCTCGCGTACTTCGACTCCGAGCTGCGCTACCGCAGGGTCAACGGCGCCGTCCTGACGATCGACGGCGGCACCGCGGACCAGCGGATCGGGCGGCGGCTGGACGAGCTGCACGGGGAGACCGGCCGGCGGATCGCGGACCTGCTCCGGGGGGTGCTGCAGAGCGGGGTACCGCAGCTGGACGTGCCGCTGAGCGGGCGGCTGTGGGACGGGTCCGGCCCGCAGCAGTCGTGGCTGTTCAACATCTACCCGGTGCGCGGGCGCAGCGGCGCGGTGGCCGGCGTCGGACTCGTCGTCTCGGACGTCACGCACTCCGAACGGGACCGGGCGGAGCTGGCGGGCCTCGCCCTCGGCCGGGAGCGGGCGCTGCGCCGCTACCAGAGCCTGGTGGACGCCACCACCGCCGCGGTCTGGATCCGGCTGGCGGACGGCAGCGCCGGTGAGGACGCCCCGGAGCTGCGCGCGATCACCGGCCAGGAGCCCGAGCAGTACCTCGGCTGGGGCTTCCTCGACGCGATCCACCCGGAGGACCGGGCCGAGGTCCGGCGGGCATGGCTGCGGGCCGTCGAGCACGCGCTGGCCGAGCCCGGGCGCCACGACGTCTTCGAGCACGTCTACCGCCTCCGGACGACCGCCGGGGTCTACCGCTGGTTCCGCAAGCGCGCCGTTCCGGTGCTGCTCGAGGGTGGCCTGTCGGAGTGGGTCGGGACCGAGAGCGACATCGACGACGAGATCCGGGCCCGGCACCGGATGGAGATCCTGGCCGGGGCCACGCTCGCGGTGAACCAGGCCCTGGACCCGGAGACCGAGCTGGTGGCCCTCGCGGACGCCGTCGTCCCGGAGTTCGCGGACATGTGCCGGGTCTACCTGCTCGACGACGACCACCTCCACGCCAACCGGGTCACCGGCCGCCGGTCCGTCACCCGCGTCGGGCCGGGGCTGCCGCACGTCCCGGGGGACGAGCCGCGGTTCGTCTTCCCCGCCGAGCACCCGGTCGCCCGGGCCTGCGTGACGATGGAACCGGTGCTGGACCTCGGCGCGCCGCACGCGGAGTCCTGGCCGGGTACCGCCGCGATGCTGGACTGGTGCATCGCGGTGGGGATGAACTCGCGGCTGGTGGCCCCGGTGTTCTCCGGGGGCCACGTGGTCGCCGCGCTGGTGTTCGTGAGCTGCGGGGGTCGCCCGGCCTACACCGAGGACGACCGGACGCTGGTGAAGGAGCTGGCGGCCCGGGCGTCGGCGGCGGTGGAGCACGGGCAGCGCTTCCAGCAGACCCGCGGGGTCTCCCTCGCCCTGCAGGACTCGATGCTCACCGCGCCGCCCACCGAGGCGGAGATCGGGATCGGCGGGATCGAGGTGGACGCGCGGTACCTGCCCGCGGCCGCCGAGCTGGAGGTCGGCGGGGACTGGTACGACGCGTTCCGGCTGCCGTTCGGGGACCTCGCCCTGGGCGTCGGGGACGTCGCCGGGCACGACCTGGCCGCGGCCGCCACCATGGGCCAGCTCCGCAGCATGCTCCGTGCCCTCGCCTACGACAGCGACGGCGACCCGTCGGACGTCCTGCGCCGGCTGGACCGGGTGGCCACCCGGCTCGCCGTCACGCGGTTCACCACCCTCGTGCACGGGCGGGTGCTGGCCCGGGACGGGTCCGGCGGGGTGAGCCGGGTGTTCCGCTGGTCCAACGCCGGGCACCCGCAGCCCGTGCTCGTCACCCGGGACGGGACCGCGCGGTTCGTCGAGGGGGTCGTCGACGTCGTGCTGGGGGTGGATCCGGACCGGCTGCGGCACGACCAGGAGGTCGAGCTGCCGCCCGGGTCCACGCTGCTCCTCTACACCGACGGCCTGCTCGAACGCCGGGACGACCCGGACGACCGGGCGGGCCAGGACCTGCTGGACCTGGCCGGCCAGGCCGCGGGGATGCCGCTCGCGGCGTTCTGCGACCACGTGGTGCAGGGCAGCAAGGCGGACACCGGCGACGACGTCGTCGTGCTCGCCCTGCGCACCGCCTGACTCAGAGAGTGTTGACGAACCGCGTGGTTCAGTTGGCGAAGTCGTCTGCTAGCCGGCGAGCGGCTTCGGTCTCGATCGGTCCGGTGGGCTCGATGTCCTCGCCGGCCAGCCGTGCGGCCATCAAGCGGATCATGGCGACCTGGATCATCGCTTCCGCGTGAGCGATCTTGCGTTCGTAGTCGCGCGCCAACCGTCTGCACCTCGTCAACCAGCCGAAGGTCCGCTCCACCACCCACCGGTGAGGCAGTACCTGGAAGCCTTTCACGTCGGCGTTGCGTGGCACCGCGACCACCTCGATGCCCTCCTGGCGTGCGGCCCACCCGACCAGTCCAGCGTCCACGGAGTTGACGTAGCCACCATCGACCCACACCAGCCCCAGTAGCGGGAACCGTGCCCGTGCCCCGGTCAGCACCCGCCGGGCACCGGCGCGGTCCTGCACCGATGCCGAGTGCACGATCCCGACCAGCATCAACCCGAGGACATCAACCAGCAGATGCCGCTTGCGGCCCCGGACCCGCTTGCCCGCGTCGTAGCCGATCTCCTCCCCGCCCTCGCTGGACTTGACCGACTGCGAGTCCAGCACCGCCGCCGAGGGCTGCGGATCGCGCCCATCGGCGGTGCGGACCCGATCGCGCAACACTTCGTGAATACGCGCCCAGGAGCCGTCGGCGGTGCGGTCTGCGAACCATCGGTAGGCGGTGTTCCAGGCGGCGAGGTCGTGCGGCACCATCCGCCAAGCACACCCACTGACCAGCACATACAGCACGGTATCGATCAGCAGCCGGCGCGAGATTACCGGTGGACGCCCGCCCAGAACCGCGGCCGTGCGGGGCAGCAACGGCTCGATCTGCGCCCACTGGGCATCGGTCAGGGAGGAGCCATAGGCTGGCTTGCAGACACACACGCACACCCAACCTGATGATCAACCATCAAGATCGACTACCACGCGTGACACGCCGTCATCCCGCTGGGTTTGTCAACACTCTCTCAGGCGTCGGCGGACCAGGCCGCGATGGCGTCCCGCAGGTACACCGCGAGGCCCGGCTCGTACGCGTCGATCGTCGCGGTGAACCGCTCGTCGTCGACGTACATCCGGCCCAGGCCGGCGTAGGCCGCGGCGTCCGGCGTCCAGAACCGGCTGACCCAGGCGTGATGGGCCGCGACCGCCGCCCGGGCCTCTGCCGAGTCCACCGGGCGGCCGGCCCGCTTCACCGCGGCGAGCCGCTCGTGGACCTCGGCCTGCTCCCGCCGCACCGCGGCCCGATCCTGCGCTCCCCAGCCCGCGGCGCGCCGCTGGGCCCCGACGGCGGTGTCCCCCCAGCGGTCTGCCGCCTCCTCGGCGTACGGGTCGTTCGCGAACCCGTCGAACATCTCCTCCGTGGCCATGACCGTGCCCCCTTCCCTCTCCTCGATGGTCTTCGTGACGGTGTCCGCCAGGCGGCGGAGCCGGTCGGCGGGTGCAGCAGCCCGACGTGGTCGTAGTGCCGCAGGGTCCGCGAGCTCACGCCCGCGAGCCTGGCCACCTCGGCCGTCGACCAGCGCATCGCCTGTCTCCTTCCCGTCGGGAGGAACGGTAGGAGTTGACGCTGCGTCAAGCGCAAGCCGACCCGGCGGGGCCGGCCGGTAGGGTCCGGGGGTGCGCGCCGTCGACGACCTGGTGGAACGGGTGCGCGGGCTCGTCGGGGATGGTGGGCGGCGGGTGCTCCTCGGGATCACCGGGCCGCCCGGCTCCGGCAAGAGCACCCTCGCGGAGGCGCTGGGCGCCGCGCTCCGGCCCGATCCGCCCGCGGGATGCGAGCCGGGGGAGTGGGTCGCCCACGTCCCGATGGACGGCTTCCATCTCGCGGACGCGGAGCTGGAGCGCCTCGGCCGCCGGGACCGCAAGGGAGCCCCGGACACCTTCGACGGCGCCGGTTACCTCGCGCTGCTGCGCCGGATCCGCGCGGACGACGAACCGGCCGTCTACGCGCCGGCGTTCGAGCGGGATCTCGAGCAGCCCCTGGCGGGCGCGATCGCGGTGCCCGCCAGGGGCTGCTCGTCCTGACCGAGGGCAACTACCTCCTGCTCGGTGACGCCCCCTGGCCGGACGTCGCCGCCGCGCTGGACGAGGTCTGGTACTGCGGGCTCGCGGCGCAGGACCGCATCGAACGCCTGGTCGCGCGGCACGTCCGGTTCGGCAAGGAGCCGGGGTCCGCCCGCCGGTGGGTCGCCGAGGTGGACGAGCCGAACGCCGCCCGGGTCGCGGCGACGCGGTCGCGGGCGGACCTGGTCGTGCCGTCGGCCGTGCTGGAGGGCGTGCGCGGACCGGCCCGGGAGGACGGTCGGACCGGACGGTCCTAGGGGACGGGGCGCCCGGGCCGGCCGAGCTGGATGTCGCACTCGATCCCGGCGGCGTCGACCCCCGTGAGCTCGGCGATCAGCTCGCGTGCGGCGGCGTCCGCGTCCCGGAGGTCCAGGACGCTGGTGGCCGCCTCGATGGCGGGGACGTAGAGCACCAGCCGGCGTTCCGAGGCCCAGGCGACGACCTCGTAGCGCCGTGGTCCGCTCACCCCGCCCACGGTAGCCCCGCCGTGGGGCCGCGACCAGATCACCGCGGCGGCGCGGCCGCGGCGGGATCAGCCGCAGGGGGCCAGGGAGCAGTCCTGTCGGCCCGGGGTCGGCTGGGTCGGTGGCGGGGCAGTGGTGGTCGTCTCGACCGGTCCCCCGAACAGCGGGCGCGGGTCCGTCTCGTCCTCGGCGGCGGGGTCCGGCGCGGTCGAGGCGTTCCCGCCCGCGGGCGGTGGCGGGGCGGAGGGCGGCGGTGGGACCTCGCTCCCCGACGGGGGCGCGGAGGGTTCTGCCGAGGCGCTCGGGGGCGGGGTGGCGGAGGTGGTCGGGGCGTTCGGCGGCAGCTCCGACGGGGCCTCCCCGATGGGCCGGAACGTCCCGAAGCCCTCGGTCGGCTCGTCCTCGACGGCGTCGGACATGAACTTCTGCCACACCTTGCCGGGTACGGTGGCGCCCTCGATCGGGGTCCCGGACGCGGTGCGGATGGGGGAGTTCATGTCCGTGCCGATCCAGACCGCGGTCGACAGCGTGGGGGTGAACCCGCTCATCCACGCGTCGTTGTTCTCGCCGTCGAACCGGGACTGCACGGTGCCGGTCTTCGCCGCCACCGGCTGGTCCCCGGGCAGTTCGAGGCCGTCCTTCGGGGCGACCCCGAGCATCGCCTCGGTGACGTTGCGGGCGACCTGCTCGGAGAACCGGCGCTCCCCGGTGGACTCCGGCGCCTGGTAGAGCACCCGGTTGTCCGAGGTCACGATGCTGGAGATGAGGTGCGGGGGGTGCCAGGTGCCGCCGTCGGCGATCGTCGCGTAGGCCGACGCCAGCTCGAGCGGGGTGATCTCCTTGTTGCCCAGGGCGAGGCGGGCGTCCGGATCGTCGAGCGGGGAGGTGATCCCGGCCGCGCGCGCGGCGGCCGCGACGCTGCCCGGTCCGACCTTCGCCGCGAGCGTGGTGAACACGACGTTGTTGGAGATCGTCATCGCCTGCTTGACGTCGCAGCGCGCGCAGTCCGCGCCGTCCGCGTTGCGCAGGCCCTTCTTCTCGGTGCCGTCGAACGTGGTGCCGAGGCCGATCGGCGGGTCGTGCATCAGGGCGGCGAGGGCGACGAACGGCTTGAACGTCGAGCCCGGCTGCTTGCGGACCTTCGCGTAGTCCAGCCCGACGCCGTTGTCCCCGCCGTAGTAGGCCTTGATCCCGCCCGTGCGGGGATCGATGGCGACGACGGCGGAGCGCAGGTTCCCCGGCTGCCCGGCGAGCGTGTCGTGGGCGGCGTCGACGGCCTTCTGCTGCTGCGCGGGATCGATCGTCGTGGTGATGCGCAGGCCGTCCTGGGCGAACTCCTGGTCGGAGATCCCCAGCGAGTCCAGCTCCGCCTTCACCGCGTTCACGATGTGTCCGCGGCTGTCCGCGAGCGACCCCGACGAGCCGGTCCGTCGCTGGGTGGTGGCGGGGAAGGCCGCGGCGGCGCGCTCGGCGGGGGAGAGCCAGCCCTGGCTCACCATCCCGTCCATCACGAAGTCCCAGCGCTGCACCGCCTTCTCCGGGTTCAGCGCCGGGTCCCAGCGCGACGGGGACTGGATCACCCCGGCGAGCAGCGCGCCCTCCGCCGCGGTGAGCTGGCCGACGTCCTTGCCGAAGTAGGACTGGCTCGCGGACTGGATGCCGTACGCGCCGCGGCCGAAGTAGATGGTGTTGAGGTAGTCCGTGAGGATCTCGTCCTTGGACTTCTCCTGGGAGACCTTGAGCGAGACGATCAGTTCCTTGTACTTGCGCCAGACGGACACCTGGTCCCCGACCAGCGCGTTCTTCACGTACTGCTGGGTGATCGTCGATCCGCCGCCGACGCCACCGCGCACCTGGTTCCAGGCGGCGCGGGCGATCCCGGAGAAGTCGAAACCGGGGTTGGAGTAGAAGGTGCGGTCCTCGGCCGCGAGCACGGCGTTGCGCACCGGGACGGGGATCTGCGCGGTGGCCACCTTCGTCCGGTTGCCCTGCTCGGGGACGAGGCGGGTGAGCTGGCTGCCGTCGGTGTAGGAGATCAGCGCGACCTGGTTGTTGACGGCCTCGTCCGGGGTCGGGACGGAGAAGAAGATCCAGCCGATCCCGAGGAGCAGCAGGGGCAGGAGGATCACCGACGCGATCCCGCCGAGCACGCCGTACCTGATCCGCCTGCGCCGTCGCGCGGTGCGCTGCTCGGGGGTGAGCGGCCTGCGGTGCTGCGAGGTCGAGCGCTCCCCGAGCACCCTCCGCAGCAGGTCGAGCGGGCCCTGCGGACCGGGCTTCGGCGGCGCCACGGGGGTGGGGGTGACGGCGGCCGTCGAGACGGTCGGCTCGTCACCCGTCGCCGGTGTCCGGGCGCCGGTCGCCGCCGGTCCGGTCGCTGTCGGTCCGGTCGTCGACGCAGAGTGACGTCTACCGGTGCTGGGCTTCGGCGTCTGCCACCAGCCGACTCCCGTCGGTCGGGTCGATCCGCGGCGAGGGGACCGGGGCGACGGCACCGCGCGCGAGACCCGGGGGGAGGCGGGACCGCGGTTCTCCGGCACCGAGACCACCCTTTCCCGTTCCGGTGTCGACCGTACGGCGTACACCTGTCACACCGTTCGGCCCTTTCACCGCCTGACACGAGGTCAACGGCCGGTTCGGGGTCAGCGGTGCGGGCGGACGCCGGAGATCACCCGAACGTCGGTATCAAACCGGTAACGACGCCCGCAAGTGGCCCCCGCCTGAACACTCTGTGTGATCGCTTGCGGCGTCGTCCGGAGCCCATCGCCAAGATCCACGCGCGCGTACGCTCGGCCCGGGCACACGGCGGAGACGGCAGGAGGGCCTCACGGTGGGACGACTCGGAGGGCTGGTCGCGGGTACGGCCGCGGGGGTCGGCGCGCTCGGGATCGCGGCCGCCGCGGGGGCGCGCCGACCGGTGATCACCCGCTGGCCGGTCTCGATCGGACAGGTCGCCCCGTGCCTGCCGGCGTCCGAGGCACCCGGACCCACCGCCGCGCTCCTGGCCGCCGTCGGCCTCGCGGCGCTGGGCACCCGCACCCGGCTCGGGTACCTGGGGGCCGTGGTGAACGCCGTGGCCGCCGCGGGCGTCGTCGGGCTCCGGGGCGACGCGGACCGCTCGGCGGCCGTCCTCGACGACGCCCTGCTCCAGCTCGGTGGGGACCCGGGGGAGCTGCCACCGGCCGAGCCCGTGCCGACGCTCGCGCGCCGGCTCCGCCGGTTCCGGGAGGCGCCGGCGCGCTGGCGGGTCGCGGCCGACGTCCCGTACGGGGATCTGCCGGTCCAGCTGCTGGACGTGTGGGCGGACCCCGCCACGGTCTCGAACGGCGGGCGGGCACCGGTCCTGCTGCAGGTGCACGGCGGCGGCTGGACCTTCGGGGACAAGGCGGGCGACGCCCGGCCGCTGATGGCCCATCTCGCCGAGCGCGGCTGGGTGTGCGTCTCGATCGACTACCGGCTCGGGCCGGGGGAGCGATGGCCGTCGATGATCGTCGACGTCAAGCGGGCGATCGCCTGGATCCGCGAGCACATCGCGGAGTACGGCGGGGACCCGGACTTCGTCGCGATCAGCGGCGGCTCGGCCGGCGGGCACCTGTGCGCGCTCGCGGCCACCACGGCGAACGACCCGGACTTCCAGCCCGGGTTCACCGACGCGGACACCTCGGTCGCGGCCGCGGTCCCGTTCTACGGGGTGCACGACCTCACCGCGGACGAGAACGGGCTCTTCGCGCTGCTGGAGGGCAAGGTCTTCACCACGACGCCGACGGCGGACGGGCGGAGCTACCGGCAGGCCTCACCGGTCCACCGGATCACCCCCGGGACACCGCCGTTCCTGGTCATCCACGGGGACACCGACGCCATCGCCTCGGTCGGGCAGTCCCGGCGCTTCGTCTCCGCGCTGCGCCGGACCAGCGGCGCGGCGGTCTGCTACGCCGAGCTGCCGCGCGCCCAGCACTCGTTCGACAGCTACCCCACCCGCCGCACCGCCTACGCGGTGGACGCGGTCCACCGGTTCCTGACGGTGCTCCACCGACGCCACCAGAGCCACCCGACGACCCGCGTCGTGGAGCCACGACGCGCCTGAGCGGCCCGGATACTCGCGTTATGGAGCCACAACGCGCCTGAGCGCAGGATCCTCAGCCGGCGAGCGGCGCGAGCCCGACCGCGTCCGCGACCAGCTCGTAGGAGCGGATCCGGTCCTCCGTCGCATGGGTCTGCGTGGTGATCATCAGCTCGTCGACCCCGGTGCGGTCCACGAGCTCCTCGATGCCCTTCCGGGCCGTCTCCGGGGAGCCGATGATCTGCTGGGCGAGCCGGTCGTCGACGAACGCGCGCTCGGCCTCCGTCCAGTCGTGGGCCTCGGTCTCCTCGAGACTGGGCATCAGGCCGGGACGGCCCAGGCGCAGGTTGAGGAACGAGAGCGCGCTGGGCATGGCGAGCCGCAGCGCCTCCTCGTCGGTGTCCGCGCAGAGCACCGCGGCCGCGATCATCGCGTAGGGCTGGTCGAGCGTGGCGGACGGCCGGAAGTTCTTCCGGTAGAGCTCGAGGGCGGGAAGGGTGTTCTCCGAGCTGAAGTGGTGGGCGAACGCGAACGGGATGCCGAGCATCCCGGCGACCTGGGCGCTGTAGCCGCTCGAGCCGAGCAGCCACATCGCGGGCGCGTTGCCCACCGCCGGGACGGCCAGGACGGCCGCGTCCCCGCGGAAGTAGGAGGCCACCTCGGTGAGCTGCTCCGGGAAGTCGTCCACGCCGAGGTCCTGGCCCCGCCGCAGGGCGCGGGCGGTACGGGCGTCCGTGCCGGGCGCGCGGCCGATGCCGAGGTCGATCCGGCCGGGGTGCAGCGCCTCCAGCGCTGCCGAACTGCTCCGCGACGACCAGCGGCTGGTGGTTGGGCAGCATGACGCCGCCGGAACCCACGCGGATGCGGGAGCTGTTCGCGGCCAGGTGAGCGATCACCACGGCCGGGGAGGAGCTGGCGATGCCGGGCATGCCGTGGTGCTCGGCGACCCAGTAGCGGTGATAGCCCAGCTCCTCGACGCGACGCACGAGCCGGGTGCTCCCGGCGAGCGCGGCCGTGGCGGAGGAGCCGGAGCCGACGGGGACGAGATCGAGCACGGAGAGAGGCACCACGACTGCGACAACCGCGCCCGGCGGATGGTTCTTCCCGGCCCGGTGATCGTCGGGTCAGCCGTCCTTCGGGAAGGGCTCGGACTCCAGCGCGGGGCTGTCGCTGGTCGGTGCGACGACGGGGTGCCCGGCGATCCGGACGGCGTTGCGGCCGGCGCCCTTCGCGGAGTAGAGCGCGCGGTCCGCGAGGCTCAGCACCTGCTCGATCGTCGTGGTCGCCTCGGGCATCACCAGCGCGCCACCGGCGCTGATGCTCAGGCTGCTGATGGAGAGCGGCCCGTCCGGCGTCTCGATCGGCACGTCGAGCTGTTCGACGCGGATCCGGATCCGCTCGGCGACCATCCGCAGCCCCGCGACCGGCTGGTCCCCGGGCAGCCCGGGCAGCAGCACCACGAACTCCTCGCCACCGAACCGGCCGACCAGGTCGTCCCCGCGCACCTCGTCCCGGACCGCGTCCGCGACGGCGGCGAGCACGCGGTCCCCGGCGAGGTGCCCGTGGGTGTCGTTGACGTTCTTGAAGTGGTCCAGGTCCAGCACGAGCAAGGCGAACGGGGTGCCGCCCCGGCGGGCGCGGCGGAGCTCCTGGCCGGCGCGCACGTTCCACGCGGAGGCGGTGAGCAGGCCGGTCTTGCCGTCCGTCGACGCCGCGGCCGCGAGCTCGCGGACCAGCACCGCCCGCTGCAGCACCAGGATCGGCGGGAAGGCGAGCAGCACGAACCACCAGGAGATGGTGAGGGTCAGGGCGAGCATCGCGCCCAGGCACAGCGTCGCGACCTCGACCATGATGTCGTCGAGGTGGCCGAAGAGGTCCGTGGGCCGGGCCTGCGGGTCGCTCGCCGCCACCGCCGCGGCGATCAGCGCGCTGTTCACCGTGGCGTACGCCGCCGCGGCGAGCAGCAGCACCGCGAGACCGAGCAGGCCGTGCAGCCAGAGCTCCGGGCCGGAGGCGCGCAGCACGATCTCGTGCGCGGCCTGCACGGCGAGCAGCACCGTCGAGGTGGTGAAGACGTGCCGGTAGAGGGGGAAGCGCGCGGGCTTCCACACCCGGAACCACAGATGCGTGTAGATGACGACGACGGCGGCCATCGCCATGGCCGGCGGTAGGAGTACCGCCGCGGCGAAGGTCCAGATGGTGCTGAGGTCGGTGTAGGACTTCTCGCCCACCCGGCGGCGGGCGCGCTCGACGCCCGTGGCGATCTCGGTGTGGGCGATACCGGTGACGGCGAGCAGCAGCGCGAGGAGGACAGCGGACACCGACGGGTCGAAGGCGATCGCCGATGCGATCACCAGTCCCGCGGCGCACGACTCGACAACAGCGAGGGCGGCGATCACCCGGGTGGACTGAGTCCATACCGCCCACCGGGTGATGCCGCACCTCCGTCGAGGTGACTGTCTCAAAGGAGCGACTCCTGTCCAGCACACTGACTGCAGCGGGTCCCGAGAGTAGTCACTTGATCACGGAATCCTGATACCCCGAAAAGGTAGAGGATCGGCGGCTGCTGACTACGCAGGGTCACGATCGTGGGAGGTGGATACGCCATGCCACGAGAGGGTCGACGGTCGTCGGCTCCTGCGGCACCACGGTCTTCGAGTGGTCATGGTGCCGTGTCCGGCCGTCCCAGTCGAGCGAAGGAGGGAGTTTCGTTGTGCGCAACCGTGCCTGGTGAAGAACGTCGGTCCGACGAGAGGCCGGGGGACCGGTGAGGGCGAGGACCGAGCGGGCCCCGATGCGGGCCGCGTGTCGCTCGGACTTCTGACCGGCCACGACGGGTCGTGGCCGCCGGATCGGAGGAGGAACCGCATGCGCAACCGCGCCTGGTGAGTCCCGAACGAGATCGACGAGCGAGCGAGAGGAGCGGGTTCGTGCGTAATCGCGCCTGGTGAGAACGCCGTGAGGCGGATCGGCACAACGAGCGGACGACGACGTGGAAGGAGCAGGGCATGCGCAACCGCGCCTGGTGAGAAGACACGGTCCCCCGTGGGGCGAGACCCGGAAGGAGCAGGGCATGCGTAATCGCGCGTGGTGAACCGCGTCACATCGGCGTCGTGGTCGTTGAGATCACAGGGGCCTCGTCGGAGAGGGAGGGCAGGACATGCGCAACCGCGCCTGGTGAGACGCAGTCGAGTTCGGACGGATCGCGAGAAGGGATCGATCGTGCGCAATCGCGCCTGGTGAACCGAACAGTTCGTCGCCCGCACCGAGAGAGGGGAACACGACATGCGCAACCGCGCCTGGTGACACCGACCGCCACCGGACGTTCGTCACCGTACGTGGTGATTCACGTCACAAGTATTGGGAGCCGAACGGTTCCCGACCGCCACGAGGAGGCAAGCAGATGCGCAACCGTGCCTGGTGACCGCCCTACCGACCGACCACGGATCGGCCCCGCCGAACCGTCCCCGCCGAGACAGGAGACGTCGTGCGCAATCGCGCCTGGTGACACCGCCCGCCCATCGCTCCCCGAATCCGCTCCCGAGGAAGGACCGTCCCGTGCGCAACCGTGCCTGGTGAACCCGTTCCGTCTGCCCACCGCCGCAACTCCTCCCGGCCCGCGTCGCGGGCGGGCGTGGCCGAACCGCCTCCGCGCCGCTCCCTCCATCGCTCCCTCCACAGCTCCCCCGATCGACCGTGATCCGCGCGAAACCCGAGACGCTCCGAGACCGAGTGATTACGCTGTGCCTGGTTCCGCCGGGCCGCGGATCGTGAGGCCCCGGTCCGGCAGAGTCCGGTTGGGGGGATCGTGGGACACCGACGTGGCGGCGGGACGAGTGTCTTCGGCAACCCCGAGTTCCGTGCCCTCTGGCTCGCCGAGCTCGTGTCCGTCGCGGGCGACCAGCTCGCCCGGGTCGCCTTCTCCGTCCTGGTCTACGGGCGCACCGGCTCCGCGGCCTGGGCCGCCGCCGTCTATGCGCTGACCTTCCTGCCCGCCCTGCTGGGCGGGGTGCTGCTCGGCTGGGTCGCGGACCGGCTCCCGCGCCGGCGGGTGATGGTGGTCGCGGATCTGGCGCGCGCCCTGCTCATCCTGCCCCTGGCGTGGCCGGGGATCCCGCTCGCCGTCCTGTGTCCCCTCCTCGTGCTCGTCGTGGTGCTCGCCTCGCCGCACAGCGCGGCTCAGGGTGCGCTGCTCCCGGACGTGCTGGCCGACGGCGACGCGCTCGAGCGCGGCTTCGCCGTCCGGCAGATCACCAACCAGACCGCCCAGATCGCGGGCTTCGCGCTCGGCGGGGTCGTCGTGACCCTGATCGGCTCGGAGGCCGCCGTGCTGGCGAACGCCGGGACGTTCGTGCTCTCCGGGCTGTTCGTCTGGCTCGGCGTCCGGTCCCGTCCCGCCCCGGCGCGGGTCGACGACGCGACCGCCGCGACCGGTCTGCGGATCTTCGCCGCGGACGTCAGGGAGGGGGCCGTCGCGGTCTTCGGGGATCCCGGGCTGCGCACCCTGGCGGTCGCCGTCTGGCTCGTCGGCTGCTACGTCGCGCCCGAGGCGCTCGCCGTCCCCTTCGCGGACGAGATGGGCGCCGGCGCGGGCGCGGTCGGCCTGCTGATGGCGGCGGACCCCGCCGGCAGCGTCCTCGGCGCCGTCGTCGTGAGCCGCTGGGTGCCCGAGGCCTGGCGGGAGCGGGTCGTCATCCCGGCGGCCGCGCTCGCCGGGCTGCCGCTGGTCGCCTCGCTGTTCGTGTCGGACGTCGCGGTCGTCATCGTGCTGTGGGGGCTGACCGGTGCCCTGTGCACGATCAGCCTGGTCCCGGCGCAGGCCGTGTTCGTCCGCACGACACCGGGAGCGGTGCGCGGCCGCGCGACCGGGTTGGCGGCGTCCGGCCTGATCGCGGCGCAGGGCCTCGCCATCCTCGTGTGCGGAGGCGTCGCGCAGGTCTGGTCCGCCGGGATCGCCGTCATGGTGTGCGGGGTGGGCGGGATCGCCGGTGCCGCCGCCCTGTGGGTCTCGCGCGGCGGGCGCCGGCTACGGGCGGCGCTACCGCTCGACGACGGGGCGAGCTGCGCGACGCCGGCGGACTGAGCGGCCGGCCGTCCGCGTCACCAGGAGCGGTTGGCGGCCCGGATCCGGTGGGGCCCGACGCACGCGCGGTCGAGGGCCGTCGCTGCCCGGTCGGGTCTCGTCGGGTCCGGTCTCTGCTGCACTGGTCACTCCCCGCTGGGTCGTGACGGACCCGCCGCCGCCGGGACCGTCGCGGTGGCGACGTCGCCGGGGCACGGTGACACCCGCCACTGCGCCCCATCCTTCGCCGGGAGGCGGGACACCCGCGGGTGAACTTGCTCCGATCGGGTTTCGCGGTGCGTGACCCCCGCTCGTCCGCTCGGGGACCGGTCGACCCGGTGCATCGCTGAGCCGGACGGACGCTGTGGATCGACCATCAGCGCGGAGTGGCTGGTGGGTGCCGAGACCCGGGCCGATATCGCGCTCGAATCTGAGAGGGACGGACGAACGCGGCGGGGACCGATGAGCGGGGCCCATGATCGCCTTCGGTCTAGGGGAATGGGCCGAAGAGGTTGATCGCGAAAGCATCGACGCGATGTGTCACAGTTGTCTGTGGCCGGTCTCGGAAACGTGGTGACGAGACTTCTCGACATGTCGGGAACCTCGTACTCCTGCATTGTCGACGGTGCCTCGGCAAGAATTCTCGCGGAATCCGGCGAACGGTCGACGGACACCGTTGATCCGCGCGTTCTCGTCCTCCTGGCGCGGCGGCCGTCGCAGGGGTCGGACGGCGGCGCGGTCGAGGACGTGATGGTCACGTCGCAGCGGTGGCTGCACGTGCTCCGCCCCGCGGTGGACCCGGACGGCACCGAGCTGCTCCTCTACGTCCTGCTCCGCCGGGGCTCGGCGAACCTCGCCGTGGCCCGCCGCGAGCTCGGGTCGGCCCGGGACGCCCTGGCGGGGGGACGCCCCTTCCTGCCCCGGTCCGCGCCACCCCCGCCCGGTGCTCCGTCCCCCTCCCCGCGGCCCCTCGCCCCGTCGCCCAGCGGCCCGTCGCCCGCGGCCCGGCCGCCCGCCGCCCTCCCGCTGCCCGTCATGCCCGTGCCACCGGCTGCAGGCCCGGCGGGTTCGCCGCCACGCACCGCGGGACCGGGGCGGTCGGCGGCCCGTCGCGGCGGCCTGCGGTCGATCGGTTCCCTCCGGGCGGGAGCCGAGCGGACCGCCGCGAGCGGATCGCCCGCCGAGGCGGCCGTCCCACACCCACGACAGGCCGCTGAACTGCAGGAACGACGTCCCGCGGTGGATCTCGGCGGGGACCTCGACCGGGATCCCGACGGGGGGGACCTCGACAGGGGGGCCGTCCCTGAGCCCCGCAGCGGGGACGTCGCGGACAGGGGTCCGGCCGGTCGACCGCCCGGCTCGGCCGCCGACCGGGCCGACCGGGCTGGCGGGGCCGACAGGCCTGACGGGGCCGACCGGGCCGTCCCTACCGGGGGTCCGGGGCTCGCCCGCCACCGCTCGCCTCTGGAGACGTCCGGCCCTGCCCTGCGGGACCCGGGCGGAAGGCCCGCGACGCTGCCCCGCCGCCCCGGGACGACCGTCCTGCCGCCCCGGCCGGACCGGCCGGGGCCGGAGCGACCCGGCCACGGCCGGGTCGGTGGTACGGCGCCAGGGGGTGCCCGGCCCGGGGGAGAGGGGCAGGGCCACCCGGCCGATGCGCCCCGGGGCACCGACCGGCCGCCGGACCGCAGCACCTACGGCAGCACCGGTGCGGGGTCCTGGGCGACCGATGTCACATCCTTGCAGCGCCTGCTGGTGGCACTTCGGCGATTGATCTGAGAGAAAGCCGGTCGAGGACATGATTTTCTGTCCGAACCGCTTGATTTCGGGCGGAGATCGGCTACCGTTCGGGACTCCCCGAAATCCCCCCTTGAATGTGAAGGCCGCGGCGTGCGAGTGGCCGTGGTCGGAGGTAGACATGAGCAACATCGACCATTCCCTCGACATGGCCGCGAACATCAAGGGCGCGTTCGCGGTCGCCCTGGTGGACTACGACAGCGGCATGACGCTCGGCTCGCGCGGTGGCAGCGCGGAGTTCGACCTCGACGTCGCGGCGCCGGGCAACAGCGACGTGATCCGCACGAAGATCGAGGTCGTCGAGAAGCTGGGCCTGCGGGAGACCGTCGAGGACATCCTGATCACCCTGGACACGCAGTACCACCTGCTGCGGCTGATCCGCGGCCTGCCGGACGAGAAGCTCTTCTTCTACCTGGTGCTCAACCGGGCGCAGTCGAACCTGGCCATGGCGCGGCGTGACCTGAAGGTCATCGAGCAGGAGTTCTACATGGCGCACCCGTCGGCCCCGCAGGGTCAGCAGGCCGGTCCGGGCGCCAACCAGTACTTCCAGCCGACCGCGCAGCGCTGAGCGCGCTCCGGACGCCGCTCCCAGGACAGTGACCGCTCCCGCCCCCGATCTCCCCGCCGGTCCCCGGCCCGTCCCTTCCGGGTCGGTACCCGGCAGCCCTGGCGTGCTGCGCGCCGCGGCCAGGGACCTCGTGCGGTCCTCCGCCGTCCTCGCGTGCACCCTGGTGGACGCGGGCAGCGGGATGCTCCTCGACGCGCACGTCACCGGGCGGGTGCCGGGCGGCACGGACGAGCTCGAGAACCTCGCGGCCGCCCAGGTGGAGCTGGTGCGGGCGGCCGAGGACGTCCGGGCCCGCGCGGCGTGGGCGGGCGCGCCGTCGGAGATCGTGATGGCCCAGGGGTCCGGACTGTTCCACCTCGTCCGGGCCCTGCCGGACCCCTACGGGGACGGGCTGGTGCTCGCGGTCCTGGTCGCGGCGCCGGAACGAAACCTCCGGCGGGTGCGGCGCAAGCTGGACCGGATCGACCCGGGCGCACTCGTCCCGCGCCGCCCGGTCGCGCCCCCGACGCCGGTCCCCCCGGGACCCGCCCCGGCGTCCGGGACGTCGTCCGAGCCGTCCGTCCCACAGGTGCCGGCGGCTCCGCTGCCCCGACGCCGTCCCGGCGGGTCGGGTGCCGGGGTGGTCGCGGCGCAGCCGTTCGCCGGCGGCCCGCGGCCCGTCGGCCCGGCGCCGGTCGGCCCGGCCGCAGTCGTAGCCGATCAGCTTCACGATCCGC
>JAOZVV010000006.1 GCA_025869365.1 Pseudonocardia sp.
ACCCGCTGCTCGGCGGTGTCTACGCGGGCCGGGTGGACGACCTGGGCCTGCGCGCCACCGTCCCCGCCCTCGCGGCCGCGCTCGACGCGGGCTCCCGTTCCCTCACCGCCGCCGCCACGGCCGCCACCCCCACCCCCGCGAGTCGCGGTGTTCCCGTCACCGAGTCGCGGGATTCCCGTGGCCCCGGCCCGGTCTTCGGCGGCATCCGCGGCGGCTACCGCGTCCTGCTCGACGCGCTCGCGTCCGCATCCGCGGCGACGATCCGGACGGGGGTCACCGTGCGCTCCCTGGTGGGCACCGGGACCGGCTGGCGGCTGCTCCTCGGTCCCACGACGGAGCCGGAGGTCCTGGACGTCGACGCCGTCGTCCTCGCCGTGCCCGCGCCCGCGGCCCGGAAGCTGCTGGCGATTCCCGTCCCCGCCGCGGCGGCGGCCGCGGGGGAGGTCGAGCTGGCGTCGTCCGTGGTCGTGGCGCTGGCCTACCGCCGGGGCGACGCCTCGACGCTGCCCGGGACGTCGGGGGTGCTCGTCGCGGCGGACGAGCCGTTGTCGATCAAGGCGGCCACGCACTCGTCGACCAAGTGGGCGCACCTGGGCGCGGACGGCCTCGTCCGGCTCCGCGTCTCCACCGGCCGGTTCGGTGAGGCCGCCGCCCTGCAGGTCGACGACGACGGGCTGGTCGAGCGCGCCCGGGCGGACCTGGCCACGCTGCACGGCATCACCGCGGCGCCGCTGGACTCGGTCGTGCAGCGATGGGGCGGGGGGCTGCCGCAGTACGCCGTCGGACACCTGGAGCGGGTCCGCCGGCTCGAGCGGGCCGTGGCGGAGGTTCGAGGGCTGGCCGTCGCAGGATCCGCGCTGCACGGCGTCGGCGTCCCGGCCTGCATCGGGACGGCCCGGGCGGCGGCCGAGCGGATCGTGACGCAGCTCACGGCAGCCGGTGGGAAAGGGAACAAAGGAAGCGGGCACGTCGCATCCCGGTGAACGCGGATGGCAGCATGGAGGCATGGCCCGCCTCGACTACGCCGAACTCAACGCAGCGATCCGCTACACCATGTGGTCCGTGTTCCGGGTGGAACCCGGCAAGCTGGGGGAGGACCGCGCGACGGCCGCCGCCCAGGCCGCGGAGTTCGTGGAGGCACTGGCCGGCAAGGGCGTCGTCGTGCGCGGGGTCTACGACCTCGCGGGCGTGCGGGCGGACGCGGACTACATGATCTGGTGGCACGCGGACAACCTCGAGGCACTGCAAGCCGCCTACGCGGACCTGCGTCGCACGACGAGCCTCGGCCGCGCGTCCCTGCCGGTCTGGAGCCAGGTCGCGCTGCACCGCCCGGCCGAGTTCAACAAGAGCCACATCCCGGCGTTCCTGGCCGGTGAGGAGCCCGGGCGCTACGTCTGCGTGTACCCGTTCGTCCGCTCGCTGGACTGGTACCTGCTCCCCGACGAGGAGCGTCGCACGATGCTCGCGGACCACGGCAAGGCCGCCCGCGGCTTCCCGGACGTCCGGGCCAACACCGTGCCCGCGTTCGCGCTCGGGGACTACGAGTGGATCCTCGCCTTCGAGGCGAACGAGCTGGACCGGATCGTCGACCTGATGCGGCACCTGCGCGCCACCGAGGCCCGCCGGCACGTCCGCGAGGAGGTGCCGTTCTACACCGGCCCGCGCGTCGAGGTCGGGGACCTGCTCGCCACGCTCCCGTAGGAGCGTCGTTCCCACACCGCGAGGGTCTGCTCCGCCACGCCCTCGTGGTGCGTCCGCTGGAAGTTCCGCCCACCCCGGGGGTACGTCCGGGCGACGCCGGGCGGGACGAGCGCCTCCGGGACCGGGGTCCAGGTGCACGGCCGCACGTGAGGGAGGTCGACGGCCGCCGCCGCGGCGCTGTCGTCGTACCGCCACGGCCCGGTCAGCCGGCCGAGGTGGTGGATCCCCGCCTCGCTGCGGGTCCAGACGAAGGAGCCGTCCGGGACCGCCGCGAACCGCCGCAGCCGCGCCGCGATCCGCTCGTCGTGGCGTACCGCGACCCGGGTGACGGCGTCGTCCAGGTCGTCCGGGGGTGGGCTCACCGTCCCGCCGACCCCGCAGACGCCGATGGCCAGCGCCCGGGTGGCCCCCGGCGCGACGTCGTCGAGGCGGGAACGCATCGGCGCCCGGAAGACCCCCGGCAGGGGGCTCACGCCTTCGGCGCGAGCCGCATGGAGATCGAGTTGATGCAGTAGCGCAGGTCCGTCGGCGTGGCGTAGCCCTCGCCCTCGAACACGTGGCCCAGGTGGCTGTGGCAGTTCGCGCACACCACCTCGACGCGGCGCATCCCGAGCGAGGTGTCGACGCGTTCGATCACCGCGTCCGAGTCGCTCGGGCTGAAGAACGACGGCCACCCGCAGTGCGACTCGAACTTGGTGTCGCTGCGGAAGATCTCGGCCCCGCAGGCGCGGCACTCGTAGACGCCCTCGGTCTTCGTGTCCGTGTACTCACCGACGAACGGTCGCTCGGTGCCGGCCTGGCGGAGCACCTGGTACTCCTCGCGGGTCAGCTGCTCGCGCCACTCCGCGTCGGTCCTCTCGACCTTCGGCGCCGGTTCGGTGCCCGCCGTCGTCTGCTGACCTCGGTTGAACAGTCCCATGCGTCCACGCTAACCCGTTCGACGCCCGGGCGCCCCCGTGCGGGACTACAGCCAGGTGCTCAGGACGAACACGACGGCCCGCCCGACGGCCCAGACCGCGCCGAGCAGCAGCAACGCGACCATGACCATGGCGAACCACCAGCGGAGCCCCTGGGCGCGGTTGGCGGACTCGGCGAAGTCCTGCACCCCGTCGAGGTACCCCTCGACGGTGAACCCCGGCCGCTGGCGCTGCATGCGGTCCAGGTGCTGGGCGAAGGCGCGGGCGTCGGGATCCTCCGGGTCCAGGCCGACGAGCTCGTCGTCGAAGTGGCGCACCCAGGGCGGCGGGGTGTCGCTGGGCTTCCGGCGGCTCATCCTCAGGAGCGTAGCTCTGTCGGGGGTGCGCGGTAGGTTGCGCACATGGCGGCCAGGACGGTCATTCAGCTCACGGTCCCCGGGCCCGAGGGCGAGCGGGACGTGCGGCTCTCGAGCCCGGACAAGGTCTACTTCCCGCAGTTGGGGATCACCAAGCGGGAGGTGGTCGAGTACTACCTCGCGGTGGCGGAGCCCATGCTGCGGGTCCTGATGGACCGGCCCACCAACCTCAAACGCTTCCCGGACGGCGTCGAGGGCGAGCCGTTCTTCGCCAAACGGCTGCCGAAGGGCGCCCCGAGCTGGGTGCGGACCGCGCAGGTCACGTTCCCGAGCGGTCGCAAGGCGGACTCGGTGGCCCCCACGGAGCCCGCCGTCATCGCCTGGGCGGCGAACCTCGGCACGCTGGACTTCCACCCCTGGCCGGTGCGCGCCGCGGACACCGACCACCCCGACGAGCTGCGGATCGACCTGGACCCGCAGCCCGGCACGGACTTCGCGGACGCGGCGGTGGTCGCGGGGACGCTGAAGGAGGTGCTGGCGGAGGCGGGGCTCGTCGGCTGGCCGAAGACGTCCGGCGGGCGCGGCATCCACGTCTTCTGCCGCATCCGCCCGGACTGGGACTTCATCGAGGTGCGGCGGGCCGTCATCTCGATCGCCCGGCGCGTCGCGGCCCGGATCCCGGACCGGGCGACGGTGGACTGGTGGAAGGAGGAGCGTGGCGAACGCGTCTTCCTGGACTACAACCAGGCCGCCCGGGACCGCACGATCGCCTCGGCCTGGTCCGTGCGCGGCCTGCCGGGGGCGACGGTGTCGATGCCGCTGACGTGGGACGCCCTCACCGAGGTCGACCCGGGGGAGTTCACCCTGCGCACGGTGCCGGACCTGCTCCGCGAGCACGGGGACCCGCACGAGGGGATGGACGACGCGGTGGGCGGCTGCGAGACCGCGTTGCAGTGGTACGCCGAGGACGGCCTGGGCGAGCTGCCCTACCCGCCGGAGTACCCGAAGATGCCGGACGAGCCGATGCGGGTGCAGCCCAGCCGGGCAAGGCGATCGAGCGGCGGAACCGGTATCTGAGCTGGCGAAGCCGCGCGGTCCCCGGCGGTAGATGGTGTCCGGCACCGATTCGTTCGCCGTGATGGTGTCGCGATGTCCCCAGGTAGAGGGGCCACAGAGGTGTCCGGCCGGGGCCTTCGGGCGTATCCGGGACCTGCTCTGAGCCGCGTGATCCCGCTGGTCGGACTACTGTCCCGACCCTGCGCGGCACCCGCCGGCGGCGCCGCGCCCGTAGAGGGAGGACCGGATGCGCATGCATCGTCGTCGTCCCGCCCGGTACGGGGCCGTCCCCGTCCTCGGCGGTGATCAGCGGTGAACCTGTTCCAGTACGTGGCCGAACGCTGGGACCGGTTGTCCCTCCAGGCGTGGCTGCACGTCAGCGGCGTCGTGCAGTGCACGATCATCGCCGCGATCATCGGGGTGGTGGTGGGGGTGCTGGTCTACCGCAGCTCCGCGGGCTCCGCGATCGCGACCGCCCTGGGGAGCACGATCCTGACCGTGCCGTCGTTCGCCCTCCTCGGGTTGCTGATCCCGTTCCTCGGCCTCGGTGTCGCCCCCAGCGTCGTGGCGCTGGTGCTCTACGGACTGCTGCCGATCCTGCGCAACACCATCGTCGGACTCAACGGGGTGGACCCGGCGGTGTCGGACGCGGCCAAGGGGATCGGGATGAGCCGCTTCGGCGTGCTCACCCGCGTCGAGCTCAAGCTCGCCTGGCCCGCGATCCTCACCGGCATGCGCGTCTCGACGCAGATGCTGATGGGCATCGCGGTGATCGCCGCCTACGCCAAGGGGTTCGGCCTCGGCTCCGAGATCTTCTCCGGCCTCACCCGCGCCGGCTCCGCCAACTCGCTCAACCAGGCCCTCGCCGGAACGCTCGGCGTGGTGATCCTGGCCCTGATCCTGGACGGCGTGTACGTCCTGATCACCCGCCTGACCGTCCCGAGGGGTGCACGTGACTGAAACGACCGCCGCCGCACGCGAGTCCACCGTCACCGACGGCGTGTCCGGCGCGGAGATCCGCCTGGAGAACGTGACCAAGCGCTACCCGAACACCAAGGCCCCCGCGGTCGACGCGTTCACCATGACCATCCCGGCCGGCAAGATCGTCGTCTTCGTCGGCCCGTCGGGCTGCGGCAAGACCACGACGATGCGGATGATCAACCGGATGGTCGAGCCGACCTCCGGGCGCATCACCATCGGCGGCCAGGACGCGCTCAAGCTCGACGCCGACCGGCTCCGCCGCGGGATCGGCTACGCGATCCAGCAGGCCGGCCTGTTCCCGCACTTCACCGTCGCGCAGAACATCGCCGTGGTCCCGGGCCTGCTCAAGTGGGGCAAGAAGAAGATCGACGCCCGGGTCGAGGAGATGATGGACCTCGTCGGCCTGGACCCGGCGATGTACCGGGACCGGCTGCCGCGCCAGCTCTCCGGTGGCCAGCAGCAGCGCGTCGGGGTGGCCCGCGCCCTCGCCGCGGACCCGCCCGTCCTGCTGATGGACGAGCCGTTCGGTGCCGTGGACCCGATCACCCGCGGCCACCTGCAGGACGAGCTCCTGCGCCTGCAGGGCGAGCTGGGCAAGACGATCGTCTTCGTCACCCACGACTTCGACGAGGCCGTGAAGCTCGGGGACAAGATCGCCGTGCTGGGGGACCGGTCGACGATCGAGCAGTACGACACCCCGGACGCGATCCTCGCGAACCCGGCCAACGACACCGTCGCGGGCTTCGTCGGCGCCGGCGCCTCGCTCAAGCAGCTGACCCTGATGCGGGTGCGGGACGTCGAGTACGGCACCGCGGACGACGTGCTCACCGTCAGCGCGGGGGACACCCCGTCGTCGGTCGCCTCGAAGCTGGCGCAGGCCGGCCGGACCTACGCTCTCGTCGTCGACGACCGCCGCCGGCCGCAGCGCTGGGTGCACGTGCGGGAGCTCGCGGGCCGCAGCTCGCTCGCGCACGCCGGCAAGCCGGTGGGGGACTCGGTCAGCACCCAGTCCACGCTGCAGGACGCGCTCGAGGCGATCCTCACCGAGGGCGGCCGGGCGGTCGTGACCGGCACCAAGGGCGAGGTCGTCGGGATCATCGACATCACCACGGTCACCGACGTCATCGCCGGGCTGCGGGAGACCCACGCGGACGGCGTGGACGCGATCGGGGGGGCCTCATGACGGCCGTCGCCAGCCAGGGGCTGCCCGGGGTCAGCAGCAGCAGCGCACTCGAACGCCGCGGGAACGTCGCGTCGCGCTCGGACCAGGTGCGGCTGTTCTTCCAGCCCGTGCTGGTCCTCGTGATCGTCGGGGCGGTCGTCGTCTGGGCGCTGAGCAGCACTCTCAACGCCAACGAGCTGGAGACGCTGAACCCCTCGACCATCCTGACGCTGACCGGTCAGCACATCCTGATCACCCTGGTCGTCATGGTCCTCGTCGTGGTCATCGGGGTGCCGCTGGGCATCGCGCTGACCCGGCCGGGGCTCAAGGTCGCGGCACCGTTCTTCCTGACCATCGCGAACATCGGCCAGGCCGCGCCCGCGCTCGGCGTGATCGTCCTGTTCTTCCTCTGGACCAACATCGAGGGGCTCTGGGCGGTGGCGATCCCCCTGGTCTTCTACACGCTGCTGCCGGTCCTGCGGAACACGATGGTCGGCATCCGGCAGGTCGATCCCACCCTGATCGACGCGGCCAAGGGCATCGGCATGTCCTCCGTCGGGGTCCTGCGCCGGGTGGAGCTGCCGCTGGCGGTGCCGCTGATCCTGGCCGGCCTGCGCACCTCGCTCGTCCTCGCCGTCGGTACCGCCACGCTCGCGTTCTTCGTCAACGGCGGTGGTCTCGGTGAGCTCATCGACACCGGCTACAAGCTGCAGCTCAACTCCGTGATGTACGTGGGCGCGGTGCTCGCGATCGGCCTCGCGCTGCTGGTCGACTGGCTCGGGGGCGTCGCCGAACGCGTGCTCGGCCCGAGGGGTGTCTGATGGGACGCATCCGGACCGGACGGACCAGGGCCGGGCTCGCCGCGGTCGTCGTGGCGGTGAGCATCGCCGTCAGCGGCTGCGGGCTGAACACGAACTCGGCGGTCCCGTTCGACGTCGTGCCGGGTTCGATCGAGCCCGTCCCGGAGCTCCAGGGGCTGACCGTCACGGTCGGGTCCAAGGACTTCACCGAGCAGATCCTGCTGGGGTACATGGCCGAGCTGGCGCTGTCCGCGGCAGGGGCGAACGTCGTGGACCTCACCAACATCCAGGGCTCGTCGAACGCCCGGCTCGCGCTCGAGACCGGGGACGTCGACGTGACCTGGGAGTACTCGGGAACCGGCTGGATCAACTACCTCAACCACACGGACCCGATCCCGGACGAGCGCGGCCAGTACGAGGCGGTCCGGGACGAGGACCTGAAGCTCAACGGCATCGCCTGGCTGCCGAACTCGTCGCTGAACAACACCTACGCGTTCGGCACCACGCAGGCCTACGCGCAGGCCCACAACCTGAGGTCCAACTCGGACATGACCGCGTTCCTGAAGCAGAACCCCGCCGAGGCCGTGTTCTGCGTGGAGACCGAGTTCGCCAGCCGTCAGGACGGCCTGCCGGGCGCCCAGCGCCTCTACGGCTTCCCGACGACCGACGTCAAGACGTTCGGCACGGGTGCGATCTACGCCGGCATCGCCAACGGCACCTGCAACTTCGGGGAGATCTTCACGACGGACGGCCGGATCGCGGGGCTGAACCTCGCGGTGCTGCAGGACGACAAGAAGTTCTTCCCGCAGTACAACGTCTCCGTGGTGGTCCGGGACCAGTGGCTGAAGGAGCACCCGCAGGTCGCGGGCGTGCTGCAGCCGATCGCGGACACGATCGACAACCAGCAGATGATCGAGCTGGGCAAGAAGGTCGACGTCGACGGCGACGACGCGGCGACCGTCGCGAAGGACTGGATGGTGTCCAAGGGCTTCATCGGCGCCGACACCCGCTAGGCCGTGACACCCGGTGGCGGGCCCGCTCGGCCGGCCCCGCGGATCAGGCGGGGCAGACCGTCCCGTCCCGGGGGAGCGTGCCGTTCACCAGTGCCGCGGTGACCACCGAGGCGATGCAGGCGCTGCGCGGGTAGGCGCCGGTCCCGGCGCCCTGCCAGCCGACGAACCGCCCGCGCGCCAGCAGCTGAGCGGTCCGGCGCGCCCCCTCCTGGGACGCCCGGGGGTCCGCTGCCGTGCCCAGCACCAGCACGGGCGGGGCATCGGGCGGAAGGGCCGCCGGCGGCGTCGGCGTGCTGACCGACGGCCAGGGGCCGCACGTCAGCAGTTGCTGCGCGGCGGAGGCGCCGAACAGCGGATACTCGGCCCGCCAGTCCTGGGCCAGCCGGGACACCTCGGGCGGGGTGAGCCGGCGGGCGGTGTCGTTGCAGGTGGTGGCGAGCGCCCCGTCGAAGCTGCCCTGCGGCCCGAGCGCGGGGGCGAGCCGCACCAGCAGCCCGGTCGGGTCCCCGTTGCCCGCCGTGGCGATCGCCTGGGCGAGGGCGGGCCAGGTGGACGGCTCGGACAGCCCGGCCCGGATCGCGGACAACGCCGCCCCGGCGGTGAGCCGGTCCCCGTCCGCGGCGGCCAGCGGCTGGGTCGTGAGCCTGGTGAGCAGCGCGCTCACCGCACCGCGGGGGTCCGCCCCGAGCGGACAGCCGGGTTGGGTCGTGCAGCTCGCGGCGAACGCGTCGAAGGCCGCCTCCGCGGACGCGGCGCGGGACTTCGCCAGGTCCGGCTCGTCCGCGGCGAGGTCCGCCGGGCCGTCGAGGACCACCCGGCCCACCGATCCCGGATGGGCGGACGCCCAGCTCGCGACCGCCGCGGCGCCGTCCCCGACCCCGAGCACGTTCAGCCGGGAGACCCCGAGTGCGGTACGCAGCTGCTCCAGGTCACCCGCCGTCGCCGCGGTCCGGTAGGAGGACAGCGCGCCGGAGAGCAGCAGGTAGCAGTCCTGCACGACCGCGCGGGACTGTTCGAGCAGGCCGGAGAGCCGCGTCTCGTCCGACGCGGAGGGGTTGGCGTCGATGATCGCGGCGCGCGCGTCCGCCGGGGCACAGTCCAGCAGGTCGTTGCCCGAGCCGCGGCGGTCCAGGCCGACGAGCTGGAAGGTGGCGAGGACGTCGTCCGGGACCTGGGCGGCGAGGCTCGCGGCGTGCCGGTCCGACGCGTCCGTGGCGCTGTCCCCGACCACGACGAGCGGCGGGCGGGTGTCCGGCGCGCCGGCGCTGCCGATCCGCAGCACCCCGACCCGGGTGTCCCCGAGGCCAGGCTGGTCCCGGTCCACGGGGACCTGCAGCAGGCCGCAGCCGGCGGCGAGGCTCCGTCCGGCCGCGACCGTGCCGCCGAGGCGCTCCAGGATGTCCGCGGTGCAGTCCGAGTAGTCGATCCGGGTGTGCTGTTCCTCCAGCTCCGGCAGCACGTCCGGATCCGGGGGCGGGGTGGTGGTCGTGGTGGGCGCCACCGGCAGGTCCGTGCCGCGCACCGCGACCGGGGGCCGCTCCGACGGGCCGACCGTACAGGCGGCCATCGTCCCCACCAGCAGGAACGCGGTGACGAGGACACGGCCCGCGCGTCGCCGAACCGAAGACACGCGTCAGCCCCTCCCCCAGAACCACCGAACCGGTCCCCATCCTCGCCCGCGGGGGGTGAAGGGGCAGTTAGTGGGCCGTCCAGCCGCCGTCCTGGGTGAACGAGCTCCCCGTGATCGACGCGGAGGCCGGGCCCCACAGGATCGCCGCCAGCTCGGCGACCTCGGACGGTTCGATCAGCCGCTTCACCGCCACCGGGGTCAGCATGATCTTCGTGACGACCTCGTCCTCGCTGATCCCGTGTACCCGCGCCTGGTCCGCGATCTGCTTCTCGACGAGCGGCGTGCGCACGTAGGCGGGGTTGATGCAGTTGCTGGTGACGCCGTGCTCCGCGCCCTCGAGCGCCGTCACCTTGGACAGCCCCTCGAGCCCGTGCTTCGACGCGACGTAGGCGGACTTGAACGGGCTGGCCCGCAGCCCGTGCGCGCTGGAGATGTTGACCACGCGCCCCCAGCCGGACCCGTACATGTGCGGGAGCGAGGCGCGGATCAGCCGGAACGGTGCCTCGAGCATGATCGTCAGGATCTGGTGGAACATCGCCGGGTCGAAGTCCTGGATCGGCGAGACGTGCTGGCGGCCGGCGTTGTTGACCAGGACGTCGATGTCCGACGGCAGCTCGCCGACGGCGTCGAGGTCCGACAGGTCACAGGTCAGCGCCTCGATGCCGGGCACCTCGTCCGCGAGCGCCTTGACCGGGTCCGGTGCGATGTCCACGGCGTACACGAGGGCGCCGTCGGCGGCGAGGCGACGCGCGACGGCGGCACCGATCCCGCTTCCGGCCCCTGTGACCAGTGCTTTCTTTCCGGAGAGGAGTGTTGGCGCTGTCATGGCCACGACGCTACGCGGCTACCGGCGGGTCGGCCCCGGCGCGTGCGTCAGGCCACCCGGGGGGCGCTCGCGGCGGTGTCGAGCTCGAGGCGGACGGCCACGGGCAGGTGCTCGAACCCGAGCGTGTCCCGGGCCTCGGCGACGACGTCGGTCTCCAGCTTCCGGCACAGCGCCGCGACGTCGGCGTCGTCGGTGATCCACACGGTCAGCCGCAGGGCGGGTGCCGAGGCGGTGCCGACCATGCGGGCCCTGGCCTTGCCGACCCCCGCCAGCGACGCCGCGTGGTCCGCGACGGCGTCCGCCGCGGCCCCGGAGCCGACGACGATCGCGGTGTCCGTGCCGGCGTCGAGCACCAGGTCCGGGCGCTTCTCCGGGCGGAGCGAGCGCGCGGCCCAGACGAGCCCGACGACCACCAGCACGACGCCCACGGCGAGCGCGACGATCCGCCACAGCAGCGGCTGCGCGCGCAGGGCGTCGACGATCATCGGGTCCAGCACCGGCCGTGAGCTGCGGAAGTCCCCGAAGACGCCGTACGCGAGCAACGCGGTGCCGAGGCCGGCGAGCAGCAGGATCAGCCCGATCAGACCGGCCACCCAGCGGTCCCCGGCGGCGGAACGCGCGACCGCCTTGCGCGAGCGCTTGCGGACCGCCCGCGGGGCGGGCGCGAGGGTGGGGCCGGGTGCGGGGCCGGGCTGGGCGCTCACCGGAGTTCCTTCCGTGTGCGGGTGGTGACGGCGACGCGCGGGCGGTAGGTGAGGGGAAGCTCGTCGAGCAGCCCGTCGACGCGCTCCCGGACGGTGGTCCGGAGGTCGCCCCCGTCGGTCGGGTCCGGCCTGGTGTAGCCCTCGGCGGTGACCGCCACCTTGCGCGCGGACGCGCTGACCGTCGCGCCGGCGACCTCGTCGGTGGCCCGCACGTGCCGCCCGACGAGCCGGGCGAGCACCCGCGGGCTGGTCGAGACGGTCATCTCCTCGCTCGGTGAGTTCAGCGGGACGTCGTGGCGGCGGGCGAGGGCGACGAGCACCAGCAGCAGCAGGCCGATCACCCCGACGACGATGCCGATGACCGGAACGGGATTGTCCGACCAGGTCAGTTCCGTGAGCGAGGACTGCCAGGCCGACCAGGGGACGACGACGCCGGTGCTGCCGGGGCGCACCCAGGCCGCGACGACCTCGATGATCGCGATGGCGCCGGCCGCGGCGATCGCCAGGCCCAGCAGCGGGGCGAGCAGGCGGAGCAGGATCCGCACGGCACTCCTCCTTCGGGTGCGGGCCGGACCAGCGTCCGGCGGAACGGGTGGGACGGGTGCGGGTTACCGGAGGCGGGTCTCGGCGGCCTTCTCGCCGCGCAGCCCGGAGACCGTCACGGCCAGGGAACCGATCCGGTACCCCGCGAGCCGCTCGAGCTCGGCCGTCACCGTCGCGCGGACGTTCTCGACGGTCGCGCGCACCGGCCCGGGATAGCTGAGCGTGAGCTCGAGGCGGACGTCCACGGACTCGCCCTTGGCGCTGACCCGTGCCTTCGGCCCGGAGTCCCCGACGTCCATGCCCGCGAGCCGGCGTTCGCGGTGCAGGGTGCCCGGGACCTGGTCCGCCGCGTGTTCGACGATCTTCCGCAGCACGGTGGGGGCGATGTCCAGGTGTCCCCGCCCGTCCGCGTCGGGGGCCCAGGAGGGCAGCGGCACCGCCGCCGGGGCGGTCACCGGTCCCGGCCGCGGCCGAGGACACCGGAGATGTCCAGCTCGCCGTCGAGCACCCGGCCGACGACGAGGCCGAGGGCCCCGAGGACCAGCACGATGAGGAAGGCGCCGAATCCGCCGAAGGCGCCGGCGGCACCGAGGATGAGACCCGCCAGCAGGCCGGTCTGGGTCGCGTTCATCTAGCTCTCCTGTGTACTGGTTCCGGTGGTGGGGGCCGGTCGACGCGGATCTGTCTCCGGCGCTTGACGGTCCGGATCACACAGACGGCGACCCGGACGGGAAGGGGCATGTCTCGGACGATCTCGATCGGGGCGTCGTAGCGCCGGTCCTCGCGCTCCTGGCGCTGGGCGTGGAAACGGGCGAGCCCGGCCACGAACACCTCGGGATCACCCCCGCGGTCCGGGTGGTGCGCACGGACGAAGGCGCGGTAGGCCGCACGCTCGTGCTCGTCCGTGCCCCCCGGTCCGTCCACGGGTCAGGGCCCGATCTCGACGACGGCCCCGGTGGCCACCGGGGTACCGGGGGCACCGGTCGCCGCCGGGGTCTCCTCGCCGCGCACGACGACGTCGGAGACGGTGATGTCGACCGCCGCCCCGTTGCACAGCGCCGAGACGTCCCGGCGGATGCCGCGCACGATCGCCGGGAACGGGTGGTCGGCGTAGAGCGCGACCGACACCTCGACCGGTTCGTCGCCCTGCCCGATCCGGACGCCGACGAGGCGGCGGCCGGGCAGGTAGGTGGCGACCGCGCCGTACACACCGCCGTCGAGGCGGGCGACCGCCGGGTTGGCGGCGACCACGGCCGCCACCTGCCGGGCCAGGTCGGCCGGGTCAGCAGGCGCTGGTGAGCGGGGTGCGGACACCGTGGTGGCTCCTTGTCGTTCGACGCGTGAGGGGACTGCTCACTCGACGCGGGACGGGACGGCCGCGGCCGGGAGCTCCTCGCCGCCGTTGTCCTCCTCCGGGAGGTGGATGTCGTTGACGGCGATGTTGACCTCGATGACCTCGAGGCCGGTCATCCGCTCGACGGCGCTGATCACGTTGCGGCGCACCGCCCGGGCCAGCTCGACGATGGACGCGCCGTACTCCACGACGATGTCCAGGTCCACGGCCGCCTGCTTCTCGCCGACCTCGACCTGCACACCCGCGATGTTCGACGCGCCGGTGCCGCCGCCCGGGATCCGCTCGCGCAGCGCGCCGAAGGTGCGGGAGATGCCGCCGCCCATGGAGTGGACCCCGGAGATCTCGCGAGCCGCGATGCCGGCGATCTTCTGGACGACGGAGGCGGCGATCGTGGTGCGGCCCTGGGTGGTGTCCTCGGCGAGGCGGCTCGGGGACCCCGCGGCGCCGGTGGGCGAGGCGGTGGTCGTCGTCGCGGTCGCGGCGGTGCCGGTGGTGCTGCTCATGCTGGGCTCCCTGTCAGTGCCTGTGCGTGGTCGTGTCGTCTGCGTGACCGGACGGGTCTGGCGATCCGGCCCTGCACACGTACGACGGTGGTACCCGCCGGCGCCTCACGCAATGTCACCCGATCGGCGGATCGACTCCGACATCAGTGCTGGTCGCAGGCAGGGCCCGGCCCCGGGCCCGAACGTAGCGGAGCAGGAGCACCCCGTCGTCCTCGATCACGCTTCCGAGGCGCATCTCGCGCGGCGGGCCGTCCGGCCCGCGGGCGATCCGCCCGGAACCCCCCCCGGCGTGCAGCGGCGCCAGGGTCAGGCACAGCTCGTCGACGGCGTCGGCCGAGGCCAGGTCCCCGTGCAGCCCGGGGCCGCCCTCGCACAGGACCTTCCGCAGCCCGCGGCGCTCGAGCTCGGCGAGCAGCGTGGCCGGCGCCAGGTCACCGAGCACCGCGACGTCGGCCCCGGCCGCCGCGATCGCCTGCCGGCGCCGGGGATCGGCGTCCGCGGTGGTGAGGACGATCGGGGGGACGGCGGTGTCGGTGAACAACCGGCTCGCCGGGTCGAGGTGGGCGGACCCGGTGACCACGGCGATCGGCGGGGGAGCGTCCCGGCCGTAGCCCGGCTTCCGGGCCCCGCGGTAGTCCTCCGCGCGCACCGTTCCCGCCCCGACGAGCACCACGTCCGCGAGCCGCCGCAGCACCCCGAACAGCAGCTCGTCCGCGGGGGAGCCCAGGCCGCCGGACACACCGTCGACGGACACGGCGCCGTCGATGCTGGAGACGAAGTTGACCCGTACCCAGGGCCGGGCGAGATCCTCGGGGTAGGCGTAGAGGCCGGGCAGGTCGGCGGCGTCGAGGGTGGTCCCGTCCATGAGGTGTCGCACGAGGTCATCCCAGCACGGTCGGGCCTGCTCAGGCGAGCTCGGTGTAGCGGCGCAGCCGCTCCTCGTCCGACGTCCGGGGGCAGGTCGAGCAGGTCGCCCCGGGGCCGTCCGCGCCCACCCGGTAGTAGAAGCAGCAGGAGATCCGGCGGCGGGTGAGCCATTCCCGGCCCCGCCCGTCGACGATCCGTGCGAGCGTGCTCGCCGAGGGGAGCTCGGGGCCGCCCTCGGGCAGGACGAGGCGGGCCTCCCGGAGGGTGGCCGCCTGGTCCGCGGGGTGGGTCGTGCCGTCCTCGGCGCACCAGGTCCCGGTGTCCAGCTCGTCGAAGAACGCGCCGAGCAGGGCCCGGCGGGGGAGTGGTGAGCCCGGCCGGTAACCGGCGAGGAACGCGTCCGCGTGCGCGCGCACCTCGGCCCGCAGGGTCGCCGCCAACGCCTCCGCGTCCGGGACGACGGCCGCGTGCGGATGCGCCGCGTCGGGATCGGTGGGCAGGCACCAGAACCGCTCGTCGAGCAGCGCGTACGCGTCCGGGATCGGGCTCTGCGGCGACCGGTGGAACGCGACCGACCCCCGGTCGAGGCGCGGGACGCGGCGGGCGTGCCGGAAGAACGCGGCGCCGACGCCCGCGGCGACCCCGGCGTACCAGTGCAGGACGAAGGCGCTCGCCGTCGTCGGATGGGTGGCGCCGTACCAGCCGGGCAGGGCGGCGAGCGCGGCCGACTCCCACTCCGGGACGTCGACGTCCGCGCAGACCGTCCATCCCGGACCGGAGGGCACCTCGTTCCGCACGGTGAGGCCGCCGGGACGCTCCGTGACGGCCATGGCGGTGCCCGTCAGCGGTGTGGGGGAGCTCTGTGCGCGCATCGTCGGTAAGGCTACCCTCATCATGGGAGAGGCGATACGCAGTGTGGTCGACCTTCTTCGATTGGAGGGTTGCCTCACCTAGGGTGGGTCTGCGACGACGCCGGGGAACCGGCGGCCCCGGGAGCTACCCAGTGGAGGAACCTTCAGTGACGACCATCACCGGGACGCCTCCTGCGCGGCCCGTGGCCCGGCGGGCACGGCGGAACCCGCTGCGCCGGCGCCGGCTCATCGGCCTGCTGGTCCTGGTCCTGCTGCTGGCCGCGGCCTGCCTGGCCAGCGTCGCCTTCGGTACGAAGATCATCCCGTTCGCCCACGTGTGGAGTGCGCTGTTCAGCCCGACCGGGGCCGAGGACGACATCATCGTCCGTTCGCTGCGGCTCCCGCGCACCGTGCTCGGGGTGGTCGTGGGCATCGCGCTCGGCCTCGCCGGTGCCCTGATCCAGGGCCACACGCGCAACCCGCTCGCGGACCCCGGCCTGCTCGGGGTGAACGCGGGATCGGCGTTCTTCGTCGTGCTGGGCATCTACCTCTTCGGCGTCACCAGCCTGTTCGGCTACGTGTGGTTCGCCTTCGCCGGGGCGCTCGTCGCGAGCGTCGCGGTGTTCACCCTCGGCTCCGTCGGCAAGGGCGGCGCGACGCCGGTGACCCTCGCCCTCGCCGGCGCGGCGCTGACGTTCCTGCTCGGCGGCCTGGTCTCGGCGGTGATCCTGATCGACACGGACACCCTCGACGCCTACCGGTTCTGGAACGTCGGCTCCCTCGCCGGGCGGGACGCGTCGATCGCGGGCCAGGTCGTGTGGTTCATCGCCGTCGGCGCGGTCCTGGGGCTGGCCACCGCGCCCGGCCTCAACGCCCTGTCCCTCGGGGACGACGTCGCCCGCTCCCTCGGGCACTCCGTCCGCCGGACGCGGGTGCTCGGGATCGTCGCGATCACGCTGCTCGCCGGGGGCGCGACCGCGGCCTGCGGGCCCATCGGGTTCGTCGGGCTCGTCGTGCCGCACGTCGTCCGCTCGTTCACCGGCCCGGACCATCGCTGGCTGCTCCCGGCGTCCGGGCTGTTCGGCGCGATCCTGCTCCTCGTCGCGGACGTCGTCGGGCGGGTGGTCGCGAGGCCGGGTGAGCTGCAGGTGGGCATCGTGCTCGCGCTGGTCGGGGCGCCGTTCTTCATCGCCCTGGTCCGCCGCCGGAAGATGGTGTCGGTGTGAGCGCCCCGCAGGACGAGAAGGTCCGCGCGCGGATCATCGAGCGCACCCCGCCGCGGGTCCCGGGGCGGGTGCCGTTCCGTGCGGCCTTCTTCTCCGCCGTGTGGCGCCCGCGGACCGCCCTGGTGATCCTCGTCGGGCTCGCGGTGCTGATCCTCGCGATGGCCGTCAACATCGGCCGCGGCGAGTTCCCGATCAGCATCCCCGAGGTCCTCGCCGTGCTGGTCGGCGGCGGCGACGCCGGTCAGCAGTTCATCGTGCTCGACCTGCGGCTTCCCCGGTCGCTCACCGGCGCCCTGGTCGGCGCGGCGCTGGCCGTCTCCGGCGCGATCATGCAGGCGATCGCCCGCAACCCGCTGGCCAGCCCGGACATCATCGGCATCACCTGGGGCGCCAGCGCCGCGGCCGTGGCGGTGATCGTGCTCGGCGGGTCCGCCGGCTCGGTCGTCGGCCTCCTGGCGACCACCGGGCTGCCGGTCGCCGCCCTGATCGGCGGGCTGCTCACTGCGACGCTCATCTACGCCCTCGCCTGGCGCAAGGGCATCCAGGGCTTCCGGCTGGTGCTGGTCGGCATCGGGATCAACGCCGTGCTCGTCGCGCTGGTCAACTGGCTGCTGATCGTCGCGCAGATCTACGAGGCCGCCCGCGCGCAGGTCTGGCTCAGCGGCAGCCTCAACGCCCGCAGCTGGGATCACGTGCTCCCGGTCGGTGTCGCCCTGCTGCTCCTGGTCCCCGCGGCGCTGATCCTCGCGTTCGTGCTCGGTGGCCTCCAGTTCGGCGACGACACCGCCCGCGGCCTGGGCATCCGTGTCAACCTCGCCCGGTCCGGCCTGCTCCTCGTCGCCGTCGGGCTGGCCGCGATCGCGACGGCGTCCGCCGGGCCGATCGCGTTCGTCGCGCTCGTCTCGCCGCAGATCGCGCAACGGCTCGTCCGCTCGGCCCGCCCGCCGATCGGGGCGTCCCTGGTGATCGGCGCGGTGCTGACCGTGATCGCGGACCTCATCGCCCGCACGGCGTTCGGCGGCGTCGAACTGCCCGTCGGCATCGTCACCGCGGTGCTCGGCGCCCCGTACCTGCTCTACCTGCTCGTTCGTCAAGGCCGGGAGGCTCGCGCATGACCAGTTCCACCACCGCCCCCGGCACGGACAGCGCGGAGGCCGCCGCTGCCCACCCGCTCGCCGGGACCGCCCGGCTCCGCGCCGAGGGGATCCGCCTCGGCTACGGGGACCGCGTGGTCGTGGACCACCTGGACCTCGAGGTGGTCCACGGGACGATCACCGCGGTCATCGGGCCCAACGGCTGCGGCAAGTCCACCATGCTCCGCGCGCTCGGCCGGCTGCTCACGCCGTCGAAGGGCCAGGTCCTGCTCGACGGCAGGCGCATCGACACGATGTCGACGAAGGAGGTCGCGACGATCCTGGGCATCCTGCCGCAGGCCCCGAGCGCTCCCGAGGGCCTCACCGTGGGGGACCTCGTCGCCCGCGGCCGGCACCCGCACCAGGCCTGGTACCGCCAGTGGTCCTCCGACGACGAGGAGGCCGTCGCCGAGGCCCTGGAGTGGACGGGGATCGCGGACCTCGCCGAACGCCCGGTGGACGAGCTCTCCGGCGGGCAGCGGCAGCGCGCCTGGATCTCGATGGCCCTGGCCCAGGGGACCGACGTCCTGCTCCTGGACGAGCCGACCACGTTCCTGGACCTCTCCCACCAGGTGGAGGTGCTGGAGCTGGTGCGGCGCCTGCACGACGAGGCCGGCCGGACCGTCGTCATGGTGCTGCACGACCTGAACCTCGCCGCGCGGTACTCCGACCGGCTCGTCGCGATGAAGGACGGCCGGATCATGAAGGCGGGTGCGCCCCACGAGGTGATCACCGAGCCGCTGCTCGCCGAGGTGTTCGGCCTCGAGGCCCGGGTCATCACCGACCCGGTGGCGGGCACCCCGCTCGTCGTGCCGATCGGGACCCGCGGTGCCGGGTCCGGCGACGGGCCGCGATGATCGCCGCTCGCTAGGGTTCGCGCATGGCGAGTGTGCGTGAGACCTTCCGCGTTCCGCAGGGCCCGGTCGACCTCACGGCGATCGACCCGCGCGGGCGCCCGACCGGCCCGAAGGACAGGGCCGCGGCCGCCAAGGCGGTGACGGAGCTCGGCACCCGGCTCGACGCCGGGCAGGAGGCGCTCTACGCCGAGGGCGCGGGCGGCGGCACCCGCTCGGTGCTGCTCGTGCTGCAGGGCATGGACACCTCCGGCAAGGGCGGCGTGATCAGCCACGCGGTCGGGCTCGTGAACCCGCAGGGCGTACAGATCGCGTCGTTCAAGAAGCCGACGGCCGAGGAACGCCGCCACGACTTCCTCTGGCGGATCCGCAAGCAGCTCCCCGGGGCCGGCCGGATCGGCGTCTTCGACCGCTCGCACTACGAGGACGTCCTGGTCGTGCGGGTGGAGGAGCTGGTCCCCACCGACGTGTGGCAGGCCCGCTACGGCGAGATCCGCGAGTTCGAGGCGGAGCTCGCCGCCCAGGGCGTGACGATCGCGAAGGTGATGCTGCACATCTCGCCCGAGGAGCAGGCCGAGCGTCTGCTGGCCCGCCTGGACGACCCGCACAAGCGCTGGAAGTACAACCCCGGGGACCTGGACGCCCGCGCGCGGTGGGACGACTACCAGGAGGCCTACGCCACCGCGCTGGAGCTCTGCGACTCCGACGCGGCGCCCTGGTACGTCGTGCCGTCGGACCGCAAGTGGTACCGCAACTGGGCCGTCGCGGCGATCCTGGCCGAGACCCTCGACGAGATGGCCCCGGCCTTCCCCGAACCGGACTTCGACGTCGCGGCCGAACGAACCCGACTGCTCCGGTCCACGAACCCTTCCTCGTGATCTCCTCCGCCCGCGCGTCGGGCTCCTCCGTGCACCGGATCGCGGCCTTCCTGTGCGGTCCGGTGCTCGCCGTCGTGCTCGCCGGCTGCGCGGCCGGCGAGCCCGCCCCGGCCGCGCCGCTCCCCCCCCCGGCCGCG
>JAOZVV010000007.1 GCA_025869365.1 Pseudonocardia sp.
AGCCGCACCACATGCAGTACTCGTGGCGCAAGGGCGACAAGATCTACGCCGGTGGCCTCTTCAGCGCCGCCACCTACGTCTTCGACGTGTCCGCGCTGCCGGAGCTCAAGCTCTCCGGCATCAGCCTCCCCAGCCAAACCCTCTGCGGGTCGGTGCCGGACGCGTACTGGGTTCTGAAGGACGGCACGGCCTACGGCACGTACATGGGTGCCCCCGTGGTGCCCGGCCCGTGCACGTACTCCCACGGCGAGGTCCGCACCGGCAACGGTTTCGCGGGCACCCCGGGTGAGGTCGTGCGGCTCGGCGAGAACGCCGAGAAACTCGTCGAGGCCCCCGCGGCCACGACGACGGGCGAGGACCCGACGCAGTGCCTGAACACGCCGGCACTCGGCCGGCCCAGCTGCGCCAACCCGCACGGCATCCAGGTCCGCGAGGACCTGGACACCATGGTGACCAGTGACTACGCCGAGCCGCGGACGATCATCCTCGACCCGGTGAAGGCCCCGTCGCCGTACCTGCGACGCCCGACCGTCCGGACCTGGGACATCAGCGACCTGAACCACCCGAAGGTCAAGTCGGTCTCGTACCTGCCGACCGGTCCGCGGTCCGACGGCGAGGACCCGCTGCACAACGAGAACCGTGCGGCGATGGAGACCACGGTGACCAACCTGCCGGGGCACAAGGGTGCGTTCGCCCAGACCATGCAGGGTGGCGCGCTGTTCTACACACCGGACATCACGGTGCCGGAGCCGGAGTGGCGCGAGATCTACGACCTCTCCGCCGCGGTGAAGGAGCTGGACCCCGCGGCCGGCGACAACGGCGGCCCGAGCTCCAACGGCGGGTGGCTGCAGACCAGCCCGGACGACAGGACGCTCTACCACGCCCTGATCGGCCGCAAGCCCGGTGCGCTGGGCAAGGACGATCCCGGCACCGCCGGTGGCGTGATCGCCCTGGACATCGAGAAGCTGGTCGAGTCCGGCGACGCGGCGACCTGCTCGATCGACACGACCGAGGAGATCGCGGCCGGCGGTGCCGAGGCGGACTGCCCGACGCTCAAGGGTCACCAGGTCATCAACGCGGGCAAGGCCGCGGGTGGACCGCACTGGGGCTCGCTGGACAACCTCGAGCTCGGCGAGGACGGCTTCTACCACGAGACCGACCAGCCGAAGCGCCTCGCGACCACGAACTACTTCGTGGCCCGCACCGGTACCGACGGTGACCACCGCGTCTGCCTCGTGGACATCGAGTCCGACGGCGCCCTGCGGATCGACGAGGGCTTCAAGGACGAGAACACCGGTGACACCTGTGTCTCGTTCAACCGGGAGAGCTGGCCGCACGGCTCCTTCGGGAACGCGAAGCCGCACTCGATGCTGTTCGTGACCAACGATGCCGACATCAAGTAGGACCCCGGTCCTCCCCGTCCGGCGGCGGTGCACCTCGCACCGCCGCCGGACGGCGGTCCCCGCCGCCGTCGCGGCGGTGGCCGGGGTGTTCCTGGTCCCGGCGACGGCGTTCGCGGACGCCCCCGCGGTCTCCGCAGGAGCAGCCGCGACGCTCGCGTCGGCCCTCGCGGAAGGTCCCGGTGCGCTCGTCACGGTGCTCCGGGTGCTGCTGCTCGCCGCCGCGACGGTGACGGCCGGTCTGGGCGTGGTCCGGCTGCTGCCGGGTGTCGACCCGCGGCCGGCCCGGTCCGAGCAGGTCGTCGCCTGGACGGCCGCGGGCGTCGTCGCCGTGGCCGCGGAGGTGTCCTACTTCGTCTCGGACGTGGCGGTGCCCGGCACCGTGGTCCAGGTGGTGCTGGCCCTCGCCGTCCCGACGCTGCTCGGGACCCGGTGGGCGGCGCTGCCGGCGCTCCCGCTGGCGTTCCTGCTGGCCGTCCAGCTCGCCTCCGGCCGGGCCGGCTGGGCACTCGTCCTCGACGCCGGCTACGCGCTCGCGGCCTCCCTGCTCGCGGGGATCGTGCTCCACCGGCTCACCTCGGCCCGCGGTGCCCGTGCGGGAACGGGTGCGGGGATCATCGCGGGCGGGATCGCGGTGGTCACCGGGACCGGCCAGATCCTGGTCTCCGGGCCGTACTCGGGGCACGAGCTCATCCGGACCGGGTACGGGTTCGCGGCGCTGGCCGCGGTGGTCCTGCCCGCGCTCGGCACCCTCGCCTGGACCGTCGCGTCGCGACCGCGCCGCGGCCGGCACGACGTCCCGGCCCGTGCGCGCGAGCTGCACCGTTTCGCCGCCGTGGGCGCGATCACCGGCGTGGTCGCGGCGGCGCTCGCGGCGCTCCCGGTCCCTGCCCCCGACGTCCTCGCCGGTCGCCCGCTGCTGCGGGCCGTCGAGGTCGACGGCGAGCGGCTCCCGCTGTTCGTCACCCCGATGCGGCCGGGGCGCAACCTCGTCCACCTCGGCGGCACCGGCTATCCCGAGGCCGGCCAGGAGCCGGCCGCGGCGTCGCCGGAGCAGCGGGGTGGGCACGGCGGCGGGCACCACGACGCGCCCACGGCCCGTCCGACGTCGGTTCTCGTCGGCGGTGTGGCGACGCCCGTGACGAGCCGCCCCGGCGCCGGCGGAGGGTGGGCCGTGGTCGACATCGACGAGGGCACCGACACCCTGACGATCGCCGCGGGGCTCGGCGAGGCGACCGTGCCGATCGACGTCGGCGCAGGTCAGGCAGCAGAGCCGGGCACGATCGCCGGGCCCGACGGCCCGGAGTGCGTCGCCGCCGCGCTGGGGGCCCTGCTCGTCGACGGGACGGTCCCGGCGTGCCCGTCGGAGGCGCTGGCGCCCACCGAGGCCGAGGCCCTGCGGGCCACCGTCCACCAGCTCGGTGCGCACGGCGTCACCAGCGCGCGGCTCGTCGCGGACGACTCGGCACGGTCGAGGGCGGCCGAGCGGATCGTGCGCGAGACCGCCGGGGCCGAGGGGATCGCGTTGCCCGCGGAGCCGGACGGACTCAGCGCGCTGATCGTCGTCTCCGGGTGGGAGACCGCGCGGACGACGCTGACCGAGGCGTCGCTGCGGGCCCGGGACACGGCCACGTTCCTCGGTGGCACCTACCTCGCCCCGTGGCTGCTGACCGGAGGGGTGGTGACGGCGACGTCGTCGTCGATCCTGCCGCTGGCGTTCAGCCCGCAGGAGCCCGGACCGCAGCGCTACGCCGGGCTGCTGGCCAGGACCTTTCCCGGCGAGGCGCCGTCCACCGCCGGCTACCTCGCCTGGGCCGGGGCCGCCGGCGTCGCCGTCGACGACCGGGTGACGCTCTTCGGCGCCGCCCCCGTCGACGTGCCGATGACGGTCGACGCACCGGGCGATCCGGCCGGGTCCTCCCACCACGGAGGCGGCAACCCCGCGGCCTGGTTCCCAGGGGGAACGGTCGTGCCGGTCAGCGCCCCGCTCGATCCGCTCTGAACGTCCCCACCGCTCGAGAACGCACCACGAAGGAGCCCACCGTCATGTCCGTACTGAACGATTCGGCGGGCCGGATCACCGGCGTGCTCCGCCGGGTCCCGGCCGAGGAACGTGCGGCCTTCGGCCCCGCGGACCGGGAGGCCCCGCCCGCCAGGTGGGTGCCGACCGCGATCGGGGCCCTGCTCGCCGCGCTGCTGCTCTGGGGGGTGTCCCGGGTGGCGCCGGGCACGATGGTCGGCACCGCCGGCCTCGGCCTCGCCCTCGGTTTCACCCTGTTCCACTCGCGCTTCGGCTTCACCTCGGGCTGGCGCCAGCTCGTCGCGGTCGGCCAGGGTGCCGCCATCCGGGCACACATGCTGATGCTCGGCGTCGCGACCGTCCTGTTCGGAGTGATCTTCGCGGCGGGTCTCGGCCTGTCCGGGGACCCGAAGGGCTTCGTGTCCCCGATCGGCGTCGGCCTGGTCGTCGGCGCGTTCCTCTTCGGGATCGGCATGCAGGTCGGGGGGGCCTGCGCGTCGGGCACCCTGTTCGCCGTCGGCAGCGGGCAGAGCGCGATCGTGCTGACCCTGTTCGGGTTCGTGGTCGGCTCGGTCCTCGCCGCGCTCAGCTACCCCTTCTGGTTCGTGACCCTGCCGCAGGGGCCCTCGATCTCCCTCGCGGAGGTCTTCGGCCGTCCCGGGGCGGTGGCGGTGTCCCTGCTGGTCATGGCGCTGATCGCCGGTGTGACCTATGCGGTCGCGCGGCGTCGGAACCCGCCGCCGGTGGAACTCCCGCCGACCGCGCGGGGGATCGCCCGGGTGCTTCGGGGCTCGTGGCCGATGTGGGTGGGCGCGATCGCGCTCGCGGTGCTCAACGCCGCCGTCCTGTTCGTCTCGGGCCAGCCCTGGGGTGTGACGTCCGCGTTCGGCCTCTGGGGCGCGAAGGTGCTGCAGTGGTTCGGCGCCGAGCCCGGGACCTGGGCCTTCTGGCAGGTCCCGGCCAACGCGAAGTCGCTCGCCGGACCGGTGCTCGCGGACCGCATCTCCGTCCTCGACTTCGGGATCATGATCGGGGCCCTGATCGCCTCGGCGATCGGCGGGGCGTTCGTGCTGCACCGGCGGATCCCGTGGAAGCTCGCGCTCGGCGCGGTGCTGGGCGGCATCGCCATGGGCTACGGCTCCCGGCTCGCCGGGGGCTGCAACATCGGGGCCTACTTCTCCGGCATCGCCTCGCTCAGCCTGCACGGCTGGATCTGGGGTGTCGTCGCGCTGGGCGGCACCTGGGTCGGGCTGCGGCTGCGTCCGCTCTTCGGCCTGGCGAACCCGAAGCCCGTCGACTCCCTCTGCTGAGGGAGCCGCCTGCCCCGACGGCGCGTCATGGAGCCATGACGTCCTCTTCGGGGCCTTGAGAGAGCACTACGGCTCCATGACGCCGTAGGCCACGTCGAAAGGAATTCCTTGATGAGCACGTTCGTCACCCGTTCCGCCGCCGGGCTGCTCGGCGCCGCCGCGTTCACCGGTCTCGCCGGCGGTGTCGCGCACGCGGACGAGGCGCCCGCCCCGGACGCGGCGCACGGCGCCTCCGCCACCGGTCCGACCTGGGTGCTCCAGGAGGTCCCGGTACCGCTCCCGGAGCCGACCCTCGGCCTCTTCGACGCGCTCGCGCCCGCGTACGACCTGCTCGGCGGTCTCGGCTGACAGGTGCGGACCGGCGGGTCCCGGGGCCCGGGTGGCGCACGCCGTCCGGGCCCCGCTCGTGCTCAGAGGTCTCTCAGGACCCGTCCGTACCGTGAACCGGGTGCGTCGCTCCTCCGCGGTACTGCTCGGCATCCTCGGTGTCGTGGGTTTCGTGCTGCTCGGTGTCGTCCTCGTCGGGCAGGAGGGACGTGAGCGGCGCTCGGACGGTCTGACGCCCGCGGACGTTCCCCGCGGCACTCCCGTCTCCGCCGCCGCACCGCTGGCCGGCGGCACGGACACCGTGGCGTGGGCGCGCGACACCGCGGCCCGGACCGCGGTGCCCGCCCGGACCCTGCAGGCCTACGCGAACGCGGAGCTCGCCCAGCGTTCGCTGACCCCGGACTGCGGCCTGTCCTGGACCACCCTCGCCGGGATCGGGCGCGTCGAGTCGAACCACGCCCGGATCAACGGCTCCCGGCTCGACGAGCGCGGCGTCGCCACCCCGCCGATCGTCGGTATCCCGCTGGACGGGTCGAACCGGACCCGCGAGATCCGGGACACCGACGGCGGCCGCCTCGACGGCGACACGACCTACGACCGCGCCGTCGGTCCGCTGCAGTTCCTCCCGACGACCTGGGCGCGCTTCGGCGGCGGCGGAGACCCCCAGCTCATCGACGACGCGGCGCGGGCCGCCGCGGCCTACCTCTGCGCCGGCGGCCGGGACACCGCGAGCGGGGACGGGTGGTGGGCCGGGGTGCTCGCCTACAACCGGTCCGTCGAGTACGTGCGGCTCGTGTGGGCGGCGGCGGACCGGTACGCGGCGGCCGCGGCCTGACCGAACGGCCCACGGAGATCCCGCGACTCGGTGACGGAAATACCGCGACTCGCGGGTCAGGTGAAGAGGGACTGGGCCCAGTAGCCGCCGTCGGCCAGGCCCGGGGGACAGGCGAAGAGCGCGGAGCCGTTGTGCTCCAGGTACTCCATCATCTTGTCCTTGTTCGCGAGCGCCCGTTGCATGGGGACGAACTGCGTCTCGGGGTTCCGCACGAACGCGACGAAGAACAGGCCGGCGTCGAGGTGCCCGCTGCCGTCCGAGCCGTCGACGAAGTTGTAGCCCCGCCGCAGGATCTTGACACCGTTCAGGGACTCCGCCGCGGCGAGCCGGATGTGGGCGTCCACCGGGATCGCGGGTGTCCCGTCGGCACCCTGCGCCGCGAGGTTCGCGACGTCGAACTCCTTCTGCCCGCTGAGCGGGTTGCCCTCGCCCTTGGTGCGCCCGACGATCTGCTCCTGCTCCTGCAGGGAGGTGCGGTCCCAGGTCTCGATGTGCATCCGGATCCGGCGGGCCACGAGGTAGCTGCCGCCCGTCATCCAGTCCGGCCCGTCCCCGGGCTCGACCCAGACGTGCTGGTCGATCTCCTGCGGCTCCTCGGCCTTGAGGTTGTTCGTGCCGTCCTTGAAGCCGAAGAGGTTGCGCGGGGTGGCCTGCGCGGTCGACGTCGAGGAGGTGCGTCCGAACCCGAGCTGCGACCAGCGCACGGCGGTGGTCCCGAACCCGATCCGGACGAGGTTGCGGATCGCGTGCACGCCGACCTGCGGGTCGTCGGAGCAGGCCTGGATGCACAGGTCCCCGCCGGAGCGGTTCGGGTCCAGCTGGTCCCCGGTGAACGCGGGCAGGTCGATCAACGCGGGCGGCCGCTCGTCCGCCATGCCGAGCTTGGCGAAGAACGAGGCGCCGAGCCCGAGGGTGAGCGTGAGCGACGCCGCGGGCAGTCCCAGCGCCTCGCCGGTGTCCGCCGGCGGGGAGTACGGGTTCAGCCCGACAGCGCCGTTCTCGCTGGTCTCGAGCCCGGCCGTCATCCGCTCGGCCGCGGCTGTCCACTTCTGGAAGAGCCGCTGCACCTCGGCCCGGTCCGTGCTGGTCAGGTCCAGGGAGACGAAGTGCATCCGGTCCTGGGCCGGGGTGACGATCCCGGCCTGGTGCCGGCCGCGGAAGGGCACGACGCCGTCCCGGGCGGGCTCGCCGCCGGAGGAGGCACCGGCGGCGAAACCGATGCCGGCCCCTGCCCCGGCGAGCGCGACACCCGCCCCCGCGAACCCGAGCAGCCGTCTGCGGGAGAACCCGCCGCCGCCCTCGCCGGAGGCCGTGGGTGGCTCGTCCGGCGGGGTGGGGGGTGGGGTCTGCGGTGCCTCGGCGGGCCGGGTCGAGGGGCGGGTCGTGCTCACGACGTGACGACCCCCGCAACCTGGCTGATGGGCTCGCCGAGGGCGTCCACGGCGGCGGCCATCGACTTCTTGTCCTCCTCGGTCAGGGTCAGGTAGCTCTTGTAGCCGTCACCCTCGCGGTACTTGTCCAGCAGCGCGTCGACGGCGGCGAAGCGCTGGTCCAGCGTCGGGCCGAGCTGCGGGTCCTTGTCGTCGATCACCGGCCGGAGCGCGGCGATCGCGCCCTGGGAGCCGTCGATGTTCGCCTTGAAGTCCCAGAGGTCCGTGTGCGAGTAGCGGTCCTCCTCGCCCTCGATCTTGCCGGTGGCGACCTCGTCGAGCAGTTCCTTGGCGCCGTTCGCGAGCTGGACCGGGGTGAACTCCAGCGGCGCGACCCGCGTCTGCAGGTCCTTCATGTCCACCATCAGCTGGTCCGCGACCGCGGCCGAGTCCGGCGCCAAGCCGTCGACCCAGAGGTCCTTCTCGAGGCGGTGGAAACCGGTGAAGCCGACGCCCGGCTCCCGCTCGTCGTCCTCGCGGCCGTCCATCTTCGGGTCCAGGTCGCCGAAGGACTCCGCGACCGGCTCGATCCGCTCCCAGTAGGTGCGCGAGACCGGGAACAGGGCCTTGGCCTCGTCGACCTTGCCGGCCTTGACGGCGTCGACGAACTCCTGGGTCTTCGGCACCAGGGCCTCGACCTGCGAGGCGACGTAGCGCTTGTACCCCGCGGTGGCCTCGGCGAGCTTGGCGTTCGTGTCCACCGAGCGGGTGGCGGTGCCGGTGACGGTGAAGGCGTTGCGGATGCCGTCGCCGACCATGCCGGGCTTGCACGCGGTGGTGTAGGCGCCGCCGTCCGGCACCTCGACGATCAGGTTCCTCGACAGGCCGGGGCCGATGTTCTCGACCTCGCCCATGATCCGGTCGCCGGTGCCGTAGAGGTAGAACTCGGTCACCTTCGTGCCGGAGTTCCTGATCGCGAAGGAGATGTTGCCGGCCGGGGCCTCGGCGCTGGACACCTCGCACGTGGCGTCGGTCGCGTTGACCGTGATCGGACCGCCTGCCGCGTCGCCCCCCGCGGGCGCGGCGGGTTGTGCGGTGCTGGTGCACCCGGCGAGGACGAGCGCGGCGGTGCCTGCGGTGAGCAGGACGGCCGCCGACCGTCGGGTGGAGCGGGACATGGGCGTTTCTCCTCGGGGGGTCACGCAGCGGCGGACGTGGTGGACCGCTGGCGCTGGGGAATGAGAAAGAGCGTCAGGACGACGGAGACGTAGAGCACCCAGACGACGGCCTCGAGCACGGTCGTCTGCGGGGAGAAGTTGAAGACGCCCTTGAGCAGGGTGCCGTACCACGAGTCCGGCGGGACCGCGGCGCTCACGTCGAAGGCGAGGGTGTTGAGGCCGGGCAGCACGCCGGCCTCCTGCAGGTCGTGCACGCCGTAGGCGAGGATCCCGGCCGCGACGAAGATCAGCAGCAGCCCGGTGACGGTGAAGAACTTCGCCAGGTTGATGCTCATCGCGCCGCGGTAGATCAGGTGGGCGAGCACGATCGCGATCGCGATGCCGATCAGGAAGCCGATCAGCGGCTCGACCGTCTCTCCCGCGGCCTGGGCGGCGGCGAAGAAGAAGACCGCGGTCTCCAGGCCCTCGCGGCCGACGGCCAGCGTGGCCATCGCGACGACCGCGACCGGCCCCATCCGGATCGCCGTCTCGAGCCTGCCCTGCAGCTCCGTGGACAGGGCGCGCGCGTTGTTGCGCATCCAGAAGATCATCCAGGTGACGAAGCCGACCGCGATGATCGACAGCGTGCCGCCGAGGGTCTCCGAGGCCTCGAAGGTGAGCGTCTGCTGGGCGAGGGTGAGCCCGAGTGTGACCCCGACGCTGACGAGCACCGCGATGCCGACGCCGAGCCACACCCGGGGGAGCTCGCTGCGCCGGTCCGTCTTGACGAGGAACGCGACGAGGATGCTCACGACGAGGGAGGCCTCGAGGCCCTCCCTGAGTCCGATCAGCGCATTGCCCAGCACCGAGGCGCCCTCCGGTTCCCGATCTCGTGAGCCTTGGGGGGCCTTCTTTAGGCGAGGCTCATCTGTAGCGGGCTGAGGCTAGCTTGTGGAACCGGCAGATCGGAAGGCTCCGTCCCGCATCGTTCCGGCAGGTGGACGCGCATGTCTGGTATGCCCGAACTGTCCCGGCTGGGGCCCGTTCCGACGCCTCGTGCGGCCCGTTCCGGCGCCTCCACGGCCCGTCTCCGGGGGATCAGTCCTGCAGCGTCGCGATCCGGGCACGCACCTCGCCGAGCGCCTCCTGGTACTCCGGGCGGGGGTCCATCACCACGGCCATCTTCAGCTGCGCGAGCGCCTCGCCGAGGCGGCCCTGCCGCTGCAGTGCCTTCCCCAGGGCGAACCGTGCGTAGTGGTCCGCGGGATCGAGCTCCAGTACCTTGCCGAAGGCGTCCTCGGCCCGCTTGAGCTGCGCGGAGTCCAGGTACGCGCGCCCGGCGAGCAGGTGCACCGAGGCGTCGTTCGGCTGGCTCTCGACCACCGGGGTCAGGGCCTGCAACGCGTCGAGCGGACGCCGGTCGGACAGCAGCATCTCGGCTCGACGGAACGACTCGAAGACCAGGTTTCGCTCCCGTCGGGAGACCGGTTCGCTCGTCATGGTCATTCCTAGGTTAGGTGCCGTCGCGGCGAATCGCGAGGCTTGACATCGGCACGGTCACCGCGTGCGCGGGCTCCGCGCCCTCGTGCGCGCACGAGGGCGCGGAGCGTGGTGCGGTGGGGGGCACAGTGACGCGGCCCGGGCTCGTCCCCCGGATCGTCGGCGGCTGCGGCTACCCTGACCCGCGAATCTCCGAACGGTGACGGTGAACAGGAGTACTGCGTGGCAGCCATCGAGCAGGTCGGGGCGCGAGAGATCCTCGACTCCCGGGGCAACCCGACGGTCGAGGTCGAGGTCGCCCTCGACGACGGCACCCTGGCCAGGGCCGCCGTGCCCTCCGGCGCGTCGACGGGCGAGCACGAGGCCGTCGAGCTGCGGGACGGGGACGCCCGCTACGGCGGCAAGGGCGTCGAGAAGGCCGTGACCGCGGTGCTCGACGAGATCGGCCCGGAGCTGACGGGCATGGAGGCGGTGGACCAGCGGCTCGTGGACCAGCGGCTCGTGGACCTCGACGGGACCCCGGACAAGTCGCGCCTCGGTGCGAACGCGCTGCTGGGCGTCTCGCTCGCCGTCGCCAAGGCGGCCGCGGAGTCCTCCGGGCTGGAGCTGTTCCGCTACGTCGGCGGCCCGAACGCGCACGTCCTGCCGGTCCCGATGATGAACATCCTCAACGGCGGCGCGCATGCGGACACCTCGGTGGACGTGCAGGAGTTCATGGTCGCGCCGATCGGCGCCGAGTCCTTCCGCGAGTCCCTGCGCTGGGGCGCGGAGGTCTACCACGCGCTCAAGGCCGTGCTCAAGGAGAAGGGCATGTCCACCGGGCTCGGGGACGAGGGCGGCTTCGCCCCGGACGTCGCGGGCGGCACCAAGGGCGCGCTCGAGCTGATCGGCGTCGCGGTGGAGAAGGCGGGCTTCGTCCTGGGCACGGACGTGGTCCTGGCGCTGGACGTCGCGGCCACCGAGTTCTTCTCGGACGGCGTGTACCGCTACGAGGGCAAGGAGCTCTCCTCGGCGGACCTGTCGAAGGTGTGGGCCGAGCTGGTCGACGAGTTCCCGCTGGTCTCGATCGAGGACCCGCTGTCCGAGGACGACTGGGACGGCTGGGTGTCGCTGACGCAGTCGATCGGGGACAAGGTCCAGATCGTCGGGGACGACCTGTTCGTCACCAACCCCGAGCGGCTCGAGGAGGGCATCAACCGCGGCGCCGCGAACGCGCTGCTGGTGAAGGTCAACCAGATCGGCACGCTGTCCGAGACCCTCGACGCGGTCACCCTGGCGCACTCGTTCAGCTACCGCTGCATGATGAGCCACCGCTCCGGGGAGACCGAGGACGTGACGATCGCGGACCTCGCCGTCGCCACCGGCTGCGGCCAGATCAAGACCGGCGCCCCCGCCCGCTCCGAGCGGGTCGCCAAGTACAACCAGCTGCTGCGCATCGAGGAGGCCCTCGGGGACGCCGCGCGCTACGCGGGCGAGCTCGCCTTCCCGCGGTACTCGGTGCCGCAGGCCTGAGGCAGGAGATGGCGGCCGCCGGGACGGACTCCGAACGGACGCGGGCCCGGAGCGAGCGGGCCCGCGGTCGGGGTGGTGCGCGCCCGACGGGCGGCAAGCGGGTCCGGGAGCCGCGGCTCACCCGGAGCCGGTCCCGGGCCGGTGGGGTCGTCGCGGCCACCACCGGCCTGCTCGGCCTGTCCTCGACGCGCCGGGCGGCGGTCCTCGCGATCGTCGTCTGCGCGTTGACGCTCACCGTCGCCGTCCCGCTGCGGAACTACGTCGCGCAACGCCAGGAGCTCACGGCGGTCTCCAACCAGCAGCGGGCCCTGGCCGCCGAGGTGGACCAGCTGACCGAGCGGCGGGCGCGGCTCTCGGACCCGGAGGAGGTCGCGGTAGAGGCCCGGTCCCGGCTCGGGTACGTCAAGCCCGGGGAGATCCCGTTCCAGGTGCAGCTGCCGCAGGTCGAGGACCCGGCGGCGGCGAAGGCCGCCGCGGCGAACACACCCTGGTACCGACAACTGTGGAGCGACGTGACCGTGGGTTCCCCGCTATGACCACCCCCGCGAGTCGCGGTATTCCCGTCACCGAGTCGGGGCGTTCCCGAGACGCGGTCTCCGCTGAGGACCTCGCCGTGATCGCGGAGCAGCTCGGCCGCCCGCCCCGGGGCGTCCTCGCCGTCGCGGCGCGGTGCCCGGCCGGACATCCCGCGGTCGTCCGCACGGCGCCGCGCCTGCCGGACGGGACGCCGTTCCCCACGCTCTACTACCTGACGTGCCCCAAGCTGGCGTCGCGGATCGGGACCCTCGAGGCGGACGGCCTGATGCGCGAGCAGACGGAGCGCCTCGCGGAAGAGCCCGAGCTCGCCGCCGCGTACCGCGCGGCCCACGAGTCCTACCTCGCCGAACGGGATGCGATCGAGCCGCTGGGCACGGACGTGAGCGCGGGTGGGATGCCGGACAGGGTCAAGTGCCTGCACGTCCACATCGCCCACTCCCTGGCGGCCGGCCCGGGCGTCAACCCGATCGGGGACGACGCGATCGACCACCTGGGGGACTGGTTCACCACCGGCCCCTGCTCCGCCTGACCCGGGGGCCCGACCGTGCGGGTCGCGCGAGTCCGTCGTGAGTGATCGTCGGTCGCGGTGCAGGACGGCCATATCCGGCCGGGACGTACCGCGCGTGGCGATCACGCGGACTCGCGGGGCGGTCAGGGGCGCCCGGGGGTGACCCGGGCGAGCAGGGTTGCTGTCGCCGTGCCCGACGGGAGGGTGCCCGCGGTGCGCCAGGGACCGTCCGGGGCGAGGCGGGCGAGGAAGGCGTCGGCCGCCTCGGTCGGGGCGGTCCGGAGCATCAGCGAGCCCTGCAGGCACAGCGCCAGGAGCTCGGCCAGCCGACGGGCGGTCCGCGGGTCCGGTTCGCGGAACGCGGCGCGCAGGGCCGAGACCGCGGCGTCGAACCGCCGGTCCGCGCCCGACGCGGCGTCGATCTCGGCGAGCACCGCGTCCACGGACTCCGGGGACCGGCCGACGGCCCGCAGCACGTCGAGCGCGGTGACGTTGCCCGAGCCCTCCCAGATCGAGTTCAGCGGCGCCTCCCGGTAGAGCCGCGGCATCGGGGACTCCTCGACGTACCCGTTGCCGCCCAGGCACTCCAGCGCCTCGGCGACGAGCGCGGGGGTTCGCTTGCACACCAGGTACTTCGACGCCGGCAGCGCCAGCCGCAGGAACGCCGTCTCGCCCCGCTCGACCGCCCCGGCGAGCCGCAGCGCCAGGGTCGTCGCCGCCTCGGACTCCACCGCCAGCTCGGCGAGCACCGCCTGCATCAGCGGCTGGTCCGCGAGCCGGGCCCCGAACGCGCTGCGGTGCGCCACGTGATGCGCCGCCTCGGACAACGCTGCCCGCACCGTCCCGGCCGAACCCAGCACACAGTCCAGCCGGGTCATCGACACCATCTCGATGATCGTCGCGACGCCCCGGCCCTCGTCGCCGACCGGCCAGGCCAGGGCGCCCGCGTACTCGATCTCCGACGACGCGTTGGACCGGTTCCCGAGCTTGTCCTTGAGCCGCTGGACGCGCAGCGCGTTGCGGGTGCCGTCCGGCAGCACGCGCGGGAGGACGAAGCAGGTCAGCCCGCCCGGCGCCTGCGCGAGGGTCAGGAACAGGTCGTTCATCGGCGCGGAGGTGAACCACTTGTGCCCGACGAGGGAGTACGTCCCGTCCGCGGCCGGCGTCGCCACCGTCGTCCCGGTCCGGACGTCGGAGCCGCCCTGCTTCTCCGTCATCGACATCCCGGCGAGCAGCCCGGCCTTCGTGCCCGGCCGCGCGAGCCCCGGAACGTAGGCCCGTGACGTCAGACCGGGCTCGAACTCCGCGGCGAGGGCCGGCGCGTGCCGCAGCGCCGGGATCGACGCGTACGTCATCGAGATCGGACAGCAGTGCCCCTGCTCCAGCTGGCTGACCAGGTAGAACCCCGCGGCCCGGGCGACGTGCGCACCCGGCCCGCCGGCCCAGGGCGCGCCGTGCAGCCCGGCGCCGACGGAGAGGCCCATCAGCGCGTGCCATGACGGGTGGAAGTCCACCTCGTCGATCCGGTGGCCGTAGCGGTCGTGCGTGCGCAGCACCGGCTCGTTCTCGTCGGCCAGCCGGGCGTGCTCGCGATACTCCGCGGACCCGACCGCCGCGGCGAGCCCCCCGAGGTCCTCGCGGGCACCGCCCTCCCGGCGCAGCGCATCCGTGAGGGCGGGGTCGCAGGCCAGGGGATCGAACCCGTCGAGCGGCGGGGCCTGGTTGGTCACCGTGTGGGTGCCCAGGTCGGCCAGGGGATCGACATCGCTGTACGCCACCTACTCGAGAGTAGGCAGGATGGACCGCATGCGCGAGGAGTCCACCTCCTCGGGGGCGCGCTGACGGACCTCGCCCTGGGCCGACGTCCGGGGTCCAGGGCACTGCACGTCATGGCGGCCGGGCATGCCCCACGGGCCGTGCCGGACGGGCCCGGGCTGCGTCGTGGCCGAGGTCCGCACCGCGTAGCGTGACGGCCGCACCGGCGAAGGGAAGTCCTATGTCTCGGGTGGCCGCGATCGACTGCGGGACCAACTCGATCCGCCTCTTGATCGCGGACGTGACCACGAGCTTCGACGGCACCCCGGAGCTGCGGGACCTGCATCGGGAGATGCGGATCGTGCGGCTCGGCAAGGGCGTCGACGCCAGCGGGAGGCTCGATCCGGAGGCGCTCGAACGGACCCGCGTCGCGCTCGTCGACTACGCGGTGGCGGTGCGGCGCAAGGGGGTCGAGCGCGTCCGCATGGTCGCGACCTCGGCCACGCGGGACGCGAGCAACCGGGAGGACTTCTTCGGCATGGTCCGGGACACGCTCGGGATCGACGCCGAGGTGATCAGCGGGGACGAGGAGGCGCGGCTCTCCTTCGAGGGTGCGGTGGGCGAGCTGGACCCGGACGACGGCCCGTTCGTCGTCGTGGACGTGGGCGGCGGCTCGACCGAGGTGGTCGTCGGGGAGCTGGTGGACGGCAAGGCGAGTGTGACGGCGGCGAAGTCCGTGGACATCGGCAGCGTCCGGCTCACCGAGCGCTGCCTGCCCGGGGACCCGCCCGGCGCCGAGGATGTCGAGGCGGCGCGCGGAGTGGCCATGGGGATCCTCGACGAGGCGTTCGCGGCGGTTCCGGTCGACGCCGTGAAGACCTGGGTCGGGGTGGCCGGGACGATCACCACGCTCTCCGGGATCGCCCAGGACCTGCCGGAGTACGACCCCGAGGCCGTGCACCTCTCGACCCTGACCAGGGACGACATCCACCGGGTCGCGCAGCTTCTCGTCACCTCGCCGAAATCGGAGCGGGCCAAGCTCGGAGCCCTGCACCCGGGGCGGGTCGACGTGATCGGGGCGGGCGCGATCATCGTCGAGGCGCTGGCGGGCGAGCTGCACGCCCGGGCCGGGATCGACAGGCTCGTGGTCAGCGAGCACGACATCCTGGACGGGATCGCGCGTTCGATCGCGGTCTGAGATGGCTCGCCGAGGTTCAGGAAAGCCACATTCATGTAAGAATTCTTCATGAATGTGGCTTTCCTGAACCAGCCACGCACCCTCGACGAGCTGGACGCCGCGGTGTCGGAGTGCCGAGCCTGCCCCCGGCTCGTCGCCTGGCGGGAGGCCGTGGCGGCCGAGAAGCGGGCCTCGTTCCGGGACTGGACCTACTGGGGACGCCCGGTGCCCGGGTTCGGCCCCGCGGACGCGTCGATGCTGATCGTCGGGCTCGCCCCCGCCGCGCACGGCGGCAACCGGACCGGCCGCATGTTCACCGGGGACCGCAGCGGGGACGTCCTCTACACCGCGCTGCACGCCGTCGGCCTCGCGAACCAGCCCACCGCCGTCCGCGTCGGCGACGGGCTCGCCCTGCGCGGTACCCGGATCACCGCGCCGGTGCACTGCGCGCCCCCCGCCAACAAGCCGACGACCGCCGAGCGGGACACCTGCCGCAACTGGCTCGACGCGGAGCTGGCGCTGCTCCTCCCGACGGTCCGCTCGGTCGTCGTGCTGGGTGGTTTCGGCTGGCAGAGCCTGCTCCCGGTGCTCGCGGACCACGGCTGGACGATTCCGCGGCCCCGCCCGAAGTTCGGCCACGGCGCCCACGTCGAGCTGGCCGGCCCCACCCCGCTGCACCTGTTCGGCAGCTACCACGTGAGCCAGCAGAACACCTTCACCGGACGCCTGACCCCGGCGATGCTCGAGGACGTCCTGCGTGCCGCCGGCATCGCCGCGGGGCTGCTGTAGCGGGACTCACAGGCACTCGGACGCACATCACGTCGATATCGCGGGCGTCGACTTACGTCTTCGGGGTACGAATGTATGTATGGCGCATGGTACGAAAATCGTCGTGGTCGGCGGCGGCTACGTCGGCATGTACACCGCTCTGCGGCTGCAGAAGAAGCTGCGTCGCGGGGAGGCCGACATCACCGTCGTCGACCCGCAGTCCCACATGACCTATCAGCCGTTCCTGCCCGAGGCGGCCGCCGGCTCCATCGAGCCGCGGCACGTCGTCGTCCCCCTGCACAAGGTGCTGCGCGGGTGCCACGTCCTGACCGGACGCGTCACCGCGATCAGCGACGCGGACAAGACCGTCACGGTCGAGACGGCGGCGGGGCACACCACCTCCCTCGACTACGACGTGCTCGTGGTCGCGCCCGGCTCCGTCGCACGCACCCTCCCGGTGCCCGGCCTGCCCGAGCAGGGCATCGCCTTCAAGACGGTCGGCGAGGCCATCTACCTCCGCAACCACGTCCTGTCCCGGCTCGACGCGGCCGCGACGACCGACGATCCCGAGCTCCGCAGCCGGCTGCTCACGTTCATGGTCGTCGGCGGCGGCTACGCGGGCGTCGAGGCGCTCGCCGAGCTCGCGGACATGGCCCGCTACGCCACGAAGTACTACGAGGGCATCGACGCGAAGGACCTGCGCTGGGTGCTCGTCGAGGCGATGAACCGGATCATGCCGGAGGTCGGGCCCAAGATGGGCGCGTACACCGTCGGCCGGCTGATCGACGCGGGCATCGAGGTGCTGCTGGAGACGCGCGTCGAGTCGATGGTCGGCGGGCACGTCGTGCTGAGCGACGGAACCGAGTTCGACACCGACACGATCGTCTGGACGGCCGGGGTCAAGCCGAACCCGATGCTGGAGCAGACGGACCTGCCGCTCGGCCCGCGCGGGCACGTCCTGTGCACCGCGGACCTGGCCGTCGAGGGCATGTCCGGGGTCTTCAGCGCGGGTGACTGCGCGTCGGTCCCGGACCTGTCCAAGGACGACCCGGAGGCCCGCACCAGCCCGTCCGCCCAGCACGCGGTGCGGCAGGCCAAGGTGCTGGCGGACAACATCGTCGCCCACCTGCGCGGCGCCGAGTCGAAGCCCTACAAGCACAGCTACGCGGGATCCGTCGCGAGCCTCGGGCTGTACAAGGGGGTCGCGCAGATCTACGGCGTGAAGCTCCGCGGCTTCCCGGCGTGGTTCATGCACCGGACCTACCACGTCAGCCGGATGCCCACCTGGAACCGCCGGTTCCGGATCGTCATGGACTGGACGACGGCGCTGCTCATGGGCCGCGAGGTCGTCGCGCTCGGGCAGATCCACGAGCCCAAGGCGGAGTTCTCCCGGATCGTCGGGCCGAAGCCGGTCCCGGTCCCGGCGGCGGTCGTGCCGGACGCGGACATCAGGAAGAGCGCCTGACCCAGGTCAGAGCGAGCCGGCCCGGCGCTCGAGATACCGGCGTTCGGGCAGGCTGCCGGTCTGCCGGGCGGCGGTGCGGTACTGCTCGCGCGCCGCGTCCGGCTCGCCGGCCAGCTCCAGGAGATGGGCCCGGACCGCCGCGAGCCGGTGGTTGCCGGCCAGCCGATCGTCGTCGTCCAGGGTCGTGAGCAGGGCGAGGCCGGCCCGGGGGCCGCGCGCCATCCCGAGCGCGACGGCGTGGTTCAGCGTGTACACGGGATTGGGCGAGACCCTCCCCAACAGCTCGTAGAGGGCGACGATCTGGGGCCAGTCCGTCTCCGCGGCCGTCCGCGCCTCGGCATGGAGGGCCGCGATCGCCGCCTGCAACTTGTACGGGCCCAGGGCGCCGCGGGCCAACGCCTGTTCGACGAGCGCGGTCCCCTCCGCGATCTGGGCCGCATCCCACCGGCTCCGGTCCTGCTCCGCGAGCGGGACGAGCTCACCGCCGGCCCCCGTCCGCGCCGGCCGCCGCGCGTCCGTCAGCAGCATGAGCGCGAGCAGGCCGGTGACCTCCCCGTCGTCGGGGAGCGCACGGGAGAGCAGGCGGGTCAGCCGGATCGCCTCGCCGGTGAGCTCCGCCCGGGCCAGGACCTGCCCCGACGACGCCGTGTAGCCCTCGTTGAAGATCAGGTAGAGGACGTGGCGGATGACGGCCGGCCGGTCCTCGACGTCGTCCCCTCCGTCGAACGACGCCCCCGCGGTCCTGATCGTCTTCTTGGCCCGGCTGATCCGCTGGGCCATGGTCGTCTCGGGCACGAGGAACGCCGCCGCGATCTCCGCCGTGGTCAGCCCACCCACGGCCCGCAGCGTCAGGGCGAGCTGCGAGGGTGCGGACAGCGCGGGATGGCAGCACAGGACGAGCAGCGTGAGGGTGTCGTCGGACTGGGGAGTCTCGGTGCCGGACAAGGGTTCGTCGAGGACGGCGGCCCGCTCCTCGCGCCGCCGGCTCGCGTTCTCGGCACGGACGGCGTCGACGAACCGCCGCGCCGCGACCGTCACCAGCCAGCCGTGCGGATTGTCCGGAACGCCTTCGACCGGCCACTGCGTCGCCGCGGCGAGCAGGGCCTCCTGCACCGCGTCCTCGGCCGCGTCGAACTGCCGGTAGCGGCGGACGAGCACCCCGAGGACCTGCGGCGCGAGGGTGCGCAGCAGGTCCTCGGGGCCCTCGATCACATCTCCTCGCCGGCGGGATCGAGGATGGGCCGCACCTCCATCGCGGCGATCTTCGCGCTCGGCCAGCGGGCGGCGATGTCCAGTGCGCGCGCCTCGGACTCGCAGTCGACGATCAGGTAGCCGCCGAAGTGTTCCTTCGCCTCGGCGAGGGGCCCGTCGGTGATCACCGGCACGTCGTCCCGGACCCGGACGACCTTGCTGCTCGACGGGTCCGCCAACGCGTCGGTGCTGACGAGCTCGCCGGACTCGGTCAGCTCGCCCATCAGCGCCTCCATCTCCGCCATGAGCCCCGCGCCCTCGGGGCCGAAGAAGACGGAGCGGGTGTCGGGGTTGTCGTAGATCATCAGCATGTACTTCATCGGGGGTCCTCCCGGTTCCGGGGCCGCCGCTCGGCCCGTTCGAAGGCAGGTCGGAGCCGCCCGACCGTTCTCGACACGCTCCCACGTCGATCGTGGACGACCCTCTCCTCGCTAGGGTGGAAAGGTCGCCCTCGTAGCCCAACCGGCAGAGGCAGGCCCCTTAAAAGGGTCACAGTGTGGGTTCGAATCCCACCGGGGGCACC